>NZ_JBFTZP010000015.1:0-97317 GCF_056406735.1 Allobosea sp. P1_B10 | reverse complement strand
CATCTGGAAATCCGTCAAATACGAGGAGGTCTACCTGCGAGCCTACGCCAGCGTGTCCGACGCGCGCGCCTCGATCGGCCGGTATCTCGCCTTCTACAACGGCAGGAGACCTCATCAGAGCCTGGCACGGCAGACGCCCGATCAGGTCTACTTCAACCCGCTGCAGCCAATCCCGGTTGCAGCATAACAAGGGCCGAAATCCACCTAACCACAGCCCGCAAACTGTTCAGACAAACCGAGCCAGCTCTGTGACGAGGGATGTTGCCCGGAACCAGGCAATATCCCCTTTACTGTTCAGGCGGCTTATGCGGCGCGCCTGTTAGAGTTTGCTGGGTCCTGCTTCTCCCCGAGCGTCTGATAGCTACCGAGTTGCGGATCAAAGCGACGGCTAGCGCCCATGAACCAGAGCTTCACCATGCCAGGCGAGCCGCAGATCGGCTGCCGGCGGATCTTGCGCGAGATGACATAGGTGCAGCGCTCCTCGTAATCGCGATAGACGACAATCCCCGCGTCGGCCTTGTTGCGCCAGTGCGCCGATCCGGCGATGTCGTAAAGCCCTGGCATCGGCTCCTTGCCACCGGTCGGGTTCGCAATCTTGGTCGGGTGCGCGACCATGAACACCGTTACCTCGTGCATCTTGGCGAAACGCTTGCACTTGCTGATGAGCTGCGAGACGAACTCGGTCTCGGTCTGGTGAGGCGACCGGCCGGCTTCGAGCTCGTTGTACGGGTCGATGATCAGGGCATTGATGCCGTAGCGGAGGACAGCCGCCCGAGCCCGCTCCAGCACCCAATCGACGCTTGGGGTAATCGAGCGTCAGCCAGAGATACGGTAGAGACGCCGCCTAGGCCCATCTCCTTCAGCTTACCGTCCCACTTGAACATGTAGAGCCAGCGCCTGGCGCCGGTCTTGTCCACGATAAGATAGAGGCCGTCGCCGTCGTTATGGCGGCCGGGCTTCGTCAGCGTCACTACGCTTCGGGCCGAAAGTCGCTTGACCTCACGGGCCATCCGTCCACCCCAACTTCTACCCCAACCGGAGAAGCGGATTGTAACGGACTGATGCGAACGGAAACAACCCGGCCTTCACCGTTTGTCCTCTGGATGTTCCTGTTCTGTGGACCGTTCTGAACGGCTCCGGGCAGAGATTGGGTGGACCTCAGCTCCACCAGGTTTCTGGTGGAATTAGAAGCGTAGCAAGTTCATACGCTTAAGGGATGTGGCAGGTGGGTTTTATCCTCACTCGCGGACCCCGCTCGAAGGTCGCTTTCCCGTGATTCGATTACTGTCCGACAGGTAGCGTCAAGGCGCGCCTTGCGATGCGTTGCCTCAGCGTGACCGCGCGGATTTCGCTCGGTTCAAGTCTGCTCCTCCGGCCGGGGCGCACGCGCTGCTTCCAGCCAGGCCTCGATCATGGCGCCGTCCTTGCGCCTGCTCTGCCTGAGCCAGCTCATATAGAGCTTCGCGCCCTCGGGGGCGACGGCAAGGCTGCGAACCGAGCTCGGGCTGGTCTGGTATCGCTTCTGGAAGGCCCGGCTGAAATGCGCCTCGCTGCGGAAGCCGTGGCTGTGAGCGATGACGGAGATCTTGTCCCTGCCGGCCGACTGGACGATGCTCCGCAGGCTCGCGCGCAGCCGCTCGCCGAGCATCCAGCGCTGCACGCCACCATGGGCCTCGAACAGGCGAAACAGCTTCGAGCGCGAGATTGTGAGGGCTCGCGCCAGTTCCTCGGGACCGAAGCCGGGATCGGCCAGCCTGCGTCGTGCCAACCGGCTGGCGTGGTCGAGAAGCGACGCGTTATCGCCCCTCATCGTCAGCCCAGGTGCAGCCAAGCTGGCCTCGGCGAAGCGCAGGATGCCGTCGACGAGCGATTGAGCCTGGTTCAGGCCAAGCCCGTCGACATGGTCGACGAGAGAACGGATCTGGGCCCCGATCACCGCGCCTGCGCTGCTGCCTCCCGTCAGCGTCAGGCCATGGGCATTGGTCTGGAGACCAGCCGGCGCGTTGGCCCTGTCGAAGGTGATGGTGATCGCCTCGCAGCCCGAGGTCGCGCTCTCATAGGGCAGGGAATAGTCGATGACCGCGAGATCGCCGGTCTCGTGGTCGCGGACCAGGCCGTCGTAATTGGTCTCGATGCGGCCTCCCGTCACCAGGCACAGCGCCATCTGGGAGATCGGCCGGCTGTCGATGACCCGCTGCGGTCGCGACAGCTTCATTGCCGGGCCGCGGTTTGCGTGGACGAATGCGTGCGGCAGCTGCCAGGTCCTGCCGTGGAAATCGAAGCTCGCCGGGTCGGCGTCGGCGGGAATCGAGCCGTCGACCAGAGCGTGGATCGCCTTCTTCCAGGCGGCGAGGCAGACCCTGCCGGGAGGGTAGGGCCAGACGCTGCAATGGGGCGCGGCGGTCTGAACTCGGGCGTCGGCTTCGGCGTCGCGCATTCGCAGTCCGGTTCCGGATCGTCCGGCCCCGCATGGCGCCGGAAAACGCAGCAGGAAGAGACCCGACCGTCCCGGAAACGTCAACGCTTTCCAAGCGATATCGTCGCTATGGTAAATCGAACCTTGGCGCCGAGGGCAGTGCGCTCAGGCGTCAGGCGAGGCGACGGGCTCCTGCCCGGTCAGCATGCGCCCGACCCAGACCTTGTCGGCGACGAGGCGGCCTGCGATCTCGATGAAGGCCTCCCCGACGAAGCGTGCGGCCGGGCTCAACGGCCGATCCGCCGGATAGACCAGGACGAGCCGGCGCGTCGGCGTCGGGTCCCGCAGCGTCGCGACCTGGAGTTCGCCGGACGCCACCAGCGCGTAGATCGGAGCGAGCGGCAGGACCGTCGCGCCAAAACCGTTGCGTACGAGATCGATCATGGCGCCGAAGGCATCGGCCTCGACGCTTGCGCGCAGGGTGATGCCGGCCTTGGCCGCGCAGTCCTCGACGATCGTCCGCAGGCCATGCCGGGGGCTCGGCAGCACGAGCCGGGTCTCAGCGAGATCGCGGAAGCTCATCGAGGCTGGCAGCGACCGGGGCGTCTTCGCCGCGGTCACGAAGAGCAGTTCCTCCACCATCACCGGCACGATCCTGAGCGATTTCAGAGGCTTCGGGTCGTAGGACACCGCGAGATCAAGCTCGCCGCGCTGCAGCCAGTCCAGAAGATGCCCGCTGAAGGCCGATGTCACGCGAATCGCCAACTGCGGCTGGGCCTCGGTGACCATGCGCACCAACGGAACAGTCGCGATCTCGGCTACCGTCGGCGTCGTGCCGAGGGTGACCATGCCGCGCAGCGCGCGCGTGTCTGACCCGGCGAGCGCCCGGATGGCCTCCATCTCGGACAGGATGCGGGCCGCATGCTCCAGGATGTCGCGGCCGATGTCGGTGATGACCATGCCGCGGCCATGGCGCTCGAACAGCAGCACGCCGAGCTCGCGCTCGAGCAGGCGGATCTGCCGGCTCAGCGCAGGCTGAGCGATATGCAGGCGTTCGGCCGCCCGGCTGACGCTGCCGAGTTCCGCGACGTGAATCAATGTCTTGAGCTGCGCGATGTCCATGGTTCACACTACGCGCTTGGCGCGCCCAGAGACAGGCGCCGCGGGCGTGTCCGGCACCTTGCCCACCGAGATGGTCCAAGGAGCCTCAGGGGCGGGCAGGCCCGGCTGCATCGTCGCTGAGCGGGGCGTGTTCGCCGATGGCCGGGACGGGGCCGTAGCTGCGGCCTGCGCCCACCGTGATCGCTGCGGGTGCCGGGAGATCGACCGGCCCCGCCGGGGTCTGCGTCGTGATCCGGCGCAGCTGCGGATGGGTCGACAACGCCGCCATGTCATTGACCACGGCGAAGGCTGCATCGGCGGCCAGCAGGAGCGTCTTGGCTTCAGCGAGGTCGAGCGCCGCGAAGGCTGCGGCGACGATCGCGTCCGTCTCCGGCCGGTGGGCGACCCGGTCGACGTTACGGGCGAAGCGGGGATCGGTGATCAGCCCCGGCGCGTGCAGGAGCGCGGTGCAGAACTTCGCCCATTCGCGCTCGCTCTGGATCGAGACCAGGATGTTGCTGCCGTCGCGGGTGGCGAAGACGCCATAGGGCGCGATCGAGGGGTGGGCGAGGCCCAGCCGTTTCGGCGGCTTGCCGCCCTCGTGCTGCAGCAGCGGCACGGTGAGCCAGTCGGCCATGACATCGAACATAGAGACCTGGATTTCGGCGCCCTCGCCAGTGATGCCGCGCGCGATCAGGGCCTCGAGGATGGCCGCATGGGCCGTCGCGCCGGTTGCGATATCGACCAGCGAGACGCCGACGCGGGCCGGAGCCTCGGGGCCGCCGGTGATGGAGGAGAGACCCGACTCGGCCTGGATCAGCAGGTCGTAGGCTTTTCGCTGCGCCAGCGGGCCGGTCTCGCCATAGCCGGAGATCGAGCAGCAGATGAGGCGCGGATGGGTCTTGCGCAGGAGCTCCGGGGCGAAACCGAGGCGGGCGAGCGCGCCCGGCTTGAGGTTCTGGACGAGGACGTCGGCTGTGGCCAGGAGCCCGCGCAGGCTTTGCTTGCCCTCCGCCGAGGCGAGATCGAGCACCAGCGAATCCTTGCCCCGGTTGAGCCAGACGAAATAGCTCGATTGCCCGAGAGCTACATCGTCGTAACCGCGCGCGAAATCGCCTTCGGGCCGCTCGATCTTGATGACGCGCGCGCCGGCATCGGCCAGGCGCGAGGTGCAGAAGGGTGCGGCCACCGCCTGCTCGATCGCGATCACGGTGAGGCCCGCGAGCGGCTGGCGCGCGCTCGCCATCAGAACGACCTCGGCAGGCCAAGCACATGCTCCGCAACGTAGCTGAGGATCAGGTTGGTCGAGATCGGCGCGACCTGGTAGAGCCGAGTCTCGCGAAACTTGCGCTCGACATCGTATTCGCAGGCAAAGCCGAAGCCGCCATGGAACTGGATGCAGGCATTGGCGGCCTCCCACGAGGCTTTTGCGGCCAGGTATTTCGCCATGTTGGCCTGGGTGCCGCAGGGCAGGTTCGCGTCATAGCGCCGGCAGGCCTCGTAGCGCATCAGGTTGGCCGCCTCGACCTCGATAAAGCTCTCGGCGATCGGGAACTGCACGCCCTGGTTCTGGCCGATGGGGCGGCCGAAGACGACGCGCTCCTTGGCATAGGCCGTGACCTTGTCGATGAACCAGTAGCCGTCGCCGATGCATTCCGCCGCGATCAGCGTGCGCTCGGCATTGAGGCCGGTGAGGATGTATTTGAAGCCCTGGCCCTCCTCGCCGATCAGGTTCTCGGCGGGAATCTCGAGATTGTCGAAGAACAGCTCGTTGGTCTCGTGATTGACCATGTTGAGGATCGGCCGGACGCTCATGCCCTTGGCGAGCGCGTCCCGGAGGTCGACGATGAAGATCGACATGCCCTCGGACTTCTTCGTCACCTGGTCGAGCGGCGTGGTGCGCGCCAGCAGGATCATCAGGTCGGAATGCTGGATGCGGCTGATCCAGACCTTCTGGCCGTTGATGACGTAGCGGTCGCCCTTGCGGATGGCGGTCGTCTTGATCTTGGTGGTGTCGGTGCCGGTCGTTGGCTCGGTCACGCCCATGGATTGCAGGCGCAGTTCGCCGGTCGCGATCCGGGGCAGATAGTGCTGGCGCTGCGCCTCCGAACCGTGCCGGATCAGCGTGCCCATATTGTACATCTGGCCGTGACATGCACCCGAGTTGCCGCCGGCCCGGTTGATCTCCTCCATGATCACCGAGGCCTCCGTCAGGCCAAGGCCCGAGCCGCCATAGGCTTCCGGGATCAGCCCCGCCATCCAGCCCGCCCTGGTCAGCGCCTCGACGAAGGCTTCGGGATAGCCGCGCGCCTCGTCGATACCACGGTGATACTCGGCCGGAAATTCGGCGCAGAGCGCGCGGACGGCGTCGCGGATCTCATCAAAGCCTTCGCCGGCGGTGGTTTGCATCGGGATGTCCTTGGCCTGGCGGCGGGTTGGCGGGGCAGCGGCTGCTGCCGGTCAGAGCGGCGCGAGGCCGAGCGCTCCCCGGAAGCGGTTCTTGATGTACACGCCGTCACGCGGCGGCAGCACACGCGGCGGGTTCTCGGGCTTGATCTTCACCGTCACGAAGTTCGTTCCGTCGCGGGCCGATAGCCGGGTCCTCAAATCATCGACGCCGCCCATGTCTGTGATCACCGAGGTCCAGGCGAAACCGCAGGTTGCCGCGACCGCCGCAAGGTCGATACCGCGCCCGGCATGGCTCTCCTGCATGCCGGTCTCGCCGAAATGCCCGTTGTCGAGCACGACGATCGAAAGGTTCGCCGGCTTCTGCAGGGCGATGGTCGCGATCGCGCCGAAACCCATCAGCATCTCGCCGTCGCCCGTGATCACGACCACGGATTTGTCGGGCTGAGCCTTGGCGAGGCCGAGTCCGACCATCGCCGCACTGCCCATGGCCGCCCAGAGGTAATAATTGTTGTCGTGGTCGCCGGCGGCCATCACGTCATAGGAGGCCGAGCCCAGCCCGGTGACGACGAGAAGGTCCTTGCGGCCCTCCAGAAGTGTCGAGACGACCTCGCGACGTTCGAGCGTTCCGCCCTTCACTTGACCCATTTCTTCTCTCCGATCAGGCGCTGGCCCAGCAGCAGGGCGCAGGAGGCATCGCCGTTGAAGGCCATGGAGGCGGCGCCATGCAGCAGCGGCTCGACCTCGTCGGGGGTGTCGGCGCGCCAGGTCATCACGCCCATCAGGTTCAGGGCCTTTTCGGTGGCCTGCCCCATCGGGTTCTGCCAGCCGTTGAACTCGGCCCAGTCGCCGCGCATCGTCACCACCATCAGCAGCGGGAAGCGGGCGCAGGCCGGCAGCGCCAGCGTGTTGATGCAGTTGCCGGCACCGCTGGATTGCATCAGCAGCGCCCCGCGCTCGCCGCCGAGCCAGGCTCCGGCGAGATAGCCGATGCCCTCTTCCTCGGTCGTCAGCACCACGGCCTGGATCTCGTTATCGGCCTCCGCGAGGCGGATGGCGGTCGAATGGCCGGCGTCGGGCACGTAGACGATGTGCTTCACGCCATGGCTCTTCAGCACGCGAAAGACGTCGCCCTGCCAGTCCCTCGGCGTTTCGGCTGCCTTGTCGGCTTCACTCATGTCGATCTCCCGAGGCTCCCATCCGGCCGCTTGTGATGTCCTGCTAAGTCGGGACGCCCAGCGAATCGAATAGCGAATGTGACAATGAGATATGCCTGATTGCTATAGCTCGCCCGCTCGCCCTTGCGCGAAGCCTAAGGCGCGCGCTTGCCGCTCATGGAACAAATCCGGTCCGCGCGATGTTTTGGTCGGGCTGGCACATTGCCCAGCAGGAAAGGGTTACCATGCGCAATCGCATTATCATCGGCCTGTTCGCGGGCGGGCTGGCTGTTGCCGGGTCCCTTGGCCTCTCGGCCGGCGCGCAGGCTGCGAGCCAGGACGTCGATCCCGCGATCGCCGCGGCGCTCGACACGGCCGGCGTCGCGTTCACGCGGCATAACCGCGAGCACCGCATGTGGGAGATCCAGCGCAACATGGAACGCCAGCAGCGCGGACGCGGCGGCTACGGCCCCGGCTACGGTCCCCGCCGAGGCTATGGCGGCCGGCCGGGTTACGGCTATCGCGGCGGCTATCAGGGCACGCCCGGCTGGGCAGGCCGTCCCGGCTACTGAGATCCGCATTCAGCCAACGAGATCAAAGCCCGGGCGGTTTTCCGCCCGGGCTTTTTTGCATTCGTGGCGGGAGTGCTTGACTGGCGGGCTGCCGAGGAGACAAGCGCTGGTCGGGTTCTGAGCCTCCCCGCGAAGAAGAGCGATGCGGCGGCTGCGTTATCACGCGATTCGTGAGTGCTGCGGCAGCGTTTAAAGAACAAAGATTCGATGGAAGAACGCCAAAAGCCCTAAGGGGCGAGCCGCTGGGGCGTGGTCTTGCCGAACCATCGCGTTCGACACCAAATACGGCAAGCTCGGCGTCCTCGATTTCGTCAAGGCAGGCGCCGGGCGCGAAACCGGCGCGCGCGATCAGCGGCTCATCGACAATGCGGCGCCCGATTTCGTAACCGCGCCGCTCATTGCGCCGCCATCGCCTGCGCGCAGGCGAGCCACGACCGTGCCGCCCTGCTGGTAGAGGTAGACCTCGCCGTTGCGGTAGTCCCAGGCGGTGACCTTCTGAAGGTCGCGGTTGGAGCAGCCTGCGGCGTTGGCGCGGTAGAGATCGAGCGCAGGCGAACTCGAGAGCTGCACGCGGCAGGATCCGCCCGTGGCCTCGCGTGCCGTCCAGTTGCCGATCACGCCATCGCGTGACGATACGGCGCCGCGCGACGAGCCCCCGCTGCTGCCGCCGCCGAGCGTCGCGACCTGTCCGTCTCCGCCGCGCAGGGTCGGGATCGTCCCGGGCTGGGACGGAGGCGGGCCTGACGGCGCGGGCGCGCCGGCATTGGGGCTGTAATAGGGATCTTCCGGCGGGGGCAGGGCCCCGCCCGACGGCGGCGTCGACGTGACCGGATAGCCTCCCAGCGGAGGCAGCGGCTCTGACGTCACCTGCCCCGAGCTGATCGGCGGTGCCGGCTGCAGCGTCGGCTGGCTGTAACTCGGCTGCCCATAGGCCGATTGCGAGGGGCCAGGACCGGGACCGAAAGCGTCGAAGCGCTGCGAGCCCGCGCATGCTGTCAGGGCCAGCAAAGGCAGCAGTGCAGCGGCCTTGAGAGCGCCGGCACGGCATGCGGTTTTCGTCATCATGGCGCGTTTCCGTCCGATCATTGTCCAAAATCCATCCGCGACCCTACCGATGCCGGCTGAACGTGGCATGAGCGTTTTCTGATTCCTGGCCCGCTACCGGACCGGTTTAGCGCAGGAAACGGTGATTTGCGAACCCGCCATGGCTGGCCTGGTTCCGCCAGCGCGGGCATAGTTCAAGCCTGCCGTGGAGACATCCAGATGAAGCCGCTTGCCCCGACCTCGATTGCCAAACCCTTCGCGCGCTACAGCCATGGCGTCGAACTCCCGGCAGGACAGCGACTGGTGTTCTGCTCGGGCCAGCTCGGCATGGCCGCCGATGGCACGATTCCCGAGGCGGCGCGTGCCCAGGCCGATCTCTGCTTCGGCAATATCGCGGCGATCCTCGGCGAGGCCGGCATGACATTGGCCGATATCGTCAGGATCAATGCCTATGTCACCGACCGCGCCCATATGAGGGGCTACATGGAATCGCGTGACGCCCATGTCGGTACGCCGCCGCCAGCCTCGACCCTGATGATCGTCTCGGGCTTCACGCTGCCGGAGTTCAAGGTCGAGATCGAGGTCGTCGCCGCGGCACCCGAGCTGCGCTGACGGTATTGGCTCAGGGCGCGCGTCAGGCCGCCCGCCGCCTCACGCCTCCGCGCGCCAGGGGTAGCTCCAGGTCTCGGTCAGGGTCTTGCCTCCGCTCTTCAGAAAGGCGCGCATCTCGGCGACCTGGCCGGGCTCGACGACGATGTCGATGAAGGCCCGGAAGCCGTGTGTCTTCGGATTTGGCACGATGAAGGCGCGGTCGATCCGGCCATAGGCGATCGAGGGCACGATCTCGACCTTGTCGGGCTGGCGCAGGTGATAATCGAGGTCGCCACCGGCGAAATCGACGATGAAGCGGCGTGCGCCGTCGGTCACGGCCTCGCCCGAGCCGAGCGCCTTCGGCTTGGCCTGATAGGTGTTGATGATGCGCCCGCCCGGATGCAGCTCGCTGGAATCCAGCATCGAGGTCAGCTTGTAGCCGAAGCTGAATTCACGCCCGGGCTCGAGCGGGGTCTTCGGAGACCAGAGCGCGACGATATTGTCGTTGGTCTCATCGGTCGTCGGCAGTTCGATTAGCTCGACGATGCCCTCGCCCCAGTCGCCCTGCGGCTCGATCCAGTAGGACGGGCGCGATTCATAGGAGAGATCGAGGTCCTGATAGTGCTCGAAGACGCGGTCGCGCTGCATCAGGCCAAAGCCCCGCACATTGCGCTCGACGAAGGAGGAGACCGCCTGCTGGGGCGGGTTGCGCAGGGGCCGCCAGATCCACTCGCCGCTGCCCGAATGGATCATCAGCCCGTCCGAATCATGCAGCTCGCTGCGGAAATCGTCGTGGAAGCGGCGGTCGTTCTCGCCGGTGAAGAACATCGAGGTCAGCGGCGCCAGGCCGAGCTTCTCGATCGGCTTGCGCGGGAACAGCGTCACCGAAACGTCCATGACGCTCTCGACGTCGGGGTAGATCCGGAAGCGATAGGCGCCGGTGACGGAGGCCGAATCGAGCAGCGCGTAGATCGTGATGCTGTCGCCCGCCTCCTTCGCCGCCTCGATCCAGAACTCGCGAAAGACCGGAAACTCCTCGCCGCCGGGCACGCCGGCGCCGATCGAGAGCCCCCGCCCGGAGAGCCCGTAGCGCTGGCCGCGGCCGAGCACGCGAAAATAGCTCGCGCCGACGAAGGAGATCAGCTCGTCGAAGACGCGGGGGTCGTTGAGCGGGTAATGCAGGCGAAAACCGGCGAAGCCGAGATTGACTGGAAGCGGCTTCTCGAACTTGACCTTGCCGTAGTCGAACAGGCTGGCGGAGTAGGGCACGGGGGTCGGCACGCCATCGCGCAGCACATTGACCACGACAGGCCTCGTGAACAGGAAGCCCGGATGGAACATCTGCATCCGGAACGGCGTGCCGCTCTGGCTCAGCAGGGCCTTGTCGGGACGGAAGCGGATATCGCGCCAGGAATCGAAATCGAGGCGCGACAGCGGCTCGGGGATCGACGGGCCCGGCTCATAGGCGACGGCTGCGACCTCGCGGGCGCGGGTCACGACCTGTTCGAATCCGAATTGCGGTTGCGGCGGCGCCGGCGGGGGCGGGGCGGGCTGCGGCTGCTGGGCCAGCAGGGCCGCTGGTGCAACCGTGGCGGCGAAGGCGGCGGCGAGGCCGGCCAGGACGTGGCGGCGATCGGTCTGGATCATGAGCGGCGCGGGTCCCGTCGCATTGGGAGTGAAGTTAGTCGATCCAGGGACTTAGGCGATGAATTGGGGCCGGTCTAGGGCATCGGCGCGGCGCAGTTGCGCCGCCCGTCGTTGACAAGGTCGAAGCCGGGTTTTTAAGGTGCCGTATGGCCGGATGCAGCCAGCCGCTCGCGCCCCGAAAGGGTCTGGTGAATGCATCCGTGAGACGCCGCCCTGATCCCGATCGTTGTCGCGGATGGCCATCAGCAATGCGAGCCCTGATCGTTTCGTCCGCCTAACGTGAAGGATCACGACGATGCGTAGCTTTCGCGATGCGAAGCTGATGGCGAAAACCCTGCGCGAGGCGATGGCCGCACGGCAGGTCGAACTCTCCCACTCCGAGACACTCGAGATTGTTGCGCGCCAGTTCGGCTATGCCGACTGGAACGTCGCTTCAGCCGGCTTCGGCGAATATCGCGACGGCGCTGCCGCGCACACGGCCGATGCATCCGGGGTCAGCCTCGAGATGGGCATTCCGATCCTGCGCATCTTCGATGTCGACAAGGCGCGCGAGTTCTACCTCGACTTCCTCGGCTTCGGCATGGACTGGGACCACCGCTTCGGCCCCAATTTCCCAATCTACATGCAGGTCTCGCGCTCGGGGCTGAAGCTGCATCTGTCAGAGCATCATGGTGACGCGAGCCCCGGCTCGACCGTCTTCGTGAGGATGAAGGGCGTCGATGCCTATCGCGCGGAGCTGATCGGCAAGCACTATTCCTATTCCAAGCCCGGCATCCAGGAAGACGGTCCAGGCGGGCGGATGCTGGAGGTTCCGGACCCGTTCGGAAACCGGATCAGGTTCTGCGAATAGCAGCCTGCGCCGCGGCGGGGCAGGCATTGCCCAAGCGGCAGACAAATTGAGCCACGAGGCCAAAAAGGCCTTGCGGCGCAGGTCAAGCGTCCGTATATGCAGCTCACCCAATTCGCACGTGCCTGTGGCCGCGTGTCAGTCGGTGGGCATCCGGACAAGAGGCCGGACAGCCGCCAGGTGTTGGAGACGGATGGAGGGGGATGGATATCCCCTCAAATCACGCTCCCGGTTTCCTCCCAAGGGAAACTGTCACCGAACAGCGACTGGCAGCCGGAGGCGAAACCGGCGAACCCCGAATCTCCACGGGGGACGCAGCTTAAAGCAACGACGGAACGGGCTTTTTTTGGTCTCGCCAGCTTTCCACAGGCTGGCACCGAAGAGGCTTGTCCTTCATTGCCGGGCGTGCGGGGTCTCCCCAAGCGACGGTTAACAGAGTCCGAACGTGACGTTCGGCGGCTCCTGGCGTCTCCAACGCGCCTCGAAACGCCGACGGCTCAGCCGGTTTCATGTCGTATCGGCGCCGCCTGCGCCGTAGGGAGAAGCGTCTCATGACCGAGCGCATCCGTGAGTTCCTTCGTACCCGTCGCGAGGACGGCCCCTGCGTCGTCATCGACCTCGATGTCGTGCGCGAGAATTATCATGCCTTCTCGCGGGCCCTGCCCGACACGCGCGTGTTCTACGCCGTGAAGGCCAATCCTGCGCCTGAAGTCCTGGCATTGCTGGCCAAGCTCGGCTCCTGCTTCGATTGCGCTTCGGTCGTCGAGATCGAGCTGGCGCTGTCGGCTGGCGCCACGGCCGAGCGGATCTCGTTTGGCAACACCATCAAGAAGGAGCGTGACGTCGTCCGCGCCATGGAGCTCGGCGTGCGCCTGTTCGCCGTCGACTGCACGGCCGAGGTCGAGAAGATCGCCCGTTCCGCCGACAAGACCGGCGTCAAGGACGCGCGCATCTTCTGCCGCATCCTCTGCGACGGTGCCGGCGCCGACTGGCCGCTCTCGCGCAAGTTCGGCTGCGTGCCCGAAATGGCCGCGGACGTGCTCGAGCACGGCCATCGTCTGGGCCTGACCGCCTATGGCATCTCGTTCCATGTCGGCTCGCAGCAGTCGAACGTGAACGCCTGGGATTCCGCACTGGCCTCGGCCTCGTCGGTGTTCAAGGAGTGTGCCGCACGCGGTCTGTCGCTCTCGATGGTCAATCTCGGCGGCGGCTTCCCGGCGCGCTACCTGCGTCCGATCCCGGGCGTCCCGGCCTATGGCGATGCGATCTTCCAGGCGCTGTCGAAGCATTTCGGCAACCGCCTGCCCGAGACCATCATCGAGCCCGGCCGCGGCATGGTTGGCGAAGCCGGCCTGATCGAGGCCGAGGTCGTGCTGATCTCTAAGAAGAGCGAAGACGACCAGGTGCGCTGGGTCTATCTCGACATCGGCAAGTTCAACGGTCTCGCCGAGACCATGGACGAGGCGATCCGCTACCCGATCCGCACCGCCCGCGACGGCGATGCGACGGTGCCTTGCGTGCTTGCCGGCCCGACCTGCGATTCGGTCGACGTGATGTACGAGAAGACCCCGTACATGCTGCCGTTCTCGCTCGAGATCGGCGATCGCGTGCTGATCGAGGGCACCGGCGCCTATACGACGACCTATTCGGCCGTCGCCTTCAACGGCTTCCCGCCGCTGAGGCAGTACGTCATCTGACGAACCGGAGCGCGGCACTCCCCGCGCTCCTCACCAATCGGGTCCGGCGAAGCGCCCTGCCAGGTTCGGCAGGCTGCTCGTTCTTTCGGGCGGAGCGTTCGTGCCTCCAGAATGGAGCGTCGCGAACGTGGCTCCCGCCGGACCCTCTTCCACACATCCTGTTCTTTGTGGCCGCGTTCGCGCGGCGCCGGGAAGGTCTGCGCAACTTCGGTTGAGCTGCAGGCGCTCCGGCCGGAGGTGCGTCATGATCAAGGTTCGCGACGAAATCGCATCCGATATCCCCGCCCGCGAGCTTCTGCTCGACCGCTGCCTTGGCGAACGCCGCACGGCCAAGTCGAGCGAGCGCCTGCGCGAGGGCCGTCTGCCGGCGCAGGGGCTGGCCCTGACCGCCGAGCGGGACGGCGTCGTCGTGGGCACGGTGCGGCTCTGGCATGTCGAGGCCGGCGGCGCCTCCGCGCTGCTGCTCGGCCCCCTGGCGGTGTCGCCCGATCTGCAGGGCGAGGGCCTGGGCAAGTCGCTGATGCGCGAGGCGATCTGGCGCGCGGCTTGCCGTGGCCACGGTGCGATCCTGCTCGTCGGCGATGCCGCCTATTATGAGCGCTTCGGCTTCTGCGCCTCGCTCACGGGCGAACTGGCGATGCCCGGCCCGGTCGAGCGCGAGCGCTTCCTCGGGCTGGAACTGCGTCCAGGCGCGCTGGCTGGCGTCCGCGGCGTGCTCGCCGCCACCGGCGCGGTCCACTTGGACCTGCCCGAGATTGCCCGCGCGGCCTGAAAAGCCGCATATTCCGCGCACGTCATTGCGCCGTCATCCGCCGATGCCTCCCCTGCATTGCCATGCCGGGGAGGCATCGTCGCGATTGACGGCGCGTTGCTGCGCCCATACCAGCCTCGGTTTGCTAGAAACCAACCACCCAGGAGTTCTGAAGAATGATGAATTGGCCCGTATACGGCGAGATCACTGGTCCGATCGTGATGATCGGCTTCGGTTCGATCGGCCGCGGGACGCTGCCGCTGATCGAGCGGCACTTCAAATATGACAAGAGCCGGTTCGTGGTGATCGCCAAAGACGATGACAACCGGGCTTTGCTGGACGAGCGCGGTATCCGCTTCATCCACGAGGCCGTGACGCTCGAGAACTACAAGAACTTGCTGGAGCCCCTGCTGACCGCGGGCGGCGGCCAGGGCTTTTGCGTCAACCTGTCCTGCGACACCGGCTCTCGCGACCTGATGGAATTCTGCTCCGGCCTCGGGGCGCTCTATATCGACACCGTGAACGAGCCCTGGCTCGGTTTCTACTTCGACAAGACCAAGGGCCCCGCCGAGCGCTCGAACTATGCGCTGCGCGAGATGACGCTCGCCGCCAAGCGCGCTCGTGCGCCGGGCGCGACGACGTCGGTCTCCTGCTGCGGCGCCAATCCCGGCATGGCCTCCTGGCTCGCCAAGAAGGCGCTGCTCAACCTTGCCTCGGACCTGCGCCTGAACGTGCCGGAGCCGAGGACCCGCGAGGAGTGGGCCGCGCTGATGCAGCATGCCGGCGTCAAGGGCATCCATATCGCAGAGCGCGACACGCAGCGCTCGAAGAACCCGAAGCCGCCGGGCGTCTTCGTCAACACGTGGTCGGTGGAGGGCTTCATCTCGGAAGCGGTGCAGCCGGCCGAACTCGGCTGGGGCACGCATGAGCGCTGGATGCCGGACAATGCCTTCACGCATGAAACCGGTTCCCAGGCGGCGATCTACCTGATGCAGGCCGGCGCCGAGACCAAGGTGCGCAGCTGGTGCCCGACTCCGGGTCCGCAATACGGCTTCCTGGTGACACACAACGAGTCGATCTCGATCGCGGACTACTTCACCGTGCGCGACGACAGCGGCAAGGCCGTCTACCGGCCGACCTGCCACTACGCCTATCATCCGCCCAACGACGCGGTGCTGTCGCTGCACGAGATGTTCGGCAATGGCGGCCAGCCGCAGACCGAGCACCATATCCTCGAGGAAAACGAAGTCGTCGACGGCATCGACGAACTCGGTGTGCTGCTCTACGGCCATGCCAAGGGCGCCTACTGGTTCGGCTCGCAGCTCTCGACCGACGAGGCGCGTGCGCTGGCTCCCTATCAGACGGCGACCGGCCTCCAGGTCACCTCGGCCGTGCTGGCCGGCATGGTCTGGGCGCTCGAGAACCCCAATGAGGGCATCGTCGAGGTCGAGGAGATGGACGTCAATCGCTGCCTCGAGATCCAGCAGGCCTATCTCGGGCCGGTGAAAGGCTACTACACCGACTGGACCCCGCTGAACGGTCGACCGGGGCTGTTCCCGGAAGATATCGACGAAAGCGACGCCTGGCAGTTCCGGAACATTCTGGTTCGGTGATCCCAGCGCGTCATTCTCGGGCGGAGCCTGGCTCCGACCCGAGACCCTCATGACGACGGACCAAATCTCTCGGGGATGCTCGGGGCGAGCCCGGGCATGACATCAATGACGCGCGGGCGTTATCGCACCCGCTCGTCCCGCACGCCTGCCAGAAGCAGGCCACCGGCGAGAAAGAACGCGACCAGCACGGCCAGTCCTGCCCGCTGGCTCGCAAACAGCGTCGTCGCGAGCGCGACGAGCGTCGGGCCCATGAAGGACGTGACCTTCCCCGAGAGCGCAAACAGCCCGAAGAACTCGCCGTGGCGCCCCTCGGGCGCCAGCCGCGCCATCAGGCTGCGCGAGGAGGCTTGCAACGGCCCCGCGACCAGGCCGATCAGCAGGCCGAGCGCCAGATAGACCTGTTCGGGCAGGGACGCGAACAACCCGTCACCGGGTGACGGCGGGATCGACTTGATCACGAAGAACACGGTGTCGCGGTCGAGCGAGAGAATGCCGAAGCAGGCCAGCAGCAGGCAGGAAATGGCGCCCATCACGACGCGCTTTCCACCGATGGCATCGTCGAGCTTGCCACCGAGCCAGGCGCCGAGCGTGCCGGTGATCGTCAGCATAATGCCAAAGATGCCGAGCTCGATGGTCTGCCAGCCGAAGACGCCAGCGGCATAGATGCCGCCGAAGGCGAAAAGAGCGACCAGCGCATCCTGATAGATCATGTTCGCCAGCAGGAAGCGTCCGAGCGAGGGCAGGCGCGGCAGCTCCGCCAGTGTCGCCTTCAGGCGCCCGACGCCGCCCTTGGCGGCTTCGCGCAGATTCATGCCTGTGCGGGCCGAATCGGGCGTCAGCAGGAACATCGGCGTGACGAAGACGATGAACCAGAGCGCGGTCAGCGGGCCCGAAAAGCGGTCGCCCTCGCGGGCCGCGGCATCGAGGCCGAAGATCGGCGTGAGCCCGGCCAGCGTCCTGCCGGTGCTGGGATCGGCGGCGAGCAGCCCGAGCGTCAGGGCCAGCGACAGCAGCCCGCCGAGATAGCCGACGGCCCAGCCGGTGCCCGAGAGCCAGCCGAGGCGCTCGGGCGGCACCAGCCGCGTCATCATGGCGTTGTTGAAGGTAGTGGCGAATTCCGCGCCAATCGTGGCGACGATGAAGCCCGCAAGCGCGATCGGTACCGCGGTCGTCGAGCCCGGCACGGCGAACCAGAGTGCGGCGGAGCCGAGCACGAGCAGGGCGCCGAATATCGCGATCCAGGGCTTGCGCGGGCCGGTGCGGTCGGCGATCCCGCCGAGCAGCGGTGAGAGCAGGGCGATGCACAGGCCGGCAAAGCCGGTGGCATAGCCCCAGAGCGCCTGGCCCTGTGCCGGGTCGGACGCCAGCGCCGCCGCAAAGAAGGGAGCGAAGACAAAGGTCGTGATCAGCGTGAAGAAGGGCTGGGTCGACCAGTCGAAGAAGATCCAGGCCGTAACGGCGCGGCGGGGCGGGTAGGTCTTCGGATGCACCTGATCCATTGATCAGGCCTCATCCCGCGAGTCTGGCCGGTCATACAGAAAACGCTTCGACACGGTTGGGCTCTTGTATCGAAACGCACGGTCATCCCGGACGCAGCGAAGCGGAGATCCGGGATCCATTCCAGCGCGCGTTCTTGTCAGGCCCCGGACGGGATCCCGGGTCTCCACGCGGTCCCAGTGGAGTTCAGCGCGTTGCTTGTTCAGAAGCAGGCTGGTGACAATCGGATGCTCACTATCGGCCGGTCTGTGAGACGCCGCTTCGCGGCTCCTCGGGACGAGGGCTTGGCGAGAGAACGGCAGGGCGCTCACTGAAGGGTCGTCTCTGGGTCGCTGCCGCCCCGCGCCAGGTCGATCTCGGTAATCGCGACCAGAACCTCGGCTCGGCTTTTCAGGCTGTCCGCCTCGAGCAGGGCCTGCTTCTCGCGCGGGCCGAAGGGGCACATCATCGAAAGCGCATTGACCAGGGCCTCATTGGGCGCCTCATTGACGCCCTTCCAGTCGATCTTGAGGTCGTTGGCCTTGGCGAAGGCGCGCAAAGCCTTGAGCAGCCCGACGCGATCGACATCATCCTCGCCGGCGCGGGCCGTGAAGTCGATGGCGAAGTCGTCATAGCTCACGCGGGCCTGGCGATAGGCGGTCGTGACCGCCAGTTCCTCGGCGATGCGGAAGCGGGCGATGCCCGTAAGGGTCAGGACGTAGCGATCGTCGCCGGTCTCGGCGAACTGCGTGATGCGACCGATGCAGCCGACCTGGAGCAGCGGCGGCTTGTCAGGCTGGCGACCTGTCTCGGGTTCGGGCTGGACCATGCCGATGATGCGATGCGTGCGGATGGCATCGTCGATCATCGCGAGATAGCGCGGCTCGAAGATGTTGAGGGGCATCTGTCCGCGCGGCAGGAGCAGGGCGCCGGCCAGCGGGAAGACGGGGATCACCGGCGGGCAATCCTCGGCTCCGTTGTAGACGGCGTTCATGCCCATCGGCGCGATATCCTGTCGGCTTTAGGAGAAGAGCAGGGTCGAGAGCTTCCGGCGGCCAGCCAGGCTGTGCTCGTCCATTGGGCCCCAGGCCTCGAAGAACTGCAGCAGCTGCTTGCGCGCGCCATCGTCATTCCACTTCCTGTCGGCCTTGATGACGGCGATCAGATGATCGACCGCCTCCTCGCGCCGCTCGCGGGCGTTGAGGGCAACGGCGAGGTCGAAGCGGGCCTGATAGTCCTTCGGGTCGGCCGCGACCCTGGCCTCGAGCTCGGCGGTGTCGCCGAGGTCGGCGGCCTGTTCGGCGAGGTCGATGGCCGCGCGCAAGGCTGCAATGGCGGGGTCGGCGACCTTGGCCTCCGGCACCATCGTCAGGATGCCCTTGGCGCCCTCGAGATCCCCGGCATCGAGATGCAGGCGGGAGAGCCCGGCAATGGCCGACAGGTTCTCAGGCTCGAGATCGAGCACGTCGGCATAGAGCTCGCTTGCGGCGGAAGCGTCGCCCGCCTCGCTTGCGGCCTTGGCCGCCGCGATCAGCTCCTCGGTCGCGCCGGGACCCATCGGGCCGACCAGCTTCTCGATGAAGGCCTTGATCTGGCCCTCGGGCTGCGCGCCCATGAAGCCGTCGATCGGCTGGCCCTGCTTGAAGGCGATCACCGCGGGAATCGACTGGATGCCGAGTTGGCCCGGAATCTGCGGGTGGTCGTCGATGTTCATCTTGACGAGCTTGACCTTGCCGCCCGCCGCCTTGACCACCTTCTCGATGACCGGGGTCAGCTGCTTGCAGGGGCCGCACCAGGGCGCCCAGAAATCCACCAGGACCGGCTGGTTCGCCGATTCCGCGATGACATCGTCGCGAAAACTCTGGGTCGTCGCGTCCTTGATCAGGCCGGGTTGAGCGGCCGCCTCGCCATTGACCAGCATGGGTCGTCCTTCGTCGCGATCAGGTCTTTGAGAATTCGATTGGTCGGGCTGCCGTCGCAGCCCAGCCATAGATGGGGAGGATCAGCCGTTCTGTCCATCGGCAGGAACGGGCAAATCGACGATCAGTGGTTCGTGGTCGACGCCGCGCAGAAAGGCAAGCATGTCCTCGCGCGCGATGCGCAGGGTCGCTGTGTTGATCAGCGGATGAAAGTTCAGGTCCTCGCCTGTCATCAGGTTGGCGTCGAGGACCATGGTGACCTTGCCGGCGCGGTCGTTGATCACGGCGAAGGCGGTCACCGAGCCCGGCGTGACGCCGAGCTTCTCCTGCAGCAGCTCGGTCGAGCCGAAGGAGAGCCGCCCGCTCGCGCCGATGACCTCATGCAGGCGCTTCAGGTCGATGCGGGCGGTGTCGCGCGCCGAAACCAGGAAGAGCCGGCCCTTCTTGTCCTTGAGGAACAGGTTCTTGGAGTGCAGCCCAGGCAGTTCCTCGTGCAATCCGCGCGATTCCCCGACGGTGAAGACAGCCTCGTGATCGACGCGCTGGAAGGGCAGGCCCAGTGCGGTGAGATAGGTGCACAGCGCGTCGGGCGTCATGGCGCCGACGGGGCTCGATGCGGGGTCAAGGGCGGCAGGCGCGGCGGCAGCTGGCATGGCGGTTCTCGGGACGCGAGGGGTCGTGCAGAGCTCGGGGGATGCCTAACGTCAGCCTGCCCTGCCTGCAAGCGAGGAGAAACGAGCCTCTTCTGCGGCGCAAAAAAATCCGGGAAACTTCGGAAGAAGGCGCTTGCACTCCGCGGAGCTTTGGGGCAATAACCCGCTCACGCCGCCGGAAACGACGGCGGCGACAATGTCCGGACGCGGGAGTAGCTCAGGGGTAGAGCACAACCTTGCCAAGGTTGGGGTCGAGGGTTCGAATCCCTTCTCCCGCTCCAGACATTCTAATATGCGAGACTGCTGAAGGCGCCGGTTGTACCGGCGCTTTTCGCGTTTTGGGGTTCCCCGCGCCATGCCTGCCGCGGGGAAATTAATACGGTCGCGTCGCCTGGTCCCGATACCTGACATTGAGTTGGACGGGCGTTGCGGCGTACTACTCCCGAAGCGCACCTGTCCGCGCCCGACCGAGCCTGTAGGCTTTCACTTCTCCGAGATTTTTCGTGATGTGAGGGCAATCATGGGCACGATCCGCGGGACGAATCGCGCCGACATTCTGCCGGGCACGATCGAGGATGACCTGATCTACGGACGCCGCGGCAATGACACGCTGACGGCCGACGCCGGGACTGACAGCCTCTACGGCGATGCCGGGGACGACTGGCTGGACGGTGGCGACGGAAACGACACGCTTTGGGGCGGCGACGGGAACGACACGCTGTCGGGCGGCCTGCGCGATATCCTCCATGGGGGCCGCGGCGACGACCTCTTCGTTCTCACGGCTCCGAACAGGCCCGGCCTCCAGGCCTACGGTGGCGCGGGTGACGACACATTCACGAGCCCAATCACATTTTCCATCGCAATGACCCTTGATGGCGGCGACGGGCGCGACAGCTTCACCTTCGACTTCGTTCAGAGCAGCGATCTCTCCGGAGGCAATGGGCGCGACACATTCACCATCGGGGTGATGTCGAGCGGCACGCTTTCGGGTGACGACGGAAACGATACGATCTCGATCCGCACGAGCCTCGGCAGCGTCAACGGCGGCGACGGAAACGATACGATCACCATCAACGTCTTGACGGGCGTGAGCAGCATCTACGGAGATGCTGGCAACGATACCATCTCGGTGGGTGCAGGCGGCGCTCGGATCTTCGGCGGAGATGGGAACGACCACCTCACGATTGGCTCCGATCGACGCGTTGTGGGAGAGGTAGACGGCGGTCCCGGCAATGACGTCATTATCTGCCAAGGCAACGACATTGCGCGCGGCGGCGACGGACGCGACACATTGGAGAGCGCTGCGCGCGGCAACCTGTTGACCGGGGGTGCAGGCGCCGACCGTTTCGTCTATGGCGACCTCGTCTTTGCAGCGAGTATCGAAGCCGACACTATCACGGATTTTTCGTTTGCCGAGCGTGACGTGCTGGATCTGTCGAAGCTTCTCGACAGTGTCGGCGCATCCAGCAGGCCTTTCCGGGACGGATGGTTGTCCTTCGTCCAGGTCAATGGCTCGACCGAAATCATGTTCGATCCCGACGGCGGTGGCGACGGCTTCCAGACGCTCGTGGTCCTTCAAGGTGTCGAATTGAGCCAGAACCAGACGCGATATTTCGACGTGTAGGGAAGGAAGACCGGCCCAGTCGGAGCCGGCCGGGCGGCGCCATTTGCTTGGCGCGCAGTGGCACCCTGCGTTAGTCGGGGTCGTTCGATCGTACTAGCTTGGATAGGTTCGCGTCATCCTGCGCGGTGACATCAGTCGGGTGTTGGAACTGCACTGTCATAACAGAGCAAGGGCCGTCGTTCCGGGAGGGGCGGCGGCCATTTTCGTCCGCTAGGCGCTGTCACGGAACGCAGCAGCCGGGACGCAAGCCGCTGCGAGATCAAGGACCCCGGGCATCCGGCGGTGGAGCCGGCCCTGCACAGTTGCATTCGCGCTCGGCCGTCACTCGGGCACCCGCGGAACCGCTTCCCACAAACCTGCGTTGCCTGACAATTGCGGACGCGACGGATGCGTTGCCGGCCGCCTCACTTGCAAAGCCAATAGCGGGGTCTTCCGATGGGTGTAGCCGCGAATCTCCTGGCGCGTATCTCAGCCGGCGCGAATGACGATGCGCCGATGGCTGTCGAGGGCTTTGTCCCGCTGGCGCTGCCCGGCACGAGCAATGGCGTGTTCGTCGCCGAGAACGCCGCCGCGGAAGTCGGCACCGGCATCATCGGCGGCGAGCGGGTGATCGTGCTCGCCTTCCGGGGCAGCGACGACCGAACCGACTGGATCAACGATCTCCGCGACATCAACACCGACTACGCCAAGTTCGCGCCGTTGATCGCTGCGGTGGAGAGTTATGCCGCCGCGCATTTCCAGACGGTCCTCGTCACCGGTCACAGCCTCGGTGGCGCGCTGACGCAGATCTTCATGATGGAGCATCCCGCCGGTGGTACAGTTTCCTACGAGGCCGTCGCATTCGCTTCGCCCGGTGCTCTGATCGCGCCCGGGGTCGACGACCGCATCCTGACCTATAACGTCATCGACGACCCGATCGTCTTCATGGGCGAGAACCGGCTCGAGATCGGGAAGCTCACCGCCAGCATCCCCCTTGTCGCCCAAGCCTTCGCCGAGAAGCTGTCGCAGACGACCCCGCTGACGGCGGGCGACGTGCTGGATTCCGTGCCCTACCTGACCGCGGACTACGTCAATCGCGGTGCGATCACGGTTCTCGATCCCGGCGGGCGCGAGCCGTTGACGCTGCCGACGCTGATCACCGATGGCGATGTGAACGAGCACAAGGTCGAACTCTATATCGCGCTGAGCGTCGATGCGGCCGATCCTTCGACCCAGACCTCGGTCGCGACCGCCAGCACAATCTCGGTCACGACCGTCGAAACGGCCAGCCGAGGTATTTTGCGGGAGGTCTTTTCCAGCATCGAAGCCAATGCCGATGCGCTGCGGGTCGACAAGGGCCTGAGCCCGGCCGCCTATGGCGCCGAGCTCATAGAGCGGGCCCAGCAATCGACTGTTCCCGCCTTGCTCGTGGCCGACTTCATCGAGGGCGTCACGCCGCTCTCCGCCCGGCTCGACAGTCTGACCGCCTTCGCCCAGGCCCAGTACGATTCCTATCTGCGCAGCGGCGTGATGGATGCCCGCCTCGGCCCCTATGAGGCGCTCGGCCTCGGATTCAGCGGCACAATCCAGTTCAAGGAGGCCTTTGGCGCGGGAACCGACGCCACCTATATCGACGACGCCTATAGTTCGGCCTTCAGGATTGCGCCCTCCGACGCACAGCTGACGCATTTCCTCGAGCAGGACAGCTATTTCGAGGCGCGTTATCTCGCCGCCGGTCTCGAAGCCGCCGAGGCGGCGCTGCAGGCGCGCGGGGCGGTGTTCGGGCAGATCCTGGGCTTTGCCGCGCTGGCGGCCGACAGCCCGTACCAGGCAGCGGCGGCGGCCTTCCTCAATGATGCCGCGGATGGCGATGTCGCCTATGGCGTGCCGCTGGCCGGGCTCCCGGCAGGGATGACACTCGGCGTCTGACGGCGGCGGCGGGCGGGCTCAATCGTCAGAGCCTGTGCTCCGACGCGGCTGTGCCGCATCGGAGTTACGTCGCTCACCGAAAGAATGCGAGCAATAGAATAATCGGCAGGGGTATGCCCAGCATCCAAAGCAGAATTCCGCGGCCCATGATGATCTCCCGTGATGTCGAGGAATGATGCGCTTCCAACGCGCTGAGGTTTTACCTGTTCCCGGCGCGGGCAACGGAACTAGATGCCCGCCGCGTCAGTTGTGAATCTGCCGCATGAGATGCGGTCAGCTTCTACGGGAGGTCGGAATGGACGGAATTATTTATCTGATCGGGCTCGTCGTGGTCGTCTTGGCCATCCTTTCCTTCCTCGGCCTGCGTTAGGAGACGCGACATGTCCATGGAATCCACCGATGTCGTCGTCGTGGCCCAACCCTCCGGCGGAGGGCAGGCTGGCTCCTATCTCGAATGGAGCGCAGTTCTGGGCGGCGCGGTCCTCGCCGCCGCGATCTCCACCATCATGACCGCTTTCGGATCGGCGATCGGGCTCTCGATGGTCTCGGCCGAGACGGGCCGCTCAACGGGGCTTCTCGCACTGGCGATTGCAGGCGCGCTCTGGGCGCTGTGGATCACCGTGTCGGCCTGCGCGGCGGGCGGTTATCTGGCAGGCCGGATGCGGCGGCCCGCGATCGATGCCAGCGCGCATGAGCGGCACGTCCGCGACGGTGCACATGGCCTTGTGGTATGGGCAGCCGGCGCGCTGCTGATCGCGGTGATGACGACCTCTTCGCTGCTCGGCGTGGCGAAGACCGCCGCGACTGGGGTTGCAGCGACCGCTGCCGGCGCCGGCGCGCTCATCAGCCAGCAGGCCGACCCGATGGGCTCGGCGCTGGATTCGGTGATGCGCTCCGCGGGCACCACCGCGCCGACGCCTGCCGAACGTGACGAGGCCTCGCGCATCCTGATCTCGGGATTGAGCACCGGCAAGCTCGAGCAGGTCGATCGCGACTATATCGCCTCACGCATAGCGGCCCGGATGAACATCCCCCAGGCCGATGCCGAGAAGCGTATCGACGAGGCCTTCGCCAAGCTGAACCAGGCCAAGGAAACCGCCAAGCAGGCAGCCGAGCGGGCGCGCAAGACGGCTGTGATAACGGCCTTCCTGACGGCGGCGGTGCTGCTTGTCGGTGCGGCCGCAGCGTGGCTGGCCGCCCAGCTCGGCGGCAGGCATCGCGACGAGGAGATGGACCTCTCCGGCATTTTCGGCCGGCGCTGACAGCGCCATCCGAATTTGGACGGCAACCCTGCATCATCGCCGCTCAACCGGGCGGCGATGATGTACGTGTCAGGACGGGCTGGATATCGCGCTGTCGGGCCTCCACCTTCAGCGGGCTGACAGGAAGGACTAGCGACCATGGCAAGCGGGTGGGCTCCCGATGGGGCCGTTCAGGACCAGATCGACGATTCCATCTCGGACGCAGTCAGGCTCGCTCGGGCTCGCCTTCCGGCAGGGCCGGGCGAAATCCATTGCCAGCGCTGCGGAGAGGAAATCCCCGAGGCGCGTCGCCTTGCCTTGCCCGGAGCGAGGACCTGCGTCGACTGCCAATCCGGGCTCGACCGGCGGCCTGCCGCATCTGGCGGCATCAACCGGCGCGGCAGCAAGGACAGCCAGCTCAAATAGGGGCGCGGCGGCCTGCTGCGTCGCAGGCGGTGTTGAGATCGCCGACAGTCTCGATCTCTGGAATCCTGATGCAGAACCGTTTCGCCAGCGTGGAGGCCAGCCGGACGAGGTCGATCTCGCCCTCGATCATGACGCCCCGCATCCCGCTCTGATCGCAGATCCGGGGAACGGACGGCCCGTCGGCGTCGAACTGCCGGCAGATCTCTCCATAGATTGCGCGCGCCAACTGCTCCATCTCCTGGGCGGTCAATTCATGTTCGCACACTGCCAACCTCCCGGTCTCTTTCAGCGAAGGCTTCGATTACCGGTAGATAGGTATGCATCGCCGTCTTCAAACCCCGCATGGAACACGGACCGGCCCCGCTCGTTCAGCCATGGCATTCTCGGGGAAAGCTCACCATGGCGGCTCTGGTCCATCTCGTCGGCATCTGGCTCGCGCGCGACATCGCCGAGGGCCGCTATCCCCCCAAATTCGCGATCCCGCTGACATTCCTGATCTCGCGGCTGCGCACGCCGATGCTGACAGCGGCCGTGATGGGGTTTGCCTTGGAGGCGCTCGCGCTGAGGAGCCGATTCCGCAAGGCCCGAGACGTCACGCCGCCGCGCAAGACGACGCGTGCCGCGCCGAAAAAGACCGCGACGAAAAAGCCTGCACGGACGCGCTCGAAAGCCTAGGGCGGAGCGGCAGGACGGTCTCGGTTCTGCGGGCTGCGCCGCGCGCGGCGCCGTTCGGCCTA
Source organism: Allobosea sp. P1_B10 (assembly GCF_056406735.1). Lineage (NCBI taxonomy): Bacteria > Pseudomonadati > Pseudomonadota > Alphaproteobacteria > Hyphomicrobiales > Alloboseaceae > Allobosea > Allobosea sp. P1_B10. The sequence continues at coordinate 71,491 of NZ_JBFTZP010000015.1, read as the reverse complement.
TCCGATACCCCGTATGACCTGCTTGCCGGACGATGGTGCGGGAGCGAGGCTGCCGGCCGGTCGAGCTCCGGTTCAACGCCGCCCCCCCGGCGCCGGAGCCAATGCCGATTGGGCGACCCGGGAGATTAATCTCCTCGGGTCGCCTTCTCGGGCGTTGGTCGGTCCAGCGCTGACTCAGAACTTCGGTGCGGTGGCGGTCCCAGGCGCGGAGGGGGCCTTGCCCGCGTCCTGCATCGGCTTCGTGACGGGCCCGGGATCGACCGAGACGCGGTTGAGGGACACGTCGCCGGGCTTGACCTCGGCCGACCTCACCTTCTCGATTTCCTCGGACGACAGCTTGTTTCCCTGACCATCTCGCATCGCAACCTCCTGCGCTGCCCCCGCTGGGAAACTGCCGGGGCGATGATCAGTTCCGGTCGATCACCCACCGGCGCTCGCGAATGCGTCGTACGGCTCCGCGTCCCGCCGGCATTTGCAGGTTCCAGCCAGGTGCGGGCGGCGATGAGCGCCGGTCCTGCGCTTGCCGGAGATCAATCAGCCCGCAAGCCAAGTCGACGCCTGACGCGGCGGTCAGCGACGCTTCAGCGCGAGGCTGGCTCAGGGGCAGGTATATCCGGCCGCGTCGGGCAGGCAGCGCGCGCCTGTCGGAAGCAACAGGGCGCCCCGTGCGTCGCGACGGACATAGTCGCCATTGGGCAGCGAGAAGCCGCCCGTGCTGTCGGGCGTGACGAGCGTTCCGTCGGGCAACTTGAAGTTTCCGCCCTCGCGGACGATGCGCTTGGACGGCTGGGCCTCCGGCACATAGACCGCCTGGCGGGCGGGTTGAGTGCAGGCGGCGAGCCCGGCGAGGCCAGTGATGGCTGCAATCATGCGAATGTTCATGCCAGGCATTTTGGCGTATCGACCGGCCGAGGGCAAGAAGGCCGCGATGCGCCGCAATCCTGAAATCGGATTAGTCCCTCAGGCCCATTCGCCCTTGCGGAAGACCGGGACGCGGCGGCCGTCGGCATGGACGCCGTCGATGTCGATCTCGCCCGAGCCGATCATCCAGTCGATATGGATGAAGCTCTTGTTGCCGCCCTGTTCGGCGATCTGCTCCGGCGTCAGGTTCGCGCCGTCGACGAAACACTTCGAATAGCACTGGCCGAGCGCGATGTGGCAGGCGGCGTTCTCGTCGAAGAGCGTGTTGAAGAACAGCAGGCCGCTCTTCGAGATCGGCGAGGAATGCGGCACCAGGGCGACTTCGCCGAGCCGGCGCGAACCCTCGTCGGTGTCCAGGACCTTGTTCAGCACCGCTTCACCCTGCGAGGCCCTGGCCTCGACGATACGGCCGGCCTCGAAGCGCACCGCGATGTCGGAGATCAGCGTGCCCTGATAGGAAAGCGGCTTGGTGCTCGCGACATGGCCGTCGACGCGCTGCGCATGCGGGGTGGTGAAGACCTCCTCGGTCGGGATGTTGGGGTTGCAGAGGATGCCATTCTTCGCGGTCGAGGCGCCGCCCTGCCATTCATGCCCGTCGGCGAGACCGACCGTCAGATCGGTGCCCGGGCCGCTGAAATGCAGCGCGTGGAAACGCTGCTGGTTGAGCCATTGGGTGCGGCTGCGCAGGGCAGCGTTATGGGCGGCCCAGGCGGCGACGGGGTCGGGCTGGTCGACGCGGGACGCGGCAAAGATCGCGTCGGCGAGCTTGGCCACCGCGACATCCTCGCTGTCGCCCGGAAAGACCTGGCGAGCCCAGGCGGCGCCGGGGTAGGCCAGGATGTTCCAGTTGATGTCAAAGCCCGCGATCTTTTCCAGCGCCGGCTGGTAGGCGACGGAATTGGCCTTGCTGGCGCGCGAGACCTTCGCGGAATCCTCGCCAGCCAGCAGCATCGGGTTGTCGCCGACGACGGCGAGCCGCGCCGTGTTGTTGGCAAAAGCCTTGGCGACGCCCTCATGCAGCCAGCCGGCGGCGCGGTCGAAGCTCTCGTCGGGGGCGTAGCGATAGCGCGCTAGGGTGATCTCCTCGTCGGAGAACACAGGTGTCACCAGCCCGGCGCCGGCCTTGTAGGCGTGCTCGGCGATGCGGCGGACCAGCGACAGCGCGGTGACGGGCGCAGTCAGGAACAGGTCCTGGCCGGGCTGGAGGTTCAAGCCGACCCTGACGGCGACCTCGGCGAGCTTGTCGAGCTGGACGGGGTCGATCGCGGGGGTGGTCGGGCGCTGGTGCATGGTCATGGTCGTCTGCGGCCTGGCTTTGGGATTCGGGACAGGGGGCGCATTGCTGTCGGAAATGAGCGCGGGGTCAACCTCGCTGTCGCAGCCGCGCCTGCCGTCTGCCGCTTGGAGGCAGGCAGCTTGGAGGCAGGCAGCTTGGCGCAGGCTGTCCGCTCATGTGCGCCATCCCGGAGAATCACTTCCGCACCGGCATCTCCGCGTGCAAGCTGCCACGAGGAGGCGCCCGCCGCAGAGGCGCCCGGAGGAACCTCGATGAAGCACCCCGATCTCGCCCCGCCTTCCGCCGCCATCCGCGACCTGCTCGCACCGGGCGGGATCCTGCGGGCCGGCATCAACATGTCGAACTTCCTCCTTGTCTCGAGCCGCACATCCGATGGCGGACCGGCGGGCGTCTCCCCCGACATGGCGCGCGCGATCGCGGATCATCTCGGGGTTAGACTCCGCTACGTGACCTATCCGTCGCCGGGGCCGTTGGCCGATGCCGCGCCCAACGACGAATGGGACATCGGACTGATCGGCGCAGAGCCGCAGCGCGCCGAGGTCATCAGCTTCACCCCGGCCTATAGCGAGATCGAGGCGACCTATCTCGTGCCGGCGGGCTCGACGATCTCCGCGCTGTCGGATGTCGATCGCGACGGCGTGCGGATCGCCGTCGCGGGGCGTGCGGCCTATGGGCTCTGGCTCGATCGCAACATCAAGCAGGCGGAGCTCGTCCGGGCCGGCACACTGGACGAGGCCTTCGAACTCTTCTCCAGCCAGAAGCTCGATGTGCTCGCGGGGTTGCGTCCGAGGCTGATCACGGATCAGGCGGCCATCCCTGGCTCCAAAATACTCGACGGGCGCTTCATGGCCGTCCAGCAGGCGATCGGGACGCCGAAGGCGAAGGCCGCAGCGACCGATTATCTCTGCGCCTTCGTCGAGGCGGCGCGCAGCTCCGGCTTCGTTGCACAGCTCATCGCAAAGCATGGTGTCGAGGGGCTCACAGTAGCCTGAGCAGCGCGACCAGGGCAGCCGCAAAGAGCGGCGCAGGTTGAACCAAACGGCTCGCGCCACGTTCCCCAGAAGCTGTTCCCGTCGCGCAGGCGGGAGCAGGGCTCGCTTTCTGAAGGATATTTCATGGACAGACGCTCATTCATAACCAGCCTGATCGGTGGTTTCGCCGTGGCCAGCCTCGGTGGCATTGCGATTGCGGTCGCTGCCCCGTCCGCCACAGCGCCTTCGCCGGAGCCTGATGCCGACGCCGCGCTTGCGGCGGGCAAGGCCGAGGCGCTCGACGGCACCGATGCCGGCTACTCGCAATATTCTCATCGCCGTCGCCATCACCGCTATCACCACAGGCATCACGGTTATCGCAGGCCTTACCGCCACCGCGGCCGTCCCGATCGGCGCGCGCGGCCGCGAAGCCAACGCTGACACGGCATTCGACTGATTGAAGCAGGCGCACTTCGGTGCGCCTGCTTTTTTGTGTCTTCCAGTGCAGCCGGGATGGGGCGGAGGTTCACATTAGGCGATTGCGGGTCGGCGGGATCTGCTGTATCGAGATTTCAGTAATTACTGAAATAACGGTTTGTTCCAAACATGCCAATGCGTCTGACGCCTCTGTCCCAGGCCTTTGTCCTGCATTTCGGCGAAATGGGGAGCCGCTGGGGCATCAACCGCACCGTCGGCCAGATCTATGCGCTGCTCTATGTCTCGCCGGACCCGCTCTGCGCCGACGACATCGTGGAGAAACTCGGCGTTTCCCGTTCGAACGTCTCGATGGGCCTGCGCGAATTGCAGGCCTGGAACCTGGTGTTGCTGAAGCATCTGCCCGATGATCGGCGCGACTTCTTTACTACCCCCGACGACGTCTGGCAGATCCTGCGGACCCTGGCCGAGGAGCGCAAGAAGCGCGAGGTCGACCCGACCCTGTCGGTGTTGCGCGAAATCCTGATGCAGGAACCGGCCGATGACGACGAGCGTCACGCCCAGGCCCGCATGGCCGAGATGCATGGGCTGATCGAGCAACTCACCAACTGGTATGATGACGTCAAGAAACTGGAGACCGAGCGGCTGGCGACCTTGCTCAGCCTCGGCGCTCGGGTGACAAAGTTCCTGGAGGTCAAGGACAGGATTGTCGCTATCGGCCGGCCGCGCCGCTCGGCCGACAAGGACTGAGGACGATGACCGCACATACAGCCTCGCAAGCCGGCGATCTGCCGACGCGGGACATCGCGTCGCGTGCGGCTGTGCCAATGCCCTCGCAGCGTGGCGCCGCCTTGCTGCAGGTCGCGGGCTCCATGCTGTGGCTGCCGCAGGCGGGCCTGATCGCGCTTGCCATCGGCGGCATCGCATCGGGCGAGGGGTTTGGAGCTGCGCTCTGGCCTGCCGCCGGCGTCTTTGCGCTCGGACTGCTGAGGTCTGGCCTCGAGGCCTGGGGCGGCCGAAAGGCCTTTCTCGCCGCGCGTGCGTTCCTGTCCGTGAGCCGGCTAAGTGCTGTGGAGGCCCTCGCGGCCGGCTCGCCGCTGGATCGCGCCCGCCCGGCCTCGGGTCTCGCCGCCAGCGTCCTGACTGAACAGGCCGAGGCGCTCCTGCCCTATCTCTCGCGTTTCCGGCCCGCCCGGCTCAAGGCGACGATCCTGCCGCTCTTCATCCTGGCCGCAGTGTTTCCGCTCTCCTGGGTCGCGGGGCTGGTGTTGATGTTTGCGGCGCCGCTGATCCCGATCTTCATGGCGCTGATCGGCTGGCGCGCAAAAGCCGCCAGCGAGGCGCAACTGGTCGAGGCGGGCGGGCTCAATGCCTTCCTGCTCGACCGCCTGCGCGGGCTGGCGACGATCCGCGCGCTCGCTGCGGTGGACGCCACGGCCACGCGCCTGCGCGCCAATGCCGAGGATCTGCGCCGCCGCACCATGACGGTGCTGCGCATCGCCTTCCTGTCCTCGGCGGTGCTCGAACTGTTCTCGGCGCTCGGCGTTGCGCTGGTGGCGGTCTATGTCGGCTTCCATCTGCTCGGCGAGCTGAACTTCGGCGCGTGGGGCGGCAAGCTCAGCCTGGGCGAAGGGCTTTTCATCCTGTTGCTGGCGCCGGCCTTTTTCGAGCCGCTGCGCGAGCTCTCGGCTGTCTGGCATGACCGCGCGGCAGGGGAGGCCGGGCTGAGGGCGCTCAGCGATGTCTCTGCCGGCACGGTCGCGCTGGTCGGCCACGTCGAGGCGCCCCCCGCATCCGCCATTCGCCACATCCGCGCGCCGGCCGTGCGCATCGAGGGACTGGCTTATGGTCATGCCGGCAATGACGGTGCCGTGCTCGATGGCTTTTCCTTGTCCGTCGCGCCGGGCGAGCATGTCGCGATCCTCGGGCCCAGCGGATCCGGAAAATCGACCTTGCTCGCCCTGATCGCCGGATTGGCCGCCAGCGACGGCGGCACGGTCGAGATCGACGGCGTCGCGCTCGCTCCTGCCAGCGCCGACGCCCTGCGCCAGCGCATGGCCTGGATCGGCCAGCGGCCGCATCTCTTTGCCGGCACGCTCGCGGGCAATGTGGGCCTGGGCCGCGCCGGCATCGACAAGCCGGCGATCGCGGCTGCCCTGCGGCTGGCCGAGCTTGAGCATCTCGCCGGCGCCCGCCCCGGCGCGCAGATCGGCGAGGGCGGGGCGGGGCTTTCGGGCGGCGAGGGCTTGAGGCTCGCTCTGGCGCGCGGGGCCGCTAATCCGCATGCCGATCTCATCCTGGCCGACGAACCGACAGCCCATCTCGACGCGATGACGGCGCGCCGTATCGGCGACAGCTTGCTGGCCTATGCAGCCGGCCGCACGCTCATCGTTGCCACGCATGACCCTGTGCTGGCGGCACGCATGCACCGCATCGTCCGGCTCGATGAGACCCGCATGGTGGGTGCGGCATGAACGGCTCCCTGCATCATCTGCGCCCCGTCCTGCGCTTCCTCCTCGGCGAAAGCCGGCGCGCCCTGCTGACCGGCGCGGTCCTCGCTGGCGCCACCGTGCTGGCCGGGGTGGCGCTGCTCGGCCTCTCGGGCTGGTTCGTCACGGCGACCGCGCTCGCGGGGCTGTCGGCTGCAAGCGCGCTCGCCTTCGACGTCTTCGCGCCGTCCGCCGGCATCCGCTTCCTGGCGCTGGCACGCACCGGCTCGCGCTATGCGGAGCGGCTGGTCACACATGACGTTACGCTGAAACTGCTGGCAGGCCTGCGCGAGCGGCTGTTTCGCGGCTGGGCGGGCCCCGGTGCGGCGCGGCAATTGCTGATGCGGCCGGCACGGCTTCTGTTCCGCCTGACGGCGGATATCGACGCGCTCGATTCGCTCTATCTGCGCGTGCTGGTGCCTGCGGGGGCCGCGCTCCTGACCGCGGTCGTCGTGGCGCTGGCGCTGATGCCGATGCATTGGGCGTTTGGTCTCACGGTTGGCTTCTGGCTGCTGCTCGCCGGTCTCGGCATTCCGTTGCTGGCGGCCAGGCGCGCCTTGCGCCCCGCCCGGCGGCGCGCGCATGCGACAGAAGCCCTGCGCTCCCGCGCGATCGATCTGGTGGCAGGTCAGACCGAACTGCTGATGACCGGGCGGCTCCCGGCGCAATGCGCGGCGCTCACCTTGGCCGACCGGCGGATGGCGGAAGCTGACGATGCGCTGAACCGCATCGAGACCGGCGTCGGTCTCGGTTTCGGCGCGGCCTCGGCTGTGCTTCTGGCGGGCGCGTTGCTGGCGGTCGCCGCGCTGGCGGAAGCGGGCCTGATCGGCGCGCCGGTCGCGGCGCTCGGCGTGCTGATCGCTCTGGCTGCACTGGAGCCTTTCGCAGCCTTGCGGCGCGGGGCGCTGGAACTCGGCCGCACCCTGCTCGCCGCGCGGCGCATTGGGCCGCGCCTGGCGGCGGTCGCGATCGAGCCTGCGGTTGCAGAACCTGTGCCGGAGTATTCGCTCCAGCTGTCGCGGATCACGGTTCGCCATGAAGGTGCGAGCTTGCCGGCGCTCGACGACATCTCACTCGCGCTGCGGGCTGGCGAGCGGGTGGCGCTCGTGGGTCCGAGCGGGGCCGGGAAGTCGACGCTGCTCTCGGTGATCGCGGGTGAGATCGCGCCCGCTTCCGGGGCGGTACAACGCCGCGCAACCACGCTGCTGACGCAGCGCACAGAGCTCTTTCAGGACAGTCTACGCGACAATCTCCGGCTCGCCGACCCCCTGGCAGACGACGCCGCCCTGACGGCGGCGTTGCAGGCGGCCGGTCTCGACGGAGATGTCGCAAGCCTTGCGGCGGGGCTCGATACCCGTCTCGGCGAGGGCGGGCTCGGCCTGTCGGGCGGCCAGGGGCGACGGCTTGCGCTGGCGCGGCTGTTCCTGCGCGATACGCCGATCTGGCTGCTCGACGAGCCGACCGAGGGGTTGGACGGTGCAACCGCGCGCGATGTCATGGCGCGGCTGCTCGCCCGCGCTGAAGGGCGTTGCCTCGTTATCGCGACCCATATCCGGCGCGAGGCGCAGGTCGCCGATCGCATCCTCGTCATGGAGCAGGGTCGCATTCTCTCGGATTCGCGGCGTGGCGAGGCGGCCTTCCAGGCTGCGCTCGCGGCGTTGCGGCCGGACTGACGCTATCATTCTTCCGGCGTCGCATGTTGCGCCGCCGGACTTTCACAGGAGGCCGGGCTAGCCCGCCGGGACGCATATGGACCTCGACATTGTCGCGCTATCGCGCCTGCAATTCGCACTGACGGCGCTCTACCACTTCATCTTCGTGCCGCTGACGCTCGGCCTCTCGGTGCTGCTGGCGATCATGGAGACGGTCTATGTCATGACCGGCCGCACGATCTGGCGGCAAATGACCAAGTTCTGGGGCACGCTGTTCGGCATCAATTTCGTGCTGGGCGTCGCGACCGGTCTGGTGATGGAGTTCCAGTTCGGCATGAACTGGAGCTATTACAGCCATTATGTCGGCGACATCTTCGGCGCGCCGCTGGCGATCGAGGGCCTCATGGCCTTCTTCCTCGAGGCGACCTTTGTGGGGCTGTTCTTCTTCGGCTGGGACAAGCTCTCCAAGATCGGCCATCTCGCGGCGACCTGGGCGGTGGCGATCGGCTCGAACTTCTCGGCGCTGTGGATCCTGATCGCCAATGGCTGGATGCAGAATCCGGTCGGCTCGCAGTTCAATCCGCAGACCATGCGCATGGAGATCACCGACTTTGCCGCGGTGATCTTCAATCCGGTGGCGCAGGCGAAGTTCGTGCACACCGTTTCCGCCGGTTATGTCGCGGCCTCGATCTTCGTGCTCGGCGTTTCGGCTTGGTACTTGCTGAAGGGGCGCCATATCGAGCTCGCCAAGCGCTCGATGACGGTCGCCGCCTCCTTCGGCCTGGCGGGTGCGCTTTCGGTTGTCGTGCTCGGTGACGAGAGCGGATATCTCTCCTCCGAGCACCAGAAGATGAAGCTCGCCGCCATCGAGGCGATGTGGAAGACCGAGCCTGCCCCGGCCGCCTTCACGCTGATCGGCTTCCCCGACCAGGCCGCCCGCGAGACGCGCTATGCCGTCCACATCCCCTGGGTCATGGGGTTGATCGGCACGCGCTCGCTGACCGAGGAACTGCCGGGAATCACCAATCTGGTGGAACTGGCCAAGGAGCGGATCAAGCAGGGTATCGTCGCCTTCGACGCCGTGCAGAAGATCCGCGCTGCCGGCTCGACCGCCGCCGTGCCGGAGGATGTGAAGAAAGCCTTCGAGGATAATGGCGCGCAGCTCGGCTATGGCCTGCTGCTGAAGCGCTATGTCGACGATCCCCGCACCGCGACGCAGGAGCAGATCGACAAGGCGGCCTGGGACACGGTGCCGGGCGTGGCGCCGCTGTTCTGGACCTTCCGCATCATGGTCGGGCTCGGGCTGTTCTTCATCCTGCTGACCGCCGTGTTCTTCGTGCTCTCGGCAAGGCGCATGCTCGACCGCTACCCGATGCTGCTGAAGATCGCCGTCTGGTCGATTCCTCTCCCCTGGATCGCGATTGAATGCGGCTGGTTCGTCGCCGAATTCGGCCGCCAGCCCTGGCTGATCGAAGGCGTGCTGCCGACCGCCGTGGGCGTCTCCAGCCTCGGCGCCAAGACCGTGCTGTTCACGATCATCGGCTTCGCCGCGCTCTACACCGTGCTGCTGGTGATCGAGATGAAGCTGATGATCAAGGCGATCAAGGCCGGTCCCCAGCCCGATCCCGAGCCGGAAGCGCCGCTCGTCCCTGCCAACCTCGTCGCGGCGGAGTAAGCTCGATGATCCTCCATCAACTGATCGACTACGACACCCTGCGCATGATCTGGTGGCTGCTGCTGGGCGTCATCCTGATCGGCTTTGCCGTCACCGACGGCTTCGACCTCGGGGTCGGCATGCTGCTGCCCTTCGTCGGCCGCAGCGACATCGAGCGCCGGGTCGCGATCAACACGATCGGCCCGGTCTGGGAGGGCAACCAGGTCTGGCTGATCCTGGGCGGCGGCGCGATCTTCGCCGCCTGGCCGCCGCTCTATGCGGTTTCGTTCTCGGGCTTCTATCTCGCGATGTTCGCCATCCTGATGGCGCTCATCCTGCGGCCTGTCGGGTTCAAGTACCGCTCCAAGCGTGAAAGCGTGACCTGGCGCTCGGGCTGGGACTGGGCGCTGTTCGTTGGCGGCTTCGTGCCTTCGCTGATCCTTGGTGTTGCGGTCGGGAACGTGCTGCAGGGCGTGCCGTTCCGGCTCGATGGCGAATTGCGCATCTTCTATGACGGGACCTTCTTCGGACTGCTCAACCCCTTCGCGCTGCTGTGCGGGCTGTTGTCGGTGACGATGATGGTGATGCATGGCGCGGGCTGGCTGATGCTCAAGACATCCGGCCCCGTTTCGGATCGGGCGCGCAGCTATGGCAGCGTCGCGGCGCTGCTGACGATCCTGCTGTTCGCGCTCGGCGGCCTCTGGCTTTGGCTCGGCGTGGACGGCTATGCGATCACCAGCGAGGTGGTGAGGACGGGTCCGTCCAACCCTCTGGCCAAGACTGTGGCGCTCGACCAGCACGCCTGGTTCGCCAACTATGCCGCCCGTCCGTGGCTGCTGATCGCGCCAGCTTTCGGCTTCGTCGGCGCGCTCGCAGCCTTCATCGGCCAGCGTTCGGCGCGGCACGAGGTTGCGACGCTGCTCGCCAGCAAGCTCTCGATCTTCGGCATCATCTCCACCGTCGGGGTCTCTATGTTCCCGTTCATCCTGCCGTCCTCGGCCGATCCGAAATCCAGCCTGACAGTGTGGGATGCCTCGTCGAGCCACCAGACGCTGTTCATCATGCTGGTCTCGACTGCGATCTTCCTGCCGATCATCGTGGCCTACACCAGCTGGGTCTACCATGTGCTCTGGGGCAAGGTGGACGAGCAGGCGATCCGCGACGAATCCGGCCACGCCTACTGATTGCGAAAGGCAGACACGCTATGTGGTATTTTTCCTGGCTGCTCGGCCTGCCGCTCGCGGCGGCCTTCGCCGTGCTCAACGCGATGTGGTACGAGCTCATCGACGACGATGCCAAGCGCAAGCAGGCGGAGGCGCCGCGGCCGACCAAGTAGCGCGAGCGCCTTGTCGATCGGCAGGGCCCCGCGCATGAGGACCGGATGCGAAAGATCCTGATCATCGGCATCGGTGCCGGTGACCCCGAGCACCTGACGGTGCAGGCGATCAAGGCGCTCAACCGGGTCGATGTCTTCTTCATTCCCGACAAGGGCGCTGAGAAGCACGCCTTGCGGCAGTTGCGCACCGAAATCTGCGAGCGCTTCATCGACGATCCCGCCTATCGGACGGTGGATGTCGCGATCCCGCAGCGGGCGCCGGCCGGCTCCGACTATCGCGGCAGCGTCGACGACTGGCATGCGAGCCTGGCCGCCCGCTACGGCGCTCTCTTCGAGTCCGAGCTGGCGGAGGGCGAGTGCGGTGGCCTCCTGGTCTGGGGCGATCCCGCGCTCTACGACAGCACTTTGCGCATCGTCGACGCAGTCCGGGCCGGTGGCCTCGAACTGGACTGCGAGGTGTTTCCGGGCATCAGCAGCGTGCAGGTGCTGGCGGCAAGGCACAGGATCACGCTGAACCAGATCGGCAAGCCCGTGCTGATCACCTCGGGCCGCAGGCTCGCCCAGGGCTTTCCGGCTGGGCAGGACAGCGTTGTGGTCATGCTCGATGGCGAGCAGGCCTTTGGAACGATCGCGCCGGAGGACCTGGATATCTATTGGGGCGCCTATCTCGGCAGCGCCGACGAGATCCTGATATCGGGCAAGCTCGCCGATGTCGCCGACGAGATCGCCAGGGTCCGTACACAGGCGCGTCAGGACAAGGGCTGGATCATGGATACCTATCTGCTGCGCCGGACCGAGCGAGCCTGAGCCGCCCGCACGACACGGCCGCGTGCTTCGTCTTCCGCCCGGGCCAGCGCGGATTTCCCAATCGGCGCCGATGATTGTGCCTGCCGCCATCCCTGCCGCGAGCTCTGTCGAACTGCCCTGCGCCAGGGCGAACGTTGCAAGAGCGCAAGGTGTCTTTCGCGCTTGATAGCGCTGTTTTGCTTCCACGATAAAGTGGAACGACGATATCGGCTCGGAATCCACTTGCGAAGAATAATAAACCATCGCTATACACAGAATCAGCGTTTGTCGTGTGCGTCGATTGTCGTAATGGCCTACGTTGTCGATAGTTTCCTGAATGCGAGGAACAGAAATGTCTGATAACAATGAAGAGCTTATAGGCCTTTCGGCAATGATCGTCGCGGCCTACGTAGCGCATAACAACCTGACACGTTCCGAATTGACCGAAGTGATCGCGACCACGCACGCCGCCCTGCTTGGTTTGGGTAAAGAGACCCCCATTGCCGTTGCGGCAACGCCTCTGATACCCGCGGTTCCGATCAAGAAGTCGATTACGCCCGACGCGATCATCTGTCTGGAAGACGGCAAGGCGTTCAAATCCCTGAAGCGCCATATCGGCTCGAAATTCGGCCTGACGCCCGACGAGTACCGCGCCAAGTGGAAGCTGCCTCCGGATTATCCGATGACGGCGCCCAATTATGCCGAGAAGCGCTCGCAGCTCGCCAAGACCATCGGGCTCGGCCGCAAGGCCGCCGTCGCTGCGGAGCCTGCAGCCGAGGCGAAGCCGGCACCGGCGCGGCGCAAGAAGGCCTGACGCCTAGGGACGTCTTGACTGCAACGGCAGCCTGAATTCTGCAGCTGTTGCCTCTGCGTAAACGATCCGATGCAGGCGCCGCCACTACAGGTCGGTTGCCTGCCTCTTCGTTGCCGTTTTGGCATGGGACAAGCGTACCGACGCCGTCACGGCGCGGGAGATGTGATGCCATGCTGCAGCCGATCGCTGTTCACACCGAAGAAGACTATCAGCGCGCCCAGGAGCGCGTCGAAGAATTGAATGCCGAGCCTGACAGCAAGGCCAAGGAGTCGGAACTCGCCGCGCTGGCCGAAGCCATGCTGGCGTTCGAAATGCGCCGCGACGAAGCTGGAAACTAGCGCGCTGCGCTGCCGCCCGTCGGCCTGCCGCCACTTCGCGAGGGCCGCCTGATACCCGATCGGCTCTTGCGGACCCTGCGGGCCTGCCGTAACCGGGGTTTCTCGTCCTCCAAGAATTCCCGGACATGGCCGCCTCGATTCCCGAACGTTATGCCGCTCTCGTAGAGGCCGGCGCCATCGAGCGCGACCCGGCGCAGGTCGCCGTGGTCAAGCGGCTGTCGGCGCTGGCGGAAACGCTGGCCGCGCGCCGGCTGGGCCGGAAGAGCAGCGCGCTGGGCTGGCTGCTGGGTGGACGCCAGGCGAGCGTCGAAGCGCCCAAGGGGCTCTACATCTGGGGCTCGGTCGGGCGCGGCAAGACCATGCTGATGGACATGTTCTATGACGCTGTGGCGGTGCCGAAGCGCCGGCGCGTGCATTTCCACGAGTTCCTGGCCGATGTGCATGTCCGCATCCACGCCTATCGGCAGCGACTGAAGGCCGGCGAGGTCAAGGAGCCCGATCCGATCGCGCCCATCGCGGCGGAGCTCGCCGACGAGGCCTCGCTGCTGTGCTTCGACGAGTTCACCGTCACCGATATCGCCGATGCGATGATCCTGGGGCGCCTGTTCACGGCCCTGTTCGCAGCCGGCGTGGTCGTGGTGGCGACCTCGAATGTCGAGCCCTCCCGGCTCTACGAGGGGGGCCTGAACCGCGCCCTGTTCCTGCCCTTCATCGATTTGCTGGCGACGCGGGTCGAGGTGGTCAAGCTCGACGCGCGCACTGATTTCCGGTTGGAGAAGCTCGGCGGCGCGCCGGTCTATCATGTCCCTGCTGACGCTGCGGCGAAGGCTGCGCTCGACACGGCCTTCCGCCGCCTGTCGGGCGTGGCGACGGGGGCTGCCCTGACGCTCTCGATCAAGGGGCACGACCTGCGCATCCCTCAGGCCGCGGGCGGTGTCGCACGGGCCAGCTTTGCCGATCTCTGCTCGCAGGCCTATGGCGCCTCGGACTTCATCGCGCTGGCGCAGCGCTTCCATACGCTGGTGCTCGACGGGATTCCGGTGCTGGCCGATGAACAGCGCAACGAGACCAAGCGCTTCATCATCCTGATCGACACCCTCTACGAGCACCACGTCAAGCTCGTCGCCTCGGCCCAGGCCGAGCCGCACGAGTTGTACAAGGCCAGGTCCGGGCGCGAGGCCTTCGAGTTCGACCGCACCGTGTCGCGCCTGATCGAGATGCGGTCCGACGACTATCTCGGCATGGCGCATGGCCGCATCGACTCCGCTGCCAGCGGCGACAGCAGCGGCCTGGTCGAGACCTGAGCATGCCGACGCGCGAACCGAGCGAGACCCGCATCCTCTCGGTCGCCAGCGAGCATCTGCGCCAGTTCGGGCTGAAGCGCTTCACGGTGGTTGCGGTCGCGGAAGAGGCGGGCATGACGCACGCCAACGTCTATCGCTATTTCCCCTCGCGTGCTGCTCTCGTCGACGCGGTCGTCGATGTCTGGCTCAAGGCGACCGAACGCAGTCTCGCCGATATCGCGGACGGGCCCGACCCTGCGGACGACAAGCTCGAGCGCCTGATCCTGGCCCTGGCCAAGGCCAATCGCGACCTCCTCAGCGAGGAGCCGCATCTGTTCGCCGCGCTCTCGCAGGCCGTCGCGCAGCGTCATGCGATCAGCCGGCGCAACCGCACCCGCGTGCGGGCCCTGTTCGAGCGTGTCGTGGATGAGGGCGTGGCCTCGGGCGCATTCGAGCCGCGCGACCGCGACCGGGCCATCGCCTTCGTCATCGATGCCACCCATCGCTTCATCCACCCGGCCTCGCTTGCGCTCGAGGCGGATGTGCCGCAGGCTTCCGTGGATGCCCGCCTCGCGACCCTGATCCGGGTGGTGCTGCGGGTTCTCAGCACAGGCGTCATCTGAAAAAATCGGGTAACAAATTACGTTTTCTGTAAATCGTAACTGGCGGTTTTTGATGCGCTTTCCTATCTGGAGGCTACCCGCCATCGCGCAAGCCATTGAAATGACACGCGCGGCGCTGCCTCTATCCGAATGCTTCCGAGCCGCATCGCCAAAATGCCGCCGTCGTTTCCGGGGTTGCGGCAAAAGGGCGGTTTGGGCCAAAGAAGCCGGGGTTTTTGCCGTTTAGACGGCCTGTCGCAGCGCTAGGACAAGGACTGACACATATGGCCCGCAAGAAGATCGCCCTCATCGGCGCCGGCCAGATCGGCGGCACGCTCGCTCATCTCGCCGGTTTGAAGGAACTGGGCGACGTCGTGATGTTCGACATCGCCGAGGGCATTCCGCAGGGCAAGGGTCTCGACATCGCCGAGTCCGCTCCCGTCGACGGCTTCGACGCCTCCTACACCGGCACCCAGTCCTATGAGGACATCAAGGGCGCCGACGTCATCATCGTCACCGCCGGCGTGCCGCGGAAGCCCGGCATGAGCCGCGACGACCTGATCGGCATCAACCTCAAGGTGATGAAGTCGGTCGGCGAGGGCATCAAGCAGTACGCCCCCAAGGCCTTCGTGATCTGCATCACCAACCCGCTCGACGCGATGGTCTGGGCCCTGCAGAAGTTCTCGGGCCTGAAGCCCAACATGATCTGCGGCATGGCCGGCGTGCTCGATTCCGCCCGCTTCCGCCACTTCCTCGCCGACGAGTTCAAGGTCTCGGTCAAGGACGTCTCGGCCTTCGTGCTCGGCGGCCATGGCGACGACATGGTGCCGCTGGTGCGCTACTCCGGCGTGGCCGGCATCCCGCTGCCTGACCTGGTCAAGATGAAGTGGACGACCCAGGAGCGCATCGACGCCATCGTCGACCGCACCCGCAAGGGCGGCGGCGAGATCGTCAACCTGCTCAAGACCGGCTCGGCCTTCTATGCGCCGGCCGCATCCGCGATCGCGATGGCCGAGAGCTATCTCAAGGATCAGAAGCGCGTCCTGCCGGCCGCTGCCGCCCTCAAGGGCCAGTACGGCGTCAAGGACATGTTCCTGGGCGTGCCGGTCGTGATCGGCGCCAAGGGCGTCGAGCGCGTCGTCAAGATCCGCCTCAACGGCGCCGAGAAGGAGATGCTGGCGAAGTCGGTCGCCTCCGTGCAAACCTTGATCGACGCCTGCAAGACCGTCGACCCGTCACTGGCGTGACAGAATGTGAGTGGCGAGATGGCGCGCGGCCGCTCTAGGCCGCGCAGCAGTTCCCGCCATTCGCCACTCGCCTTTCGCGCATTTCCAACAGGACATCACGCATGAACATCCACGAATATCAGGGCAAGGCGGTTCTCAAGGAGTTCGGCGCGCCGGTCTCCGCCGGCTTTCCGGCACTGACCGTCGCTGAGGCTGTCGAGGCTGCAAAGAAGCTGCCCGGCCCGCTTTTCGTCGTGAAGAGCCAGATCCATGCGGGTGGCCGCGGCAAGGGCAAGTTCAAGGAACTCGGCCCCGACGCCAAGGGCGGTGTCCGGCTCGCCAAGTCGATCGAAGAGGTCGAGAGCCACGCCAAGGAAATGCTCGGCAACACGCTGGTGACGGCGCAGACCGGCGACGCCGGCAAGCAGGTCAACCGCCTCTACATCGAGGACGGCTCGGACATCGCCAAGGAGTTCTACCTCTCGGCGCTGGTCGACCGCGAGACCTCGCGCGTCGCCTTCGTGATCTCCACCGAGGGTGGCATGGACATCGAGGCGGTCGCCCATGACACGCCCGAGAAGATCGAGACCTTCTCGGTCGATCCCGCCACCGGCATCATGCCCCATCACGGCCGCGCCATGGCGCGCATCCTGGGCCTGACCGGCGACCTGGCCAAGCAGGCCGGCTCCGTGCTGACCCAGATCTACACCGCGTTCGTGTCGAAGGACATGGACATGCTCGAGATCAACCCGCTGATCGTGACGACGCAGGGCCAGATCAAGTGCCTCGACGCCAAGATCTCGTTCGATTCGAACTCGCTCTACCGTCACCCCGAGATCGTCGCGCTGCGCGACACCTCCGAGGAAGACGACAAGGAGATCGAGGCCTCCAAGTATGACCTGGCCTACATCGCGCTCGACGGCACGATCGGCTGCATGGTCAATGGCGCGGGCCTCGCCATGGCGACGCTCGACATCATCCAGCTCTACGGCGAAAGCCCGGCCAACTTCCTCGACGTCGGCGGCGGCGCCACGGAAGAGAAGGTCACCGCTGCCTTCAAGATCATCACCGCCGACCCGAAGGTGAAGGGCATCCTGGTCAACATCTTCGGCGGCATCATGAAGTGCGACGTCATCGCGCGCGGCGTCATCGCCGCGGTGAAGGCAGTCGGTCTCACGGTTCCGCTGGTGGTGCGCCTGGAAGGTACGAATGTCGAGGAAGGCAAGCAGATCATCCGCGACTCCGGCCTGAACGTCATTCCCGCCGACGATCTCGACGATGCCGCCCAGAAGATCGTGGCTGCGGTCAAGAAGGCCTGAGGAGAAACCATGTCCATCCTGATCGACAAGAACACCAAGGTCATCTGCCAGGGCTTCACCGGCAAGAACGGGACCTTCCACTCCGAACAGGCCATTGCTTACGGCACGCAGATGGTCGGCGGCACCTCGCCGGGCAAGGGCGGTTCGCTGCATCTCGGCCTGCCCGTCTTCGACAGCGTCCACGAGGCCAAGGCCAAGACCGGCGCCACCGCGTCGGTCGTCTATGTGCCGCCTCCGGGCGCGGCCGACGCGATCTGCGAGGCGATCGACGCCGAGATCCCGCTGGTGATCTGCATTACCGAGGGCATCCCGGTGCTCGACATGGTGCGCGTCAAGCGCTCGCTGGTCGGCTCCAAGACCCGCCTGATCGGCCCCAACTGCCCCGGCGTCGTGACCGCCGGCGAGAGCAAGATCGGCATCATGCCGGCCAACATCTTCAAGCCGGGTTCGGTGGGCATCGTCTCGCGCTCGGGCACGCTGACCTATGAAGCGGTGTTCCAGACCACCCGCGAGGGCTTGGGCCAGACCACGGCGGTGGGCATCGGCGGCGACCCGGTCAAGGGCACCGAGTTCATCGACATGCTCGAGATGTTCCTGGCCGACGAGCACACCAAGTCGATCGTCATGATCGGCGAGATCGGCGGCTCGGCCGAGGAAGATGCGGCCCAGTTCATCAAGGACGAAGCCAAGCGTGGCCGCAAGAAGCCGATGGTCGGCTTCATCGCGGGCCGCACGGCGCCTCCCGGCCGCCGCATGGGTCATGCCGGCGCGATCATCTCGGGCGGCAAGGGCGGCGCGGAAGACAAGATCGCGGCCATGGAAGCGGCCGGCATCCGGGTCTCGCCCTCGCCGGCGCGCCTTGGAAAGACCTTGGTCGACGTGTTGAAGAGCTAAGCATTCGGACCATCCGGGGCAGGCCGCTCGGCCGCCCCGGAACCGATGAACAGCGATCGTGACAGCCGAGGGGGCGTCGCGGTCAGAGATCCCGGTGGCCGGCTTGCCGGACCGGGATGACGGAACGAGAAAAGGCAGGGAAGACGATGGCTCGCCAGGACATCAACGAGGCTCTCGCGCAGACGGGTTTCCTCTATGGCGGCAATGCGGCCTATATCGAGGATCTCTACGCCCGCTATCAGGCCGACCCGCAGTCGGTCGACGAGCAGTGGCAGGGTTTCTTCGGCGGGCTGAAGGATGACGGCGCTGCCATCATCCAGAATGCCAAGGGTGCCTCCTGGAAGAAGCCGAACTGGCCGATCCACGCCAGCGGCGACATCGTCTCGGCGCTCGACGGCAACTGGGCCGTGGTCGAGAAGGTCGTCTCCGACAAGCTGAAGGGCAAGGCGCAGGCCAAGGGCGTCGAGCTTTCCGCGGCGGACGTCCAGCAGGCGACGCGCGATTCCGTGCGCGCGATCATGCTGATCCGCGCCTACCGGATGCGCGGCCATCTCCACGCCAAGCTCGACCCGCTGGGCATCGAGCAGGTCGACAATTCCGACGAGCTGTCGCCGGGCGCCTTCGGCTTCACCGACGCGGACCTCGACCGCAAGATCTTCATCGACAACGTGCTCGGCATGGAGTTCGCCACCATCCGCGAGATGGTTTCCGTGCTCCAGCGGACCTATTGCAGCACGGTCGGCATCGAGTTCATGCACATCTCGGACCCCGAGCAGAAGGCCTGGCTGCAGGAGCGCATCGAGGGGCCCGACAAGGAGATCGCCTTTACCCGCGAGGGCAAGAAGGCGATCCTGAACAAGCTCGTCGAGGCCGAGGGCTTCGAGAAGTTCATCGACCTGAAATACACCGGCACCAAGCGCTTCGGCCTCGATGGCGGCGAGTCGCTGATCCCGGCGCTCGAGCAGATCATCAAGCGCGGCGGCGCGCTCGGCGTGCGCGACATCGTCTTCGGCATGGCCCATCGCGGCCGCCTCAACGTGCTGACCCAGGTTCTGGGCAAGCCGCACCGCGCGCTGTTCCACGAGTTCAAGGGCGGATCGTTCGCGCCCGACGACGTCGAGGGCTCCGGCGACGTGAAGTACCATCTCGGTGCCTCGAGCGATCGCGAGTTCGACGGCAACAACGTCCACGTCTCGCTGACCGCCAACCCGTCGCATCTCGAGATCGTCGATCCCGTCGTGCTCGGGAAGGTTCGCGCCAAGCAGGACCAGTTCGGCGACATCGTCGAGCGCTCCAAGGTGCTGCCGCTGCTGCTGCATGGCGACGCCGCCTTTGCCGGCCAGGGCGTGGTTGCAGAATGCCTGGGGCTCTCCGGCCTGAAGGGTCACCGCACCGGCGGCTCGATCCATTTCATCATCAACAACCAGATCGGTTTCACGACCTATCCGCGCTATTCGCGCTCCTCGCCCTATCCGTCCGACGTGGCGAAGATGGTCGAGGCTCCGGTCTTCCACGTGAACGGCGACGATCCCGAAGCGGTCGTCTTCGCCGCCAAGATCGCCATCGAGTTCCGGCAGAAGTTTCACAAGCCGGTCGTGGTCGACATGTTCTGCTATCGTCGCTTCGGCCATAACGAAGGCGACGAGCCGGGCTTCACCCAGCCGCTGATGTACCGCAAGATCCGCGCCCACAAGTCGACGCTGGAACTCTATTCGGCCAAGCTCGAAGCCGAGGGCGTGATTCAACCCGGCGAACTCGACGAGGCGCGCGCCGCCTGGAAGGCCAAGCTCGAGATCGAGTTCGAGGCCGGACAGTCGTTCAAGCCCAACAAGGCCGACTGGCTCGATGGCCGCTGGGCCGGCATGAAGGCGATCCGCTCGGATGACGAGGATCCGCGTCGCGGCGCGACCGGCGTGCCCGAGGCGGTGCTCAAGAAAATCACCGACAAGATCACCTCCGTGCCACAGGGCTTCAACGTCCACCGCACGATCCAGCGCTTCCTCGACAACCGCAAGAAGGCGGTCGAGGCCGGCAGCGGCATCGATTGGGCGACCGCCGAGTCACTGGCTTTCGGCTCGCTGCTCGTCGACGGCAACCCGGTGCGCCTGTCGGGCCAGGATTGCGAGCGCGGCACCTTCTCGCAGCGCCACTCGGTGCTGATCGACCAGGAGACCGAGGCCCGCCACACCTCGCTGAACCATATCCGCGAGGGCCAGTCGCGCTACGAGGTCATCAACTCGATGCTCTCGGAAGAGGCCGTACTCGGCTTCGAATACGGCTACACCCTGTCGGAGCCCAACGCGCTGACGATGTGGGAAGCGCAGTTCGGCGACTTCGCCAATGGCGCGCAGGTGGTGTTCGACCAGTTCATCTCGTCGGGCGAGCGCAAATGGCTGCGCATGTCGGGCCTCGTTTGCCTGCTGCCGCATGGCTATGAGGGCCAGGGTCCCGAGCACTCCTCGGCCCGCCTCGAGCGCTTCCTGCAAATGTGCGCGGAAGACAACATGCAGGTCGCCAACTGCTCTACGCCTGCGAGCTACTTCCACATCCTGCGCCGCCAGCTGAAGCGTGACTTCCGCAAGCCGCTGATCCTGATGACGCCGAAGTCGCTGCTGCGCCACAAGCGCTGCGTCTCCGACCTCAGCGAACTCGCAGAGGGCTCGACCTTCCACCGCGTGCTGCATGACGACGCCGAGCGCGGCAAGTCGACGACCAAGCTGGTCAAAGACTCCAAGATCCGCCGCGTCGTGCTGTGCACCGGCAAGGTCTATTTCGACCTGCTGGAGGAGCGCGAGAAGCGCGGGGTGGACGACGTCTACCTGATGCGCGTCGAGCAGCTCTATCCGTTCCCGCTGAAGTCGCTGGCGCATGAGCTGGCCCGCTTCAAGGGCGCGGATGTGGTCTGGTGCCAGGAAGAGCCCAAGAACATGGGCTCCTGGACCTTCGTCGAGCCCTATCTCGAATGGGTGCTCGGCCATGCCGGATCGAAGTCGAAGCGGCCGCGCTATGTCGGCCGCCCGGCGTCGGCGGCGACCGCGACGGGCCTGATGTCGAAGCATCTCGCCCAGCTCAACGCGTTCCTCGACGAGGCTTTTGCCGCTTGATGCCGCTGTCATCCCGGGCGATCGCAGATCGAACCGGGATCCCTTCCTGACCTGGTCCGGACTGGATCCCGGCTCTCCGCTTCGCTCCGGCCGGGATGACGCTCACGAGATTTGAAGAAAAAAGAGGCCTGACATGGCGACCGAAATCCGCGTACCCACCCTCGGCGAATCCGTCTCCGAGGCCACGATCGGCAAGTGGTTCAAGAAGCCTGGGGATGCGGTTAAGGCCGACGAGCCCCTGGTCGAGCTCGAGACCGACAAGGTGACGCTCGAAGTCAACGCGCCGGCTGCCGGCGTGCTCGGCGAAATCGTCGCCAAGGAAGGCGATACCGTCGGCGTCAGCGCCCTGCTCGGCATGATCTCGGCCGGCGATGGCAAGGCTGCGGCACCGAAGTCCGATGCCGCCGTGGCGCAGGCCGCCGGCAAGGCCGGAGAGACGACCTCGGCCGCCGCCGAGAAGAAGACCGGCGAGGTTGCCGGCGACACCCAGATCAAGCCCGCCACCAAGGCCGGCGATTCCGGCCCGGCCGTGTCGCGCCTCGCAGCCGAGAGCGGCGTCGATCCGTCGAGCGTCAACGCGTCGGGCAAGGATGGCCGCGTCACCAAGGGCGACATGCTGGCGGCGATCGCGACCGGCCCGGCCGTCGTGGCGGCTGCGGCCCCTGCCGCGCCGGTCCAGGTCCGCGCTCCCTCGGCGCCCGACGATGCCTCGCGTGAAGAGCGCGTGCGGATGACCAAGCTGCGCCAGACCATCGCCCGCCGCCTCAAGGAAGCCCAGTCGACCGCCGCGATGCTGACCACCTTCAACGAGGTGGACATGTCGGCGGTGATGAGCCTGCGCAACCAGTACAAGGACGTCTTCGAGAAGAAGCACGGCGTGAAGCTCGGCTTCATGGGCTTCTTCGTGAAGGCCTGCGTGCAGGCGCTGAAGGACGTGCCCTCGGTCAACGCCGAGATCGACGGCACCGACATCGTCTACAAGAACTACTACCACATCGCGGTCGCGGTCGGCACCGACAAGGGCCTTGTCGTGCCCGTCGTGCGCGATGCCGATGCGCTGTCGATCGCAGGCGTCGAGAAGGCGATCGGCGCGCTCGGCAAGAAGGCCCGCGACGGTGCCCTCAAGATCGAGGACATGCAGGGCGGTACCTTCACAATCTCGAATGGTGGCGTCTATGGCTCGCTGATGTCGACGCCGATCCTGAACGCGCCGCAATCGGCGATCCTGGGCATGCACAAGATCCAGGAGCGCCCGATGGTCGTGGGCGGCCAGATCGTGGCGCGGCCGATGATGTATCTGGCGGTCTCCTATGACCACCGCATCATCGACGGCAAGGAGGCTGTGACCTTCCTCGTTCGCATCAAGGAAGCGCTGGAAGATCCCGCGCGCCTCGTGCTGGACCTCTGAGCGGTCTCGGCATCGCCATGCGCGGCGACGCATCGATGGTGGCCCTGGTCGTCGCGAGCGTCGCCCTGCTGCTGCTCTATCTGGCCGTTCAGGTCAGGTCCGTCACCCGCGAACGCGGCTCCGCCTGGAATGCCGGCGCGCGTGACGAGGGCAGCGAAACCAAGGGTGTCTTTGCGGGGCGCGCTGATCGTGCGTTCCGCAACTATCTGGAGACCTTCCCCGCCTTCGGCGTGCTGGCGCTACTGCTGATCGTCCTCCAGCGTGCCGACGGCATCGGCCTCGCCGGCGCGATACTCTGGCTGGTCGCGCGCGTGATCTACCTGCCGCTCTATCTGGCCGGCGTGCCCTATCTGCGCACCGTGGTCTGGATTGCGGCGCTGGTCGGACTGATCTTGATGGGTGTTCGCGCGGTCTTCTGAACCATGAGGGGCCACACCATGGCTTTCGGGCCCAATCCTCCGCCGATTCAACCGCATCTTTGCGTCGCCGGCGGCAATGCGGCGATCGCTTTCTACGAGAAGGCGTTCTCGGCGCAATGCACCTTCAAGGCGATGGCCGAAGATGGTGAGCGCGTGATGCACGCCAATCTCGCGCTGTTCGGCGGCGAGATCATGCTGCATGACGCGTTTCCCGAATTCGGCGGGCATGTCATGGCGCCGGCCGGTCACGGTGCAGCGAGCATTACCCTCAGCATCAACCTGCCATCGCCCGCCGATGTCGACGTTGCGCTGGCAAACGCGGAGACCGCCGGTGCCGAGGTGATCATGCCGGCGAGCGACGTCTTCTGGGGCGCTCGCTATGGGCGCATCCGCGATCCATTCGGCCATGTCTGGGCCTTCAATGCGCCGCTGGCACAAGCCTGATCCTCATTGTCTGATCCTTATTGAGAGAGAACCATCATGTCCTACGATCTCGTCGTCATCGGCACTGGCCCCGGCGGCTATGTCTGCGCCATCCGCGCTGCCCAGCTCGGCTTGAAGGTCGCGGTCGTCGAGAAGCGCAAGACCCATGGCGGCACCTGCCTGAACGTCGGCTGCATTCCCTCCAAGGCGCTGCTTCATGCCTCCGAGATGTTCGAGGAGGCCACCCACACCTTCCCCGCCCTGGGCATTGTCGTCGGCAAGCCGACGCTCGATTTCAAGGCGCTGATGAACCACAAGCAGGAGACCATCGACGCCAACGTCAACGGCGTCGCCTTCCTGCTGAAAAAGAACAAGATCGATCCCTTCCACGGCACAGCGAGCATCCCGGCCGCCGGCAAGATCGTGGTGACGTCGGATGACGGCAAGACGCAGGAACTCGAGACCAAGGCGATCGTGATCGCAACCGGGTCTGAGGCCATGGGCCTGCCTGGCGTCGAGATCGATGAGAAGTCGGTGGTCACCTCGACGGGCGCGCTCGAACTCACGGACGTCCCGAAGCAGCTCGTTGTGGTCGGCGCCGGCGTCATTGGGCTCGAGATCGGCTCGGTCTGGAGCCGTCTCGGCGCCAAGGTCACGGTCGTGGAGTATCTCGACCGCATCCTGCCCGGCATGGACAACGAGGTCGCCAAGCAGTTCCAGCGCATCCTCGCCAAGCAGGGCTTCGAGTTCATGCTGGGATCGAAGGTCACCAAGGTCGAGACCTCCAAGGCCGGCGCCACCATCACGGTCGAGCCCGCCGCCGGCGGCGAGGCCAAGACGCTCTCGGCGGATGTTGTGCTGGTCGCGATCGGCCGCCGTCCCAACACCGACGGGCTCGGTCTCGAGGCCGCCGGCGTCGCCACCGAGCGCGGCCGCGTCGTGATCGACGACCACTTCAAGACCAATGTCGCCGGGATCTACGCGATCGGCGACGTCGTGCGCGGCCCGATGCTGGCCCACAAGGCCGAGGACGAGGGCATGGCGGTGGCCGAGATCATCGCCGGCAAGGCGGGCCATGTGAACTACGACGCGATCCCCGGCATCATCTACACCTCGCCGGAAGTCGCAGCGATCGGCAAGACCGAGGAAGAGCTGAAGGCGGCCGGTGTCGACTACAAGATCGGCAAGTTCCCCTTCACCGCCAACGGCCGCGCCCGCGCCATGCGCCATACCGACGGCTTCGTGAAGTTCCTCGCGGATGCCGCAACCGACCGCGTGCTCGGCTGCCACATCATCGGCCCCCATGCCGGCGACCTGATCGCGGAAGTGACCGTGCTGATGGAGTTCGGCGGCTCGGCGGAAGACCTCGCGCGCACCTGCCATGCGCATCCGACGCTGGCCGAGGCGGTCAAGGAAGCGGCACTCGCCGTCGACAAGCGCCCGATCCATATGTGAGGGGCGGGGCTCAGCGAGCCCTGATCGTCATTGCGAGCCTAGCGAAGCAATCCAGAGCCGTGGAGCACGACGGCCCCCTGGATTGCTTCGTCGCTTTCGCGCCTCGCAATGACGCGGTAGCGCGGCTGATCAGCCGCGGTGGGCCCGGAAGGCTGTCAGCGTGTTGCGCAGCAGGCAGGCGATCGTCATCGGGCCGACGCCGCCGGGAACCGGGGTGATCGCGCCCGCGACGTTCAGGGCGCCGGCATAGTCGACATCGCCGGTCAGCTTGCCGTCGGGCAAGCGGTTGATGCCGACATCGATCACGGTCGCGCCTGCCTTCAGCCAGTCGGCCTTGACGAAGCCCGGACGGCCGACGGCTGCCACCACGATGTCTGCGCGCTTCACGACGGAAGCGAGGTCGCGCGTACGCGAATGCGCGATCGTGACGGTGCAGTCCGCCTGCAGCAGCAACTGCGCGACCGGGCGGCCGACAAGCTCCGAGCGGCCGATCACGACCGCGTCCAGCCCTGAGAGCGAGGGCAGAACCTGGCGCAGCAGCAGCATGCAGCCCAGCGGGGTGCAGGGCACGAGGCCGTTCTTGCCGCCCGCGAGCAGCCCTGCATTGATCGGGTGCAGCCCATCGACATCCTTGGAGGGGTCGATCGCGTCGATGATCGCACCGGTGTCGATGTGCTTGGGCAAGGGAAGTTGTACCAGGATCCCGTCGACGGCGTCATCGGCGTTGAGTTCGGCAAGCTTGGCCAGCAGCGCGGCCTCGGTCGTCTCCACCGGCAGCCGGTGCGCGACCGAGTTCATGCCGATCTCGGCTGCGAGCTTCTCCTTCGAGGCGACATAGACGCGGCTGGCCGGATCGTTGCCGACGAGGACGACATGGAGGCCGGGCACAAGGCCGGTGCTCGTCTTGATCTGCGCGACCTCGCGGGCGATCTCGGCCCTCAGCGCAGCGGCCGCGGCCTTGCCGTCGATGATGCGTGCCTGCTCCGCCATGTCAAAAATCCCTGTGCTGTGCGCGAGCCGCCGTCTTGCGCGATCCAGCCCCCGGCGACAAGCCCGGATGCGACGCAAAGCTTGCAGCCAGCGTCATCTTTGGACGTCCGGTAGACGTCGCGTGCCTTGCCGGAGCCAGGTCGGGCCGGTAACCATCGTAGCCTGAATGGACGATGCGGGCGGGAGAGACGTCGACGTGACCAGCGGTTTTGCCTCCTTACCCGATGCCAGCTCATATCGCCTGACCAATGCGCGAGCGCCCTTGTGCCTGATCGATGGCGGCGGCCTTGCCGGAGACCGTGACGGGTTGGCGCGGATCGACATAGCGGTCGAACAGGGCCGCATCGCATCGATCCTGCCGGTGGGGACGCCTGTGCTCGACGCCACCCCGGCGCTCGATCTCGATGGCGGCATCGTGCTGCCGCGTCTCGTCGACTGCCATGTGCATCTCGACAAGGGCCATATCTGGCCGCGGCGGCGCAATCCGGACGGCACCTTCATGGGCGCGCTCGAAAATGTCCTCGCCGATCGCGAAGCAAACTGGTCGGCGGCAGATGTGCGCGGCCGGATGGACTTCGGGCTGCGCTGCGGGCTGGCCCATGGCACCGCGGCAATGCGCACCCATATCGACTCGCTCGGCAAGCAGATCGGCATCACCTGGCCGGTGCTGGCGGAGCTGCGGGCGGAATGGTCCGGGCGCATCGCCCTTCAGGCCTCGCCGCTCTTCGGCATCCAGTTCGCGCTCGATGCCGCGCATATGCGCGCTGTGACGGATGCGGTGAAGACGCATGGCGACGCCATCTTCGGCTGCGTCACCTACATGATCCCCGATCTCGACGCTGCGCTCGACATCGTCTTCCGCATCGCGATCGAGAACGGCTTCGATCTCGACTTCCATGTCGACGAGACCAGCGATCCGCAGGCGCGCTCGCTCGGGCACATCGCGGAGGCTGCGCTACGCCATCGCTTCAGCGGCAAGATCCTGTGCGGGCATTGCTGCTCGCTGGCGGTGCAGGCGCCCGACGACGAGGCCCGGATCGTCGCCAAGGTCAGGGAGGCGGGGATCGCCGTGGTCTCGCTGCCGATGTGCAACATGTATCTGCAGGACCGCGCGCCCGGTCGTACGCCGCGCTGGCGCGGGGTCACGGCGCTGCACGAGCTGAAGGCGGCCGGCGTGCCGGTGATGATCGCATCCGACAACACCCGCGACCCGTTCTACGCCTATGGCGATCTCGACCTGATCGAGGTTTTCCGCGAGGGCACGCGCATCCTCCAGCTCGACCATACCGGAGCGGACTGGGCGAATGCGATCGCCCGGACGCCGGCTCAGGCGATGGGTGCGCCCAACGGCGTACTAGCTGCCGGCGGGCCGGCCGATCTCATCCTGACCCGGGCCCGCGACTGGACCGAGTTCTTCGCCCGTCCGCAGTCGGACCGGACCGTGCTCGTCGACGGCAAGGCCATCGACACCACCCTGCCGGACCATCGCGAACTCGATCACCTGATGGGCAAAGCCGTATGAGCAGCCGCTACGACATCGCCGCGCTGAAGGCCCGGCTGGACGGGATCCGGACGGAGGACAACCCGGCGCTGGTCAAGCAGAAGAGCCGCGACTTCTTCTGGTACTCGCCGGTGCTGAAGCAGCAGCTCGACAACGTCACTGCCGACATCGTGGTCTGGCCGACCAGCGAGACGCAGGTGCTTCAGGTCCTGGCTGCGGCGCATGCGCTCGGCATCCCCGTGACGCCGCGCGGCACCGGGACCGGCAATTACGGCCAGGCCATGCCGCTGTCGGGCGGTGTGCTGCTCGACCTCTCGGGCTTCGACAAGGTGCTCGACATCGCGCCCGGCCGCTATGTCGCCCAGCCCGGTGCGATCATGGCCAAGATCGACGAGCAGACCCGCGCCCATTCGCGGCAGGAATTGCGGCTGCATCCCTCGACCTACCAGACCGCTTCCATCGGTGGCTTCATCGCCGGCGGCTCGGGCGGCGTCGGCTCGATCAAATGGGGGGGCTTGCGCGACTGGGGCAACATCATCCGCCTGAAGATCGCGACAATGGAGGCCAGCCCGCGCATCCTGGAGCTCACCGGCGAGGACCTGCACAAGGTCGCCCATGCCTATGGCACCAACGGCATCATCACCGAGGTCGAGATGCCGCTGGCGCCGGCCTATGACTGGGTCGATCTCATCCTCGGCTTCGACAGCCTGCGCGGAGCCACCGAATTCGCCAACGCGCTCGGCGAGCAGGACGGGCTGGCGCTGAAGAACCTCTCGGTGGTCGCCGCGCCGGCAGGTCACGACTACTTCCTGCGGCACCGGAAATTCCTGCCGCGCGACAGCCACCTCGTCATCGTCATGGCGGCGGATTTCGCGGTGGATGCGCTGCTGGCCTATGCCTGCCGCTTCCGGGGCGGCGAACTCTTGATGCGGTCCGACCGGCTCGCGCCCGAGGAGGCCAGGGGCCTGCCGCCGGCTTACGAACTCGGCTGGAACCACACCACGCTGCGGGCGCTGCGCGTCGACCCCGCTATCACCTATCTGCAGGTGCTCTACCCCTTCCCGAACCAGGTCGAGCTGGTCGAGGCGATCCATGCTCGCTTCGGCGACGAATTGCTTTGCCACCTCGAATTCGTGCGCTTCGACGGAAAAATCACCTGCTTCGGCCTGCCGCTGCTGCGCTTCACTACGCAGGAACGTCTCGAGGAGATCATCGCGATCCATGAGGAGATGGGCGCGCCGATCTTCAACCCGCATCGCTACACGCTGGAGGAGGGCGGCATGAAGCAGACCGACGAGGCGCAACTGGCCTTCAAGCGCGAGGCCGATCCGCAAGGGCTTCTCAATCCCGGCAAAATGATCGCATGGGAGGACCCGGCCTACGATTACACCTCCGGCAAGACGTTCCTGTTCCGCAGCCTCTCCGACGCCGGGGTGGCGTGAGGGCCGCGCGTCTCCTGGCGCGGGGGCGGTCGGATGGCCTCCCGATTGCTTGGCGGCGCCCGCAATGGCGACAGGGCGGCGGGCCTGTCGCGCTCGATCCCGATGTGAAGGCTTAGCTGCATGCGCGTCCTCGTCCTCTACGCCCATCCCGATCCCGCCAGTTTCGGCGCGGCCCTGCACGAGACGGTGGTCGCCCGCCTGCGGCAAGCGGGCCATGAGGTCGATGACTGCGACCTCTATGCGGAGGGGTTCGACGCCGTGCTCAGCCGCACCGAGCGCGTCGGCTACCACGACACCGCCAGCAATACGCAGCCTGTTGCCGGCTATGTCGCGCGCGTCCAGGCGGCTGAAGCGCTCGTGTTGTGCTTTCCTGTCTGGAATTTCGGCTATCCCGCGATCCTCAAGGGCTTTTTCGACCGGGTCTTCCTGCCCGGCGTCTCGTTCAAGCTCATGGACGGCAAAGTCACACCCAACCTCTGGAACATCCGCCGGCTCGCGGCCGTGACCACCTATGGCGGCACGCGCTGGCGCGCCTGGCTGATGGGAGACCCGCCGCGCAAGGCCGTATGCCGCGCCCTGCGTGCCGTCTGCCACCCGACCGCACGGCCACGCTATCTCGCCCATTACGACATGAACCGAGCCACGCCCGACAGCCGGGCGGCGTTCCTGCGCGCGGTAGGCGAACGCATGGCCGCGCTGTAATACTGTTGGCGACCGCGATGTCATCAGGATGTCATGGCGGCAGGTGATCTGACAGCCGGCGAACGATCTGCCCCATTGTTAGCAAGGACTGGCTTATGACCAAGTCGCTGGAAAAGAGCGTCGGCCGAGCCCTGCTCGTCACTGCGCGCCTGCATCGCGCACGGATGGGCGAGCGGCTGAATGCGCTGGGACTGTTTCCCGGGCAGGAGCAGGCGCTCAAGGCGTTGCAGCCGGCGCCGATGACGATGGGCGAGCTCGCCGCGCTGCTGCGGGTCAAGCCGCCGACCGTGTCCAAGACGATCGGGCGCCTGTCGCTCCAGGGGCTGGTGACGCGCGAGGGCGGCAGCCGCGATGGCCGGCTGGTCCAGGTCGCCCTGACCGAGGCCGGGCAGAAGACGGCGCTGGCGCTCGACGCCGTCTGGACCCAGGTCGAGGACGAATTGCTGGAGCGGCTGGATTCGAAGGAGCGGCGGCAATTGCGCAAGCTGCTGCGCAAAGCTGCCAAGGGCCTCTCCAAGGCGGGCGCCGAGGTCGAGGACATCGAGCTCGATGGCGACGAAGCCGATAGCGACGCCTGATTTGCGCATGGAATGCATGCGTCCAGCCTCTGGCCAAGGGGCATAAATCGGTTAAATCTCAGCCTGTCATTCTCCTTACGCATGACGGGACCTCTCGTTGCCCGCCTCATCTCCCGACGTTCCCGAAGATAACGGCCGGACCCGGCTGCTCGCGATCGGGCTGATGTGCGCCGCCGTGCTCTGCTTCTCCGTGCTCGACAGCAGCGCGAAATGGCTAGGCTCCGAGATGCACACGCTGCAGGTCGTGTTCGCGCGTTATGCCGGCAGCATGATCCTGGTGCTGCTGGTGTTCAACCCGTGGAGCCGGCCCGGCGTGCTGCGCTCGAAGCGCCCGGCACTGCAATGGGGCCGCTCGCTGCTCCTGCTGGGCTCGACGGCGCTGAACTTCGTGGCGCTGCGATATCTCCAGCTTGCCGAGACCATCTCGATCATGTTCGCGACGCCCCTGCTGGTGGCGCTGGTGTCGGGGCCGCTGCTGGGCGAATGGCCGGGGCCGCGCCGCCTGGCCGCGATCGGCGTCGGCTTCCTGGGTGTGCTGGTGGTGACGCGGCCGGGCTTTGGCGGCACGCACCCGGCGGCGCTTCTCGTGGTGCTGGCCTGTGCCTGCTACACGTTCTACTCGCTGTCGACGCGCGTGCTCTCGGCTTACGATTCATCGGAGACGACGCTGATCTATTCCGGTGCTGCGGGCACGCTCGCCGTCCTGCCGCTGCTGCCCTGGTTCTGGACGACGCCGCAGACGCCGCTGTCCTGGCTGATCATGGCCCTGATGGGGCTGATGGGCGGCCTCGGCCACGGGCTGCTGATAATGGCGCATCGGCTGGCGCCCGCGACGGTGCTGGCGCCATTCATCTACTCGCAGCTGGTCTGGATGGTCGCGCTCGGCTGGCTCGTCTTCGGACAATTGCCCGACCGCTGGACCTTTATCGGCGGCTCCATCGTCGTCGCCTCGGGGCTGTACCTGCTCTACCGCGAGCGCGTCCGGCATGTGCCCGACGAGGCCGCGTCCGCCCGGCTGGATTGACGCGGTTTCGCTTGCGATGACGGCCCGGTGAGGGCCGTCAGACGGTGACCTGCGTGCCGACCTCGACGACGCGACCGGTCGGGATCTGGAAGAAGCTCGTGGCGTCGGTCGCGCTCTTGCTCAGGCCGATGAAGAAATTGTCCTGCCACATCGGCATGCCCGATTGCGGCGACGCCTTGATCGAGCGGCGCGACAGGAAGAACGAGGTCGACATGATGTCGAACTTGAAACCCTGCTTGCGCAGCGCGGCCAGACCCTTGGGGACGTTCGGGCTCTCCATGTAGCCATAGACCATGTCGACGCGCCAGAAGTCCTCTGTGATGCGCGCGAGGCGAACGCGTTCCTCATCGGGGACGCGCGGCGTATCTGCCGAGCGCACGGTCAGGATGACATTGCGCTCATGCAGCACCTTGTTGTGCTTGAGGTTGTGCAGCAGCGATGCCGGCGCGGTCTCCGGATCGCTGGTCAGGAAGACCGCCATGCCCTTGACCCGCACCGGCGGGCTTTTGGAGAGCATGCCGACAAGCTCGATCAGCGGCACGTCGGTCTTGCGGGTCTTGTCGAACAGGATCTTGCTGCCCCTGATCCAGGTCCACATCAGCACGACGAGCGCGATGGCGAGCAGGACCGGGACGTAGCCGCCATGCAGCAGCTTCAGCATGTTGGCCGAGAAGAAGGCGAGGTCGACCACCAGGAAGGGCAGGATGATCGAGGCGGCGGCGAGCAGGTTCCACCGCCAGTGGCGCCGGATCACGACATAGGCGAGCAGCGAGCTCACGACCATCGTCCCGAACACCGAGATGCCATAGGCGTGCGACAGGTTGGACGAGGTCTTGAAGCTCCAGACCAGGATCAGGACGATGATCAGCAGCAGCCAGTTCAGGCGTGGGATGTAGATCTGCCCGGAGGTCTGCTCGGAGGTGTGGCGGATCTCCATGCGCGGCAGGAGGCCGAGCTGGATCGCCTGCCGGGTCAGCGAGAAGGCGCCCGTGATGACGGCCTGGCTGGCGATGATCGTGGCCATCGTCGCCATGATGACGAAGGGCAGGAGCAGGCCCTGCGGTGCGAGCCGGTAGAACGGATTGTCGATCGCGGCGGGGTCGGACAGGATCAGCGCGCCCTGGCCGAGATAGTTCAGCCACAGCGCCGGGAAGACCAGATAGAGCCAGGCCTTGCGGATCGGGCCGCGGCCGAAATGGCCCATATCGGCATAGAGCGCCTCGGCCCCGGTGACGGCGAGGCACACCGAGCCGAGCACGGCCAACGAGACCCCGGCGTGATCGTAGAAGAAGCGCATCGCATAATAGGGGTTCACGGAGGCGAAGACGCCGAGGTCGTCGGCGATATGCAGGATTCCGAGCCCGGCCAGAGTCAGGAACCAGATCAGCATCATCGGCCCGAAGAAATTGGCCATCTTCTGGGTGCCGCCGCTCTGCACGAAGAACAGCGCGATCATGATCGCCGAGGCGATCGGCAGCACGTAGGGGTCGAGTGCCGGCGTCACCAGCTTGATGCCCTCGATCGCCGAGAGCACCGAGATCGCCGGCGTGATGACCGTATCGCCGTAGAACAGCGCCGCGCCGACCATGCCGAGCAGCAGGACGCCGCGGCCGCGCGCACGGGCGACGCCGCGCTGGGCCAACGCCACCAGCGTCAGGATGCCGCCCTCGCCATTATTGTCGGCCCGCATCAGCAGCAGGACATATTTCAGCGTCACCACGATCAGCAGCGACCAGAGGATCAGTGAGAGGACGCCGATGACGACGTCGCGCGGGACACCGGCGGCCAGGTTCCCACCGGTCGCGGCGAGGATCGTCTCGCGCAGCGCGTAGAGCGGGCTGGTGCCGATATCGCCATAGACGACGCCGAGCGCACCCAGCATGAGCACGGCGGCGCCGGATTTGGCGTGGCCATGTGGCGCTGCGGCGGGAGGCCCGGCCTCGCAGACGGGGCGAGAATCCACCGGCTGGATCGTCGGCGAATTCATTTGGTCATGACCCATAAGGGGTCCTCCGCGCGCTGCAGTGCAGCAAAAAGGCCGGGGCCTCTAGCACAATGTAAGGCCTGCGCAAAGCCGCGCGCAGGATTGCAGCGCGAAGTCGCTTCGTTTTACTCGGCAGCGTCTGCACGCCCGCCATAGCGCCGGGCGACATAATCATCGACCATGAGCTTGAACTCGGCGGCAATGCCGGCGCCACGCAATGTCTTGACCTTCTTGCCGTCCACGAACACAGGCGCGGTCGGCGCCTCGCCGGTCCCGGGCAGCGATATCCCGATATCGGCATGCTTGGATTCGCCGGGGCCGTTGACGATGCAGCCCATCACCGCGACGTTGAGGGTCTCGACGCCGGGATAGCGCGTCTTCCACTCCGGCATCGAGGTGGCGATCCAGGTCTGGATGTCGCGCGCCAGTTCCTGGAACACCGTCGACGTGGTCCGGCCGCAGCCGGGACAGGCCGCGACCTGCGGCGTGAAGGCGCGAAAGCCCATGGTCTGCAGCAGTTCCTGCGCAGCCTTGACCTCGAGCGTGCGGTCGCCGCCGGGCTCCGGGGTCAGCGAGAAGCGGATCGTGTCGCCGATCCCCTCCTGCAGCAGGATGCCGAGCGCGGCCGATGAGGCAACGATGCCCTTGGAGCCCATGCCGGCCTCGGTCAGGCCGAGATGGATGGCGTAGTCGGCGCGGTTCGCCAGCGTCCGGTAGACTGCGATCAGATCCTGCACGCCCGAGACTTTCGCGGACAGGATGATGTACTCCTTGCCCAGGCCCATCTCCTCGGCACGCTGCGCCGAAAACAGCGCAGATTGCACCATTGCCTCGCGCATCACGGCGCGTGCCTCGAGCGGGCGCTCGGAGAGGGCGTTCTCGTCCATCAGCGCGGTCAGCAGCTCCTGGTCGAGCGAGCCCCAATTGGCGCCGATACGCACCGCCTTGCGGTGCTTGATCGCGAGTTCGATGATCTGGCCGAACTGCCTGTCCTTCTTGTCCTTGAAGCCGACATTGCCGGGGTTGATGCGGTACTTCGCCAACGCCTCGGCGCAAGCCGGATGGTCGGTCAGGAGCTTGTGGCCGATATAGTGGAAGTCGCCGACGAGCGGCACGTCGACGCCGATCCGGTCGAGCCGCTCGCGGATGAAAGGCACGGCGGCGGCCGCCTCGTCGCGATCGACGGTGATGCGGACGAGCTCGGAGCCCTGGCGGGCGAGCGCAGCCACCTGCGCGACGGTGCCCGCGATGTCGGCGGTGTCGGTGTTGGTCATCGACTGAACCACGATCGGCGCGCCGCCGCCGACTGCGATAGTGCCGACCATGACGGGGACGGTGTTCCGGCGAGCCTGGGGGCCGGCCTGGTCGGGCAGGCAGGGGGGCGTGACGCGTTCGTTCATGCTGGCAGGTTCCGGCAATGCTCGCAGCGGCCGACGATCTCGACGACCTGATGCTGGGGCTGAAACTGGCGCGACGCGGTGATCGCGGACACGGCCTGTTTCATCGCGGGGGAGGAATCCTCGTCGACGCCGCCGCAGGCCTCGCAGATCAGGAAGGCTACGACCTCGCCCGCGCCATGGCCGTGCAGGCAGGCGAGATAGGCGTTGCGCGAGGAGAGGCGGTGCACGAAGCCCTGCTCCACCAGGAAGTCCAGCGCACGGTAGATCGAGATCGGCGCGAGCCGGCGCCCGCCCGCTGGCGAGATACGATCGGCCAGATCATAGGCGCCGACCGGACGATGGTCGGCATGCAGCGCCTCCAGCGCTTTGCGGCGGATCGGGGTCAGGCGCAGGCCGCGCTCGCGGCAGATCCGCTCAGCGCGCTCCAGCGCCTCGCCTGCATGACGGGCGTGGTCATGGGCGTGACGGCAGACGCTGTGGTCATGGCTGTCATGACCGTGTTCGGCGTGATCGTGGGCGTGTGGCTGCATTTCGGCCGTGTTGCGTTGCGACGGAGCATCGGGCAACCTGCCGTGACCCTAGGGACCATGGGCATATTGCCGGCTTGCGCCGAACCTAAGCATTTTTTCCCCGATTGTCAGGAGCCTTGACGCTCATGTTCCTCAAAGACCGTGCTGCTGCCATCACCGGATCGACCTCCGGCATTGGCCTCGCCTATGCCCGAGCGCTCGCCAAGGAGGGCGCCAACCTCGTGATCAACGGCATCCTGCCGGCAGACGAGGCGGAAAAGCTCCGTTCGGGGCTCGAAGGCGAGTTCGGCGTCAAGGTGGTGTTTTCCGCCGCCGACATGACGAAGCCCGCCGAGATCGCCGCCTTCGTCGCGCAGGCCGAGCAGGCGTTCGGAGCGGTCGACATCCTGATCAACAATGCCGGGATCCAGCACGTCGCGCCGGTCGACGAGTTCCCGATCGAGAAATGGGACCAGATCATCGCGATCAACCTGTCCTCGGCCTTCCATGCGACGCGCGCCGCCCTGCCGAAGATGAAGGCCAAGGGCTGGGGCCGCATCATCAACACGGCCTCGGCCCATGCCTTCGTCGCCTCGCCCTTCAAATCCGCCTATGTCGCGGCCAAGCACGGCATCGCAGGCCTGACCAAGACGGTGGCGCTCGAAGTCGCGACCGCCGGCATCACCGTCAACGCGATCGCGCCGGGCTATGTCTGGACGCCGCTGGTCGAGAAGCAGATCCCTGACACGATGAAGGCGCGCGGGCTGACCCGGGACCAGGTCATCAACGACGTGCTCCTGACGGCGCAGCCGACCAAGGAGTTCGTCACCGTCGAGCAGGTCGCGGCGCTGGCCGTGTTCCTGTGCTCGGATGCCGCGAAGTCGATGACAGGCACGATCCTGCCGATGGATGGCGGCTGGACCGCGGCGTGACCGGCCGCAAGAAGGCGCTGGCCCCGGTCAAGGGCCTCGCCGGCCCCAAGGCCGAGAAGACCGTCTCGCTGGCGCTGCAGGGCGGGGGTGCGCATGGCGCCTTCACCTGGGGCGTGCTCGATGCCATCCTCGCGGATGGGCGGATCGCGATCGAGGCGATCTCGGGCACAAGCGCCGGCGCGATGAACGCCGTCGTGCTCACCGAGGGCTGGATCGAGAGCGGGGCCGATGGCGCGCGCACAAAACTCGAAGCCTTCTGGCGCGCGATCAGCCTCGACGGGCGCTATGGCGGGGCACAGCGCTCGCTGATCGACACCATGCTCGGTGCCTGGGGCAAGAACGGCACGCCGCCGGGGCTGCTCTGGCTCGAAATGTTCCAGAAGGTCGCGAGCCCCTACGACGTCAATCCGCTCAACATCAACCCGTTGCGCGGCGTGATCGCCGATCTCATCGATTTCGAGAAGGTGCGCGGCTGCGATGACGTCAAGCTGTTCATCGCCGCCACCAATGTCCGCACCGGCAAGATCAAGGTCTTCAACGGTCCCGAGTTGACGCCCGACCATGTCATGGCCTCGGCCTGCCTGCCGATGGTATTCCAGGCCGTCGAAATCGCGGGCCACGCCTATTGGGACGGCGGCTACATGGGCAATCCGGCGCTCTACCCGCTGTTCTACGAGACCCATTGCGACGACATCATGCTGGTCCAGATCAATCCGCTGGAGCGCAAGGAACTGCCGACCAACCCGCGCGCCATCCAGGAGCGGCTGAGCGAGATCACCTTCAACGCCTCGCTGCTGCGCGAACTGCGCGCGATCGGTTTCGTCAACCGGCTGATCGATTCCGGCAAGCTGCCGGTCGACGAGTACAAGCGCGTGCTGATGCACCGCATCGACGGTGGTGCGCCGCTGGGCGCGCTGACATCGTCCTCGCGGATGAACTCCGACTGGACGTTCCTGCTGCGCCTGCGCGACATGGGCCGGACGGCGGCAAGGCACTGGCTCAAGCGCAACTACGAGGCGATCGGCGCGACCGGGACGCTCGACCTCAAGGAGGCGATTTCGTAGACCTCGCTTCCAGATTCACCAAAGGCCCACCCTTACGGAAAGTCCAGCCTCAATGACCAAGCTGATCATCACCGCCGGCCCGTTCACCTTCGAGGGGAAGCTCGAACTGGAGGCGGCGCCAAAGACCTGCGCGGCGTTCCTGCGTCACCTGCCCTTCCTCAGCAAGGTCATCCATGTGCGTTGGAGCGGCGAAGGCGTCTGGATGCCGCTCGGCGAGCTCGATTTCGGCGTTGGCTACGAGAACCATACGAGCTATCCGGCGCCGGGTCAGATCATCCTCTATCCCGGTGGAATCAGCGAGACAGAGATCCTTCTGGCCTATGGCGGCGTGCATTTCGCCAGCAAGGTCGGCCAGCTCGCCGGTAACCATTTCATCACCCTGACCGCGGGCCTTGAGAACCTTTATACGCTGGGCCGCAAGACGCTGATGGACGGCGCGCAGGATATCCGCTTCGATCTCGCCTGAGATTCACCGGAGCCGATGCCGATGCCTGTGACCCTGATTCGCAATGCCAGCTGGATCGTCGCTTACGACGCAAAGACCAAGGGGCATGTCTATCTCCGCGACGGAGACGTCGCCTATGAGGGCAACCGCATCCTGCATGTCGGGGGCAGCTTCAAGGGCCGGGCGGATGTGACGATCGACGGCCGTGGCCGGATGGTCATGCCCGGCCTCGTCAACATCCACTCGCATCCTTCCTCCGAGGCGATGACGAAGGGCTGGAACGACGAGCTCGGCTCGCCGAAAATGTACGGCACGGCACTCTACGAGTTCATGCCGCTGTTCCGCTGCGACGCGCAGGGCATCAAGTCCTGCGCGCAGGTGAGCTATTCCGAGCTGCTGATGTCGGGCGTGACCACGCTGGTCGACATGTCGGTCGCCTGGGATGGCTGGCTCGAGACCTTCAAGGCCTCAGGCCTGCGAGCCGTCTTCGCGCCGATGTATCGCTCGGCGCGCTGGTACACCGACAACGGCCATCTCGCGAAATACGAATGGAATGCCAAGGCCGGCGAAGCCGCGATGGTGGCGGCGATGAAGCTGCTCGATGAGGTTGCCGCCGACGACAGCGGCCGTCTCTCGGGTATGGTCTCGCCCTCGCAGATCGACACCTGCACGCCGGAGCTGATCCAGGCGAGCTATGCCGAGGCCGAGGCGCGCAAGCTGCCCTTCCAGATCCACGCCGCCCAGAGCGTCGTCGAGTTCCACGAGATCACGCGGCGGCATGGCATGACGCCGGTCGAGTGGCTGGAATCGCTCGATGTGCTCGGACCGTTCTCGATCATCGGCCACGGCATCTTCCTCGACCATCATTCCTCGGTGAAGTGGCCGGCGACCGACGATCTCGGCGCTCTGGTCGAGACCGGCACGACCGTCGCCCATTGCCCCGTGGTGTTCCAGCGGCGGGGCATAGCGATGCAGAGTTTCGGGCAGTATGTGGGCGCCGGCGTCAATGTCGGCATCGGCACCGACACCTATCCCCATCACATGCTGGAAGAGCTGCGCGCCGTCTGCATCGGTTCGCGGATGATGGCGGAGGATGTCTTCGACGTCAGGACCACTGACGCGTTCAACGCAGCGACGCTGGGCAGCGCCAAGGCTCTCGGCCGCGACGATATCGGCCGGCTCGCCAAGGGCGCCAAGGCGGATATCGTGATGGTCGACGTGACGCATCCGATGATGCGGCCGCTGCGCGACCCGATCCGCAGCCTGATCTACGCGGCCGGCGAGCGCGCCGTGACCACGGTGATCGTAGACGGCGTGACCGTCGTCGAGAACGGCAAGGTCCTGACCATGGACTATGCCAGCGCGGCTGCCGAACTCGAGGAAGCGCAGCGCCGGGCCGAGCCACAGGTCAAGGCACTCGACTGGGCCAAGCGAGACCATCTCGAGATCTCGCCGCTGACCTTCCCGGCCGGCCGGGGCTGATCGTCCCCGGCGCCGGTAACGATCCGTGCCGGCTCAGGCCGGCGCGGTACCGGCGGCATCGGGGGCAGCTGGCTTCTGACAGAGCGCCAGCATGGCGCGGGCGATCTCGGCCTCGCCCATGATCGTCAGCGTAGCGCCGCAGCGCGTGAGGTGCTCCACCGCCGCATCCGAATGGGCGCGGGCGATGATCGGGAGTTCCGGATTGTCGCGACGCGCCTGCTCGCAGACCTGGCCGGCCTCGAAGCTTTCCGGAATGGCGACGAACAACCGCTTGGCGCGGGCAAGGCCAGCGGCAGCGAGCACGACGGGGTCGGCCGCATTGCCCAGCAGGATCTCCGCCCCGTGCAGCCGGGCCGTTGCGACGGCATCGGACTGGTCCTCGATGACCAGGATGGTATCGCCCAAAGCAACCAGGCCAGCACCGAGCAGGCCACCGACGCGGCCATAGCCGAC
Source organism: Allobosea sp. P1_B10 (assembly GCF_056406735.1). Classification (NCBI taxonomy): domain Bacteria; kingdom Pseudomonadati; phylum Pseudomonadota; class Alphaproteobacteria; order Hyphomicrobiales; family Alloboseaceae; genus Allobosea; species Allobosea sp. P1_B10. The sequence goes on along the minus strand of NZ_JBFTZP010000015.1, from coordinate 32,159 downwards.
GATCACCGTATGTCCCGACAGGGTCGTGGGGGCGATGTCGCGCTCGGGTTCGGGTTCGGCCTCTGCCTGCGGCCCGATGCTGCCAGCGGGCTTGGGCTTTGCGGAGGCGGGCTCGGCAGCGAACCGGTCCACAAGCGCAAACATGACCGGATTGAGCAGGATCGAGAGGATCGAGCCGGCCAGGATCAGATCGCGTCCCTGCTCGGGCAGGATCGCGAGCGCGACGCCGAGCCCCGCCAGGATGAACGAGAACTCGCCGATCTGCGCCAGCGAGGCCGAGATCGTCAGCGCGACCGAGTGGGAGCGTCCGAAGGCGCGCATGATCAGCCAGGCCGCGGCGGACTTGCCGAACAGGATGATGACCAGCGTCGCCAGGAGCGGCAGGGGCGCGCTGAGCAGGATGCCGGGGTCGAAGAGCATGCCGACGGAGACGAAGAACAGCACCGCGAAGGCATCTCGCAGCGGCAGCGTTTCCTCCGCGGCGCGCTGGCTCAGCGGCGATTCGCTCAGGATCATGCCGGCGAAGAAAGCGCCGAGCGCAAAGGAGACGCCAAAGAGGCTTGCCGCCATGAAAGCGACGCCGAGCGCCAGCGCCAGCACCGCAAGCCGGAACAGTTCGCGCGAGCCGGTATGAGCGACCCAGTGCAGGATCCAGGGAATGATGCGGCGCCCGACGATCAGCATGAAGGCGACGAAGGCGGCGACCTTCGCCAGGGTCAGCCCGAGCACGCCCCATAGGCCGAAGTCGAAGCGCCCCGCGAGCGGGATCGGGGTGCCCGGCCGTGCGCCGTTGAGCGCATCGGCGATCGCCGGCAGCAGCACCAGCGTCAGGACCATCGCGAGATCCTCGACGATCAGCCAGCCGACCGCGATCTTGCCCTTCTCGGTCTGGACGAGCCTGCGCTCCTGAAGCGCGCGCAGCAGCACGACCGTACTGGCGACTGACAATGCCAGGCCAAAGACGAGGCCTGCCGCCAGGTTCCAGCCGAGCGCGAGCCCCAGCCCCAGCCCGAGCAGCGTCGCGACGCCGATCTGGACCAGCGCGCCGGGCACGGCGATCGCCCTCACCGAGAGCAGGTCCTTCAGCGAGAAATGCAGGCCGACGCCGAACATCAGCAGGATCACGCCGATTTCGGCGAGCTCGTTGGCGAGGTTCTGGTCGGCGACGAATCCGGGCGTGAACGGCCCGACCGCTACGCCGGCCAGGAGGTAGCCCACCAGCGGGGAAATTCGCAGCCTTTGGGCAACCGCCCCGAAGACAAATGCAAGGCCGAGGCCCGAGACAAGAATAGCGATCAGGGGGCCGTGATGCATCAGCGCTCCGGTGCGGGCGAATTGTGGGCGATTCCAAGACCATGAGGGCTGCAGCCCCGAAATTCAACCGCCGAAGTTCAGCCCCGGGGCCGCCCGGGACGCTGCGCTGCGCCGCAGACGGCTCCGCGCCTGGTCAGGGGCGCGGCTTGTCGAGCAGGATCTGGCCCTGTTTCTCGACACCGAGCTTCAGCTTCTCGGCGAACACCGCGAGCATCCAGGGCAGCATCATCTCGACGCGCACGAGGGCGTCCTCGACCTCGAGTTTTCCCCGCACGGTGTAGCCGAGCGCAGCCACGCCGAAATGCAGGGTGTCTCCCTGCCAGTCCTCCTCGACGAGCTGCATCTTCACCATGCCGAGCTTGTCGCGAATGCGATCGACGCCGCCGCGTAGTCGCGCGACCGCAGCCTCGCGCCCGAGCTCATGGGAAACTGTGATGCTGACGGGCTTGGCCATGGCGCCTGTGCTGTCGGTTGATCCGGAAGGCGTCCGGAAAAGGGAGAGCCGGATGGCGACGATCGCACCGATCCGGCTCGCAGTTAAGGGGCAGAGGAATGGGGCAGGGCGCCGGAAACCCCGGCCGGACTCACATGCTGCGTTCGGTCAGGGCTTTGTGGCCATGAGCCGTCACGCGCCAGCGGCCATCCCTGGGTTCGGCCATGCCACGGTCCCTGAGGATGACGAGCATGTCGTCGTCGAAGATGAAATGGCTGGTCTGCTCCTCGAGGCTTTCGAGCGCGATCCATTCAGGGTCCGACAAGATGCCGGCTTGGGCGATCTGGAGGTGCTGCGCTTGCATGAGCGTCTCCTGTCCGGTGAGCGTCGTCCTTGAGCAAGGCGTCTCATTCAATCTTGACGGAGTCATGACCGGCGGCGGGCCTTGGCTCGGGCCTTTGCCGGCTACCTTTTCGCTCGCCGGACATCAGATGGTCGCGACGCGGCCGCGGGGCCATCTTTCTGCGCCAGGCGGGGAACTCTCCCTGCCGTACCTCGTTCTCTGACCATATGTTTCTTCAATTGGAGGGCCCCGCGATGGCGACCATGAACAAATTTCCGCCTGACGTGCCGAAGGATTGGGACGAGGCGGCCGATGACGTGGCGAATGCGACCAGCGATCTGCGGGCCAAGGCAAGCGACGCGGCCGAACGTGCGACCGAGAGCGTCAAGGACGGCTATTCGCGTGCCAAGGCTGCTCTGACCGAGATGGATCCGCTCGAGACCGCGCGCGAGGGCGGCGAGGCGGTGATGGAGGCCGTCGAGCGCCACCCGCTCGTCGCCTTCGGCCTTGGTGCGCTGAGCGTCGGACTGATCGCCTGGGCGAGCCTGCGCGAGCAGCGTGCGCCTGCCTGGGAGCGCTACCAACCTGATTACGGTCGGCTCCGCGGTCTGTTCCAGAGCTATGGCAATGAGGCCGCCAAGACTGGAGAGGGCGCCCTGAAGACCGGGCAGGACTGGCTCAGCAGCTATGGCGGCGATGCTCGCGATTATGCCGAGCATGGCGGCCGCTATATCGCCAGCCGTGCCCAGAAGGAGCCGATCGCGGCGCTGCTGGGCGTCGGCATCGCGGTTTACGTGATCGGCTCGCTGCTCAGTTCTTCGAGCGATCAGGCGCCTGCGCGCCGGCGGGCCGCCAAGCGCTGACGCATCAGCCGCTGGCTAAACGAAAGAAGGGCCCTGCGGCGTGCCGCAGGGCCCTTCTTGTTCATCCCCGATGGGGACGGGCGCGCATCCCTAGCGGGATTGCGCGCTCAGCGATCACCACCAGCCACGGCGGCCGTAGTAGCCGCGGCCGTAATAGGAGCGGTTGTCGGCGGCAACGAGTGCACCACCGATGACGCCGGCGGCGACGCCGGCGGCAACAGCGTTACCGGCCTCGTTCGAAGCGCGGCGGTTCTCGACATAATTGGCCGAGCGGCACTGCTGGTAAGCGCGCGTGCCCGGGCGGAAGCCCTGCGACTCGCAGGTGATTTCGGCGTCGGCCAGCGACTCTTGCGTGGTCTGGCAGCCGGCGAGCATGGCGGCCATTGCGCCAACAATAAGAACGGAACGCATCAGTTTTTCCTTTTCAGCCTCCCAAGTGGCTGTTTGGACTTAAAATGCACGGATGGTTGCAGGTCAAGAACAACCGGCCCGATTAGGTTAAGCCTATGCCACCAGGTCCTAGAATACTCGGCCCTGTTGCGCCGCTCCCACGTAGTGGCGCGTCAGCCGGCCTTTCGGCTAGGCTTTTCGACAGACTTGACTGAACGCGTGATTGTCGCAATCGCGAGCGCCGGTCTGCCGGATTTCTCAGCGATAACCTGATCCTGCTCCGCGATTACCTCTCGGGCAGGTTCGTCACCATCGAGGCCGCCGAGCATGGCGGTCGGCACGCGCCGGTTAGAGGTGCGCGAGCCGTCGCTGTAGACGACATCGAACATGACGAATTCGGCATCCAGCGGCTTTGATTTCTTGCGGGCCATGGCCAGTCCTTCCGAGGTTGCGTCGCCACCTCGCTCGGCGGCTCCCTGGCGATCCCGGCGGAACTGGCGTTCGCGCGCGGAATCTCAACATGGCGCGACGGGTAGACCATGGCTTGCGCGAGTGCAATCCAAAGGCGCTGGCGGCAATCTCTGCTCCTGGCTCTTGAAATTGCCGCGAGGGCGGGGATCATGGGCGCGAGGCGCGCCGGTGCGCTTCGCCTGAGGACAGGTTCCCGATGCTGCGCTCCGTTCTGCTGTTGCCCCTGCTTGCGCTTGGCGCCTGCGCCGTCGCGACGTCGCGTTCGAACGTTGTCGTGGTGACGGAGAGCCCTGTCGTCGTCGAGGGTTGCGCGCGGCTCGGTCCTGTCGATGGCGCCTCCTCGCTGCGGGAGATCCAGCTGCGCGACCAGGCGCGCGACTCGGCGCTGGCGCGGCTGAAGATCGCGGGCGCGGACCTGGGCGCCACGCATGTCCAATCCACGGTCGCCGACATCAAATGGAAGGGCCCCGACATGTCGGGCGTCGCCTTCAAGTGCAGCCGCTGAGGCGAACAGGCGGACTGCAGGCCTTGCGGGGCGCGGGGTGTGGCGACCGGTAAAAGCATCCGGTCCGGACATCATGAGGCGCCACGCCGCTGCGAGGCGAGCCTATAAAAGCGGTATGGCGAAAGCCGTGCGGCGCAGAAAGCGGCGGCAATGGCGGACAGGGAGGGATTTGAACCCCCGATACCCTTGCGGGTATGCCGCATTTCGAGTGCGGTGCATTCAACCTCTCTGCCACCTGTCCGCGGTCGCTGCTGTCGAAGCGGGCTGGTAACTACACGGGGGATCGGCAGGAGGCAAGCCTCGGATGCGTGTTTAATCGTGCCCGTCCCCGTGCTTTCGCTTGACCTTGCCGGAGACGCCTACTATTGAGCCCAAGTCCGGCGTGGGGAAACCCGCGCCTGATCTCTTTTGGCGTCCTGGTTTCGCGTATCGCGTGCCTGACGCGCGACAGAGCACACCAAACCCGCAACGACTGCCAAAAAGCTGTCCCGCTTGCGCCTCGCTCCAGAGGTCATGACAGGACAGGGCTGAACATGGAGAACAATGATGTTCGCAGTCATCAAAACCGGCGGCAAGCAGTTCCGCGTCGCCGCGAACGATGAAATCACCATCGCCAAGCTCGTTGGAGAGCCTGGCGACACCGTCGCCTTCGGCGAGGTGCTGATGCTGACCGATGGCGAGACCTCGACCATTGGCGCGCCCTTCCTCGGCGACATCACCGTCGCCGGCGAGATCGTGAAGCAGGCCCGCGGCGAGAAGGTCATCGCCTTCAAGAAGCGTCGCCGCCAGAACTCGAAGCGCAAGCGCGGCTTCCGCGCCGAGCTGACGGTCGTGCGCATCACCGACATCCTCACCGGCGGCAAGAAGCCGGAGATGAAGAAGGGCGATGCCAGCGCTGTCGCGCTCAAGGCCGCTTCGGGAGCCACCAAGGGCAAGGCTGCCGCCAAGGCAGAAGCCGGCGCCCTCGACGCCTCGAACCTCTCGCTGATCTCGGGCGTCGGCCCCACCATCGAGAAGAAGCTGCGCGCTGCCGGCATCACCTCGTGGAACGACATCGCCGCCTGGTCCGAGGCCGACGTCGCCAAGTGGGACGAGGAGCTGAAGCTCCGCGGCCGCGCCACCCGCGAAGAGTGGGTCGAGCAGGCCAAGGAACTCCTGGCCGGCAAGCCCCCGCGTGCGAAGGCCGACCAGGCCGAGCTGGCTTCGGGCGAGGACTACTGACACCAACCGTCAGTCTTCCCAGCTAAAAGCCTAGGGCAAGATGCCGATCGCAAGCGGGTTTCCGCGGCTCGGCATCATGCTCTGGCGTTTCATCTCCGGACCGGGTGGCTTTTGCCGCCGATTCGGGTTAGAGAGACCACAGAGTTTTTTGAGGTAGGGCGTTATGGCTCACAAAAAGGCAGGCGGTTCATCCCGCAACGGTCGCGACTCCGCAGGCAGGCGCCTCGGCGTCAAGCGCTTCGGCGACCAGGCCGTCGTCACCGGCAACATCATCATTCGTCAGCGCGGCACGAAATGGCACGCGGGCGCGAACGTCGGCATGGGCAAGGATCACACCTTGTTCGCGCTTACGGACGGCCGCGTCCGATTCATTACGAAACTCGGCCGAGCTTTCGTGAACGTAGTCCCGGCCCAACAGGCCGCAGAATAAACGGCGGATAGGGAAATTTCCTCGATCCGCCGGTTCCATCGAACCGGAACGGATCAGGGGTCAAGACCCGACACGGGTTTCCCAAAGGTCAGCGAAGGGGAGGTGGGACAAAATCCCAGCTCCCTTTTTCGTTTTGGCCGACGGAGAGACTCAGATGTTCCCCGAACTGACCCGCGACGACGTCTTCCGGCTCGAAACCCGCCGCCTCTGGCTGCGCTGGCCGCGCATGGCCGACAGCTCTGCCATCCTGCGCCTCGCCGGCGAGAAATCAGTGGCCGAGATGACGGCCTCGATCCCGCATCCCTATCCGGTCGATGCCGTCGAGCCCTTCATCTTTGCGATGCGCAAGGGCAATGCCCTGGGTGAGCATCTCGTGCTGGCGATCACGCCGCGCTCCAGGCCCAACGAACTGATCGGCATGATCGGGGCACACAGGCAGGCGACCGGGGTGCCGTTCCTGGGCTATTGGCTCGGCACGCCGCACTGGAACAAGGGCTTTGCTACCGAAGCCGTGCAGGCGCTGATCGACTCGCTGTTCTCGCTGGTCGAGCTGCCTGCGATCGAGGCCGATACGCGCGTCATCAACCCGGGCTCGCGCCGTGTGCTGGAGAAGTCCGGCTTCAGGGCAGAGGGCTCATTCCTGAAGTCGCTGCCGGCGCGGGGCGGGCTGTTCCCCTGCGAGCAGTACCGGCTCGATCGCTCGACCTGGTCGGCGTTGAAGAACTGGGGCACCAGCGGCTGGGCGCATGCGCCGGAACTCGCCGACGACGCGATCGTCGGAGAGACGCTTCGCGCACCTTGCGACGCGTGAGGCGATAGCCTTTCGGTCATTGCGACGAGCGTAGCGACGAAGCAATCCGGAGGACGCTCGGCGGCTACCGGATTGCTTCGCTGCGCTCGCAATGACGGGGTGGGCTCACCCTTACTTTACAAAGGTGCCGCCGAGCTCGTCGTCGATATGGGCGCGGATGATCTCTTCGAAGCTCGATTCGGCCTTGAAGCCCAGCGCGATCGCGCGCTGCGGGTCGAAATTGCGCGGCCAGCCGGCGACGATGCCGTCGATCACAGGATCAGTCTCGCGCTTTATGCGGGCGACGACGTTGTCGCCGGCGATCTTGCGCAGGGCCTCGATCTGTTCGGCGACCGTGCAGGAATAGCCGGGCATGGTCAGGCTGCGGCGCGGGCCGATCGCTGATGTGTCCATGGTCGCGGCATGGACAAGGAAGCCGACGGCCGAGCGCGGCGAGGCATGCCAGTGCCGGACCTGGTCGGAGACCGGCAGCACTGCGTCATGGCCGGCGAGGGGCTCGCGGATGATGTTGGAGAAGAAGCCCGACGCCGCCTTGTTGGGCAGGCCCGGGCGCACGCAGATCGTGGGCAGGCGGATGCCGACGCCGTCAAAGAAGCCACGCCGCGAATAATCCGCCAGCAGCAATTCGCCGATTGCCTTCTGCGTGCCGTAGCTCGTCAACGGGGTGGTGAAGAACTCGTCCGCGATCTTGTCATGGAAGGGCGCTCCGAAGACCGCCACGGAGGAGGTGAAGACGAGGCGCGGCTTGTAGCCGTCGCCGGCATGCCGGATCGCCTCGAAGAGATAGCGCGTGCCGTCGAGGTTGATCCGGTAGCCCTTGTCGAAATCGGCCTCGGCCTCGCCCGACACGACAGCGGCGAGATGGATGATGATATCGGGGCGCGAGGCGATCAGCGCTTCGGCCTGGCCGGGGATCGAGACGTCGGAGACCACGGCGTCGAAAGTGAAGGGGCAGGCTGCGGGGGCGTGGGCGGCGACGACGTCCTGCGCCGTGACCTTGGAGACGGTCTTGCCGCCGAGCTGGCCGTCGCGGGCCAGGCGCTCGATGAATTTGCGGCCGACCATGCCTGCGCCGCCGAGAACGAGAATATGCATGGGGTTTCCTCTGATTTTTCTGCCGTCAGGCCGTTGCGGCCGACGTGGGCAAGGCGACGCGGGATCGGCTAGATCGTCCCGTGGCGGAGCGTCCGGGGGCGCCCCGCCACGGGATATGCTCAGAGCGCGAAGCCACCATCGGCGAGGTGGATCTGACCCGTGGTGTAGCTCGCCTCGTCGGAGCCAAGATAGACGGCGAGCCAGGCGATTTCCTCGGCGGTGCCGAGGCGGGCCATGGGCTGGCGGTCGATGAAGGCCTGCCGCGCCTCGGCCTCGCTCGTGTTGGTCAGCTTGGCGAGGTCGATGATGCGCTGGTCGAGCGAGGGCGACTGGATCGTGCCGGGGCAGATCGCGTTGGCGCGGATGCCCTTCTTGATGTAGTCGGCCGCGACGGCCTTGGTCAGGCCGATCACGGCCGCCTTGGTCGCGCCATAGGCGTAGCGATTGGGGATTCCGCGCACGGAGCCCGCGCCCGACGCGATGTTGATGATCGAGCCCGAGCCCTTGGCGAGCATGCCGGGCACGAACGCCTTGACGGTGCGGTGCATCGACTTGACGTTGAGGTCGAAGGAGAAGTCCCAGGCCTTGTCGTCTGTGTCGAGCACAGTGCCGTGATGGACGAAGCCGGCGGCGTTGACGAGGATGTCGATGGGGCCGACCTTTTCTGCGAAGGCTTCGACGGCCTTGGTCGACAGCACGTCGAGCTTGCGCTTCTTGGCTTTCGGAATGCCTTCAAGCAGCGCCACATCCTTGTCGGTCGCGTAGACCGTCGCGCCCTCGGCGACAAACGCCTCGGCGATCGCGCGGCCGATGCCCTGTCCGGCTGCGGTGACGACCGCGACCTTGCCCTTCAAACGTCCTGCCATGGTGTATTCCGTCCTTATTGTGCCGGGTTATCGAGTGTTTTGCGCATATGCGCGAGCCGCCGGTCGGTTCGGTTCTCGTGGTGGGTGATCTCGTAGCCGAGACGCTGGTACCAGCCGATGCGCTGGAGAAGCTTGGCATGGGTGTAGAGATAGACCGCGTCGTAGCCGAGCCGCAGGGCGCGCTCCTCGGCAAAGCGCATCAGCGTGGTCCCGAGCTTGCGGCCGGCCGCCTGCGGCGAGACGGCGATGCTCCAGATGGTGAACCTGTCGGGGTCGGTCTCGACTTCGAGTACGAGGGCTGCGCTGAGCCCGGTGTCGTCCTCGGCAAGCCAGACCTCGTGGTCGCTGACGACCTGCGCGTAATCGGCGATGCGTGGCAGCGAGGGCACGCCGATGATGCTCTCATTGGGCGTATAGGCCGCGTCCTTGAGTGCCAGGATCGCGGGGATGTCGGCGAAGGATGCGCGGCGCAGTGCGACCGTCTCGGCCATGGCTGTCGGTTGGTTGAAGACCCCGAGCGAGAGTTTCTGGCGTCCATCGGCATCGAAGTTCTCAGGCGCGAGCCAGCGCTGGAACCCTTGCGCGCGTACCGGCCATTCGCTGTCGAGGATGGAGAACCAGGCGGTGTCGCGGTTGGCGCCCTTCACGACCATATGCTGGCGAAACAGCCCCTCGTACTGGAAGCCGAAGCGCAGGGCTGCCCGCCTGGACGGCTCGTTCAGGGCGTTGCACTTCCACTCGAAGCGGCGATAGCCGAGCGAGAAGCCGTACTCCCCGCAAAGGAAGATCGCCTCGGTCGCGACGCGGGTCCTCTGCAGTGCTGGCGAATAGGTGATGTAGCCGACCTCGAAGACGCCGTGCTCAGGGCGGATCTCCATCAGCCAGAGATGCCCCTTGGCCTTGCCGTCGGCCTTGTCGATGATTGCGAAGGGGACGATACCCGGCTTCTTCGCCATCATCACGAGCAGTTCGCGATAGGCCTCGCGGCTATGCGGCGGGCTGGCGGGCATCCACTGCCAGATCTGCTCATGGCCGCGATTGACGGCCCAGATGTCGTCGAGGTGCCGCGCCGGGTCGATCGGCTCAAGACGGCAATAACGCCCTTCCAGAATCCGGGCCGGCGGGAAGGGCGGAGCCTTCCAATCGGGCGAGAGACCGGTTGCGGGCGAGGGGGTCATGGCTTGGTCATCTCGCGCCAGCCGGCGAGATCCGTCGACACCGTCCAGTTTGGCCCGAGCTCATCGACGACCATGGCTGCGATGGCTACGCCTTCCGCCTCCCAGGCCAGCTGCTCGACCGGGTCGGGGAAGCGCGAACGGGCCTCGTTGTCTTCCTCATAGATCGCGTCGAAGGCGTCCATCCAGGCTTCGAGCCGGTCGGCGAGGTCTTCGGACAGGCCGATATCCTCGGCGTCTACCGGCTTGCGATTGCCCTTTGCGTCCAGGCGCCAGAGGCCGCTCAGGCCGAGCCAGGCCGGCGCGATGAGCAGGGTCCCGCTCACGAGCGCGCCTTGAGGTCGCCGCGGAAGAAGGGGTTGAGCGGTCCAGAGGGGCCATTGCCCGCAAAACCGGCAAAGCTGCCCTCGTCCTTGATCAGCCGGGTCGCCTCGATGAAGGCCGCCCAGGCCGCTCGCGCCAACGCGCCGCCTATCGAGATGCGGCGGACGCCGAGCGCAGCGATGTCGGAGACGCTCAGGCCGAAGTCGCCATAGATCAACTGGTTGACGGGGCGGCCGCCGGCCGCCGCGACGATCCTGGCGATATCGTCGCGCGTCTTGGGGCCGGGCGCATACAGCACGTCCGCGCCGGCCTCGGCATAGGCCTCGATGCGGCGGACGGATTCGTTGAGGGCGTCGGGATGGCCGGTCAGGAAGCATTCCGCCCGTGCGGTCAGCAGGACGCCGGAGCCGGTATCGTCGATGGCGCGGCGCGCGGCGCGAATCCGCTCGACTGCGAGCTCGAACGGATAGAGCGGCTCCTCGCTGCGGCCGGTCGCGTCCTCGATCGACAGGCCGGCCACGCCTGTGGCCACGCATAGCTTCACATTTGCGGATACGCCGTCCGGCGTGTCGGCATAGCCGTTCTCGAAATCGGCGTTGACCGGCAGATCGGGCACCGCCTTCACCATCTCGGCGATGTGGGCGAGCATCATGTCGCGCGGCACGTCCTGGTCGGCGCGGCCTTGCGTGAAGGCATAGCCTGCGCTGGTCGTCGCCAGCGCCTTGAAGCCCTCGCCGCGCAGCCAGCGGGCCGAGCCGAGGTCCCAGGGATTGGGCATTACGAAGCAGCCGGAGCCGTGCAGCTTGCGGAAGCTTTCGATTTGCGGAGCGTAAGCCATCTTAAATCGTTTCAAATCCGCCGATCCGGAAAGGCCGGCATAGTGTGCGCTCGGGGTGGTTTTGTCAGCCCCCGCTCGCGCGCACCACAAGGCGGGCGCCGATGCGCGGACGGAATGGCGCCAGTCACCGTTCCCTGCGGCATCGCTCGCGCCTGCATCCCCGGATCGCCCGGGCATGCGCGTTGCGAGCGCGAGCCATCGCCTCGGTGAAGGCGGGATGGGCGCCACAAGGGCGACCATCCCGGGATAACGGCCTGACCGGCGCGCGACCTCAGTGGTTGTCGCGCGGGATACCGAACTTCTTGTGGATCTTCTGGTACTTGACCGCCGGCTTGAGAACCATGCCCTCGGAGAGTTCGCCAACGATCTTGCGCTGGATCTCCTGCCACGGGGTCTGGCTCTTGGGGTACTTGTAGCCGCCGGCGGCCTTCAGGGCGGCGCGGCGCTCGGCCAGTTCCTGATCCGAGATCAGGATGTTGGCGGTGCGCTTGTTCAGGTCGATGCGGACCTTGTCGCCGGTGCGCAGCAGCGCGAGGCCGCCGCCTGTCGCCGCTTCCGGCGAGGCGTTCAGGATCGAGGGCGACCCCGAGGTGCCGGACTGGCGGCCGTCGCCGACGCAGGCGAGCGCGGTGACGCCCTTCTTGATCAGGTAATCCGGCGGCCGCATGTTAACGACCTCGGCTGCGCCGGGATAGCCGATCGGGCCGACGCCACGGATGAACAGGATCGAGTGCTCGTCGATCGCCAGCGCGGGATCGTCAATGCGGTGATGATAGTCCTCGGGACCGTCGAAGACCACGGCCTTGCCCTCGAAGGCCATCGGGTCCTTCGGGTTCTCGAGGTAGCGCTGGCGGAATTCCGGCGTGATCACGCTGGTCTTCATGATCGCGGAATCGAACAGATTGCCCGAGATGTTCAGGAAGCCCGACTGCGCCTTCATCGGCTCGTCATAGGTCTTGATGACCTTGCGGTCCCCGGAGAAGAAGCCTTCGCAATTCTCCTGCAGGGTCTTGCCGTTGGCAGTGATCGCCGGCTTGAGCTTGCCCTTGGCGGCGAGCTCGGCGATCACGGCGGGCAGGCCGCCTGCGCGATAGTAGTCCTCGCCGAGATATTCGCCGGCCGGCTGCATGTTGACCAGCAACGGGATCTCGTAGCCGATCTCAGTCCAGTCCTCATTGTCCAGCGCGACGCCGATATGCTTTGCGATGGCGTTGACGTGGATCGGCGCATTGGTCGAACCGCCGATCGCCGAATTGATGATGATGGTGTTCTCAAACGCGTTGCGCGTCAGGATCTTCGAGGGAACCAGGTCTTCCCAGACCATCTCGACGATGCGGCGGCCGGTCAGATAGGCCATCTCGTAGCGGTCGCGATAAGGAGCGGGGATGGCGGCGGCGCCGGGCAGCGTCATGCCCATCGCCTCGGCCAGCGAGTTCATCGTCGAGGCCGTGCCCATGGTGTTGCAGTGGCCGGCCGACGGCGCCGAGGAGGCGACCAGGTCGACGAAGCCGCGATAGTCGATCTCGCCGGCTGCCATCATCTGGCGCGCCTTCCAGACGATCGTGCCCGAACCGGTGCGCTCTCCGCGGAAGGAACCGTTCAGCATCGGGCCGCCCGGCAGGGCGATCGCCGGGATGTCGACGGTGGCGGCGGCCATGATCTGGGCCGGCGTGGTCTTGTCGCAACCGGTAGTCAGCACGACGCCGTCGAGCGGATAGCCGTAGAGGATCTCGACCAGCGAGAGATACTGCAGGTTGCGGTCGAGCGAAGCGGTCGGGCGCTTGCACGTTTCCTGGATCGGATGGATCGGAAACTCGAATGGCACGCCGCCCATCTCGCGGATGCCGTCACGGATGCGCGGCGCGAGTTCGAGGTGATGGCGGTTGCACGGCGCGATGTCCGAACCGGTCTGAGCGATGCCGATGATCGGGCGGCCCGACTGCAATTCGTCACGCGACAAGCCGAAATTCATGGTGCGCTCGATATAAAGCGCGGTCATGTCGGCATTGGCGGGGTTGTCGAACCAGGCCTTCGAACGCAGCTGCTCCGGCTTGATCCGGCGCGTAGCCTTCTTCCTGGGGGCGGCTACGGGCCTGTCCTCGCTCGGAACATTGCTTTCGGGCGTCTTGCCACTCGGCGTCTTGGCCATACCAGTCACTCCCTCCTGCGGCGCGACGCTGAGGGTCGCTTGCCGGTCTCTTTACAACGATTGCAGATTCGCAACTTTGCCGATCATCGACGATGCGGCAAGAGCCGCTGCGCAGATAATCATACTATTGAAAATCCGGCATACAGCATGCACGGCGATCCACCAATGCGAAGCGCGCGCGGCGGCACTGCCGCATGCAAGGGTCGCGGGACTTGCATCGCGCCGGGATTTGCGGCCAAGACAGGGCCAAGGCTCCGATGATAACGGGCCGCGTCGACTGAAAATGTCCCAAGGAAATGCCGCCATGACGCTCCATGTCGTCCCGTCCTTCGCCCGCATCGGCGAGGAGAATGCCTTCGCCGTCCTAGCGCGCGCCACCGAGTTGCAGCGCCAGGGCAAGGACGTCATCAATCTCGGCATCGGCCAGCCGGATTTCCCGACGCCCGACCATATCGTCGAGGCCGCCGTCAAGGCGCTGCGCGACGGGCATCACGGCTACACCCCGGCCAATGGCATCCTGCCGCTGCGCGAGGCCGTCTCCGCCGACCTGCACAAGCGCTTCAAGGTCGAGGTCTCGCCCGAGAGCGTGATGATCGTGCCCGGCGGCAAGGTCACGATGTTCATGGCGATCCTGATGTTCGGAGAGCCGGGCGCGGAGATCCTGTATCCCGACCCCGGCTTCCCGATCTATCGCTCGATGATCGAATACACCGGCGCGACGCCGGTCCCAGTGCCGATCCGCGAGGAGAACGGCTTTGCCTTCTCGGCCGACGAGACGCTCTCGCTGATCACGCCGAAGACACGGCTTCTGATCATCAACTCCCCGGCGAACCCGACCGGCGGCGTCACACCCAAGGCCGAAATTGACAAGCTCGTCGCTGGCCTCGCCGCCTTTCCCGATGTCGCGATCATGTCGGACGAGATCTACGACCAGCTGCTCTATGATGGCGAGCAGCATGTCTGCCTGCTGAGCTATCCCGAAATCCGCGACCGGCTGATCCTGCTCAATGGCTGGTCCAAGACCTATGCCATGACAGGCTGGCGGATGGGCTACTCGGTCTGGCCCAAGCCGCTTTACGAGAACGCGCGCAAGCTCGCGGTGAACTCGCATTCCTGCGTCAACGCCTCCGCGCAATGGGCGGGGATCGCCGCGCTGACGGGCCCGCAGGACGCGGTCGCGATGATGCTCGCCGAATTCGACAGGCGTCGAAAGGCCGTGGTCAAGGGGCTGAACGCCCTGCCGGGCATCTCCTGCATCGAGCCCAAGGGCGCGTTCTACGCCTTCCCGAACGTCTCGCAGACCGGCTGGAAGGCCAAGAAGCTCGCTTCAGCCCTGCTCGACGAGGCCGGCGTCGCCACGATCGGCGGTCCCGATTTCGGCGTCCATGGCGAGGGCTATATCCGTCTCTCCTATGCCAACTCGCTCGAGAACATCGAGAAGGCGCTGGCGCGGATGGGAGAGTTCCTCGCCAGCGCGAAGGCGGCGTGAGCTATCTCTACCTCGCGATTGCGATCATCTCCGAGGTCATCGGGACCTCGGCGCTGAAGGCGTCCGACGAGTTCACGCGCGTGGTGCCGTCGCTGATCACGCTCGTGGCCTTCGTCACCGCCTTCTACTTCCTGTCCCTGTGCCTGCGCACGATCCCCGTAGGCATCGCCTATGCGATCTGGTCCGGGGTGGGCATCGTGCTGATCAGCCTGATCGGCCGCTTCGTCTTCGGCCAGACGCTGGACCTGCCCGCGCTGATCGGCATGGGTCTGATCGTCGCCGGCGTCATCGTCATCAACGTCTTTTCGCGGACGGCCGCTCACTGAGCAGCAGCCTGCCAGGGGCAGCCTTCGATCATAACGGATCGTCATTGCGAGCGTGAGCGAAGCAATCCAGGCGCTGCAGTGCACTACGCCCCCTGGATTGCTTCGTCGCTTTGCTCCTCGCAATGACGGTCGTGTCTCCAGCAGGCCCGGTGCCGTGCTAAGACCCTCCTCAGGATGAGAGGGGCGGGCTTGCTGGCTGCTCAGACCTTCGCGGCGCTCGCTGCGGCGTCGATATTCGCCGTCAGCTCCGCATCGAGGCCGAGCGAACCTGAAAGCCCGGCCAGGAAATCCTTCTCCGCGCGCGTGTCGGGATTGATGGCGATGCGGGCCGCCGTATAGATCTGCGCCGCGATTTCCGGCGAGGATGCCGCCTCTACCAGCGTGTCGACGGAGGCAGGGTTGGCCATCTCGTGGTTGAGCCATTCATTGGCCTCGGGATCGAAACCGGCCTCGCGCAGGCCGCCCAGGATGGCATTTCGCTCGTCGGCGTCGATCGCGCCGTCGGCGGCCGCGGCTGCGATCATGGCGCGGATGAAGATCAGCGCCGTCGCCTCGCTGGCTGCTTCCGGCTCGAAGCCCGTGCCGGCGGGGGCAGGCAGAATCTCCTGCTGCTTCAGGTCGAGCAGGGGCTTGCCGGCCTGGCTGTTCTGATAGGCCCGGTAGGCCAGTCCGCCGATCAGGGCGAGACCGCCGAGCTTGGCCGCCGATCCCACCACCGAACGCCCCGCCGAGCTGCCGAACACCAGCGCGCCAAGGCCGCCGAGCACGGCCGTCGCCATGCCGGGATTCTTGTCGAACATGCCCTTGGCCTGCGCGAGAATGTCCTGCGGGGTACGCCCGCCGGCAGCTTGGCCAAAGGCTTCGCCGGCCTTCTGCTGCACGCCGGTCTGGCGCGCGGCATCGCCGACGCCCTGGGTCGCCTGGGCCAAAATCTGGCTGGCCATGCCCGCCAAGCCACCGACGCCCCCGGCTTTCTGGACCTGGTCTGCCAGCCCGCCCAGCATGCCGCCGAGACCACCGGCCTGACCCGGTTTGCTGCCGGCCTGGCCCGCCTGGTTGCCGGCGCTGATCAGTGCGTCGAGTAGCGATTTGGCGTTGAACATCGATATTGACCCTCGAAATGGCGTTGTGCGCGTCATCCGCAGAGGGTGAGGTAAGTCCTGCAGGCGGCAATCGCTAGGGCGCCATCGCCTTTCAACCCATCGACAAGGGCAGCAGGCCTGGCTCCTTCAGCGTGTCGAGGGCGATCTCGGAGCGCACCCGCGCGACGCTTTCATGCGGCATCAGGATCTCGTTGACGAAGCGCGAGAGCTCCTTGAGATCGCCGACGGCGACCTTCAGCAGATAGTCCGCCTCGCCGGTCAGGGCGTGAGCCTCGAGGATCGCCGGTGTCAGCCTGACGAGGTCGCGGAAACGGCGGGCATTGTCGCGCGAATGCGTGTCGAGCGCGACATGGATGAAGACGGTGACGCCCAGCCCGATCGCGGAAGGCTCTATCAAGGCGCGATAGCCACGAATGGTGCCGTCCTGCTCGAGGCGCAGGCGTCGGCGAGAAATCTGGCTGGCCGACAGCCCGACCTTCTCGGCGAGCGCGCCATTGGTCAGCGACGCGTCCTGCTGGAGCGCCTCGAGCAGGCGCCAGTCGAAAGCGTCGAGAGTGGCTGCGTCTTGCATGACTGACCC
Source organism: Allobosea sp. P1_B10 (assembly GCF_056406735.1). Classification (NCBI taxonomy): domain Bacteria; kingdom Pseudomonadati; phylum Pseudomonadota; class Alphaproteobacteria; order Hyphomicrobiales; family Alloboseaceae; genus Allobosea; species Allobosea sp. P1_B10. The sequence goes on along the minus strand of NZ_JBFTZP010000015.1, from coordinate 15,433 downwards.
ATCCGATGCGTGTTCCGTGCAAATCATGCGGCATCTTGCTCTAGTTTGCACGCATATTGGCGTCCCAACGCGCGATCATGGCGGCAGTTTCACGCTGCAGGAGCACGCTATGGGTCCCTTTCCGCATAACAGCGCCCCGCCTGAGATCTCCGACGCCAATCCGATGGGCACCGATGGGTTCGAGTTTGTCGAGTATGCGCATCCCGAGCCCGAGAGACTCGGCGCATTGTTCGAGACCATGGGCTTTGCCCGCGTTGCGCAGCACCGCTCCAAGGCGGTCACGCTCTTCCGCCAGGGCGACGTGAATTTCGTCGTCAATGCCGAGCCCGATTCCTTCGCCCAGGCTTTCGCCCGGGAGCATGGCCCCTGCGCCTGCGCCATGGCCTTTCGCGTCGTCGATGCGCGGCATGCCTTCGAGCGCGCGGTTGCGCTCGGGGCCGAGCCCTATGAGAGCAAGGTCGGGCCCGGCGAACTCGCCATTCCGGCGGTCAAGGGCATAGGCGGCTCGATCCTGTATTTCGTCGAGCGCTACGGCGAGAAGGGCTCGATCTGGGACATCGATTTCGACTGGCTGGGCGAACCCGATCCGCATCCCGAGCAGGCCGGGCTCTATTACCTCGACCACCTCACGCACAATGTGATGCGCGGGCGCATGAACCATTGGGCGGACTGGTACGGACGGCTGTTCAATTTCCGCGAGATCCGCTTCTTCAACATCGAGGGCAAGCTCACCGGCCTGATCTCGCGGGCGCTGACCTCGCCCTGCGGGAAGATCCGAATCCCGATCAACGAGTCGCTCGACGACAAGAGCCAGATCGAGGAGTACCTGCGCCAGTACAAGGGCGAGGGCATCCAGCACGTCGCGATGGGCGCGCGGGACATCTACAAGACGGTCGAGCAGTTGCGCCGCAATGCGCTACCCTTCATGCCGGCTCCCCCTGAGACCTATTACGAGAAGATCGATGCGCGCGTGCCCAACCATGGCGAGCCGGTGGAGCGGCTGAAAGCCAACGGCATCCTGATCGACGGGGAGGGCGCGGTGGCGCTCGGCGACAAGGAGGGGCGGATGAGCAAGGTCCTGCTGCAGATCTTCTCGGGGACCGTGGTCGGGCCGATCTTCTTCGAGTTCATCCAGCGCAAGGGCGATGACGGCTTCGGAGAAGGCAACTTTCGCGCGCTGTTTGAGTCGATCGAGGAAGACCAGATCCGGCGCGGAGTCATCGGCACCGAAGCAGCCTAGAGCGACGCAGGCTATTGCCTTCCGATACTGCGCCGATGCTTTGAAAACCTTGCCGCGTTGCTGAAATCGGCGTAACGCCGACGGATGCGCCGGCACAGGCGCAATCGGGAGGACGCCCATGACGACGGCGACCGCTGAAACCCTGCGCGGCCACCAGGGACCCTGGTGGACCCACCTCTACGTCCAGGTTCTGACCGCGATCGCCATCGGCGTGCTGCTCGGACACTTCTATCCGCAGACCGGCGAGGCTATGAAGCCGCTCGGCGATGCCTTCATCAAGGCGATCAAGATGATCATCGCACCGATCATCTTCCTCACAGTCGTTCACGGCGTCGCCTCGATGGACGACATGAAGAAGGTCGGCCGGGTCGGGCTCAAGGCGCTTCTCTATTTCGAGCTCGTAACGACGCTGGCGCTTGTCGTGGGCCTGGTCGTGGTCAATCTCTGGAAGCCCGGCGTCGGCATGAGTGTCGATGTCAGCACGATCAACACCTCTGGTATCGCGGCTTTCACCGCCAAGGCCCATGACCAGAGCACGGTCGCCTTCCTGATGGGTATCATCCCCGATACGGTGGTGGGCGCCTTCGCCAATGGCGAGATCCTGCAGGTGCTGTTTTTTGCGCTGCTCTTCGCGTTCGGCCTGCAGATGATCGGCGAGCGCGGCAAGTCGGTGCTGCTTTTCATCGACGACATCGCACAGGTCTTCTTCAAGATCGTCGGGATCATCATGAAGGCGGCGCCGATCGGCGCGTTCGGGGCGATGGCCTTCACCATCGGAAAGTTCGGCGTCGCGACGCTGTTCTCGCTCGCCTCGTTCATGGCGGCGTTCTACACGACCTGCCTGATCTTCATCTTCCTCGTGCTGGGAACGATCGCGCGCCTGCACGGCTTCTCGATCCTGAAATTCATCGCCTATATCAAGGAGGAGCTGCTGATCGTGCTCGGCACCTCGTCCTCCGAGAGCGTGCTGCCCCGGATGATCGCCAAGATGAGCCATCTCGGCTGCAAGGAGAGCGTGGTCGGCCTGGTGATCCCGACCGGCTACTCATTCAACCTCGACGGCACCTGCATCTACCTGACGATGGCGGCGGTGTTTTTGGCGCAGGCGACGAACACCGATCTCACGCTGTCGCAGGAACTGGGCATCATCGCCGTGCTGTTGCTGACCTCGAAGGGCGCGGCCGGCGTCACCGGCTCCGGCTTCATCGTCCTGGCGGCGACGCTGTCCTCGGTCGGTACCATTCCTGTCGCGTCGATCGCGCTGATCCTCGGCATCGACAGGTTCATGTCGGAGGCACGGGCGCTCACCAACCTCGTCGGCAACGGTGTCGCGACGGTCGTGGTCTCGAAATGGGAGAACTCGCTCGACGAACCGCGGATGCAGGCGATCCTGGCCAAGGAGACCGGTTATGACGATGTCGGTGAGCCCAGCCGGACCAGCGTGGGCTGAGCGGCCGGGCCGAGCTGCTACAGTGCAAGCTTTCGCAGCATCAGCGGCGCGCCGACGGCGGGGTCCTTGCGCCATTGGCCATTCTCGAAAATGAGTTCGATGCTGTGGCCCTTGCGGGCGACCAGCGCGAGTCGCCCCGCGGTGTAGCGCCATCCGACGGGGTCGAAGATGGTCAGGCCGGTATCGCCGCAGTTGCTCTCGAAAGCCGCCGGTGCATTGCCCGACGAGGCCGCAGCCGCCGGAGACAGCACCACGCGGCACGCCTCGCGATTCTGCTGGCGCATCATGCTGTAGCGGCCCGGCACAGTCTCAGGAGCGGGCATGGTGGCGGGATTTACCACCGTCCGGCGCTGCGCGGACTGCGCGCTCGTTTCGGCCGCGCTCGCCGGCGCGCGCCGGGCGAGGCGCGAATAGGCCTTGGAGTCCAGGCCGTAGGTCTTGCCGTCGGAGCTCTGGCCGCGCAGCAGCTTCTCGCTGCCGGCATGCGTGAAACTGATCACAGGCTTGCCAGCGGCGTCATTGAGGCGGGGCTCGCCGCCCGGCGTCACGCTCCAGCTCGCGATCTGGTCGAGAATGGGCAGTGCGCGGCGGCAGATCGCGGGAAAGCGCAACTGGCGGCCGCCCGACACCTCGTCGGAACCGAAGGTGACGGTGCACAAACGCGAGGCGCCGACCAGTTCGAGATCCCAGGCGCCGAGCAGGATGCGCACGGAATCCGGTGCCTTGTCGGATCCGCGCGGCGCAGGCGGGGTCTGCGCCGCGGCGGAGCCGCCCAGGGCCGCGAGCACCAGGCTCGCGGCGGCTATGCGATGGGTCAGGCCTTCCATGGCGTTTCGACGACCGGGGTCAGCGGACCCTTGCCCTCGAACCAGGAGACGAGATTGTCGACCAGCAGCTGCCCCATCTGCTCGCGCGTATGGATCGAGGCCGAGCCGACATGCGGCAGCAGCACCGCGTGATCGATGTCGATCAGCGCCTGCGGAACGCGCGGCTCGTCCTCGAAGACGTCGAGGCCGGCGGACAGGATCGTCTTGTTCTGCAGGGCCTCGATGAGGGCCTGCTCGTCGACCACCGTACCGCGGCCGACATTGATCAGGATGCCGTTGGGGCCGAGGGCCTTGAGCACCTCGGCATTGATGATGTGATGGGTCGAGGCGCCGCCCGGCGCGACGGAGATCAGGACATCGACATCAGCGGCCATCTCGACCAGCGACGGATAGTAGCGATAGGCGACGTCGGCCTGGCGCGAACGGCCGTGATAGGACACCGGCAGCCCGAACGCCTCGACGCGGTGTGCCACGGCCTTGCCGATACGGCCGAGCCCGACGATGCCGACCGTGCGCTTGCGCAGCGAGGTGGTCAGCGGATAGTTGCTCTTGAGCCATTTGCCCTCGCGCAGATAGCGGTCGACCTGCGGCAGCTGGCGTACGGTGGCGATCAGCAGGCCGAGCGCGAGGTCGGCGACCTCGTCGGTCAGGACGTCAGGCGTATTGGTGACGACCAGCCCGCGCTTGCCGGCTTCCGCCGCATCGACATGGTCGTAGCCGACGCCGAAGCTGGAGATGACCTGGAGCTTGGGCAGCGCCTCGAACAGCGCCGTATCGACGCGGTTATGACCGCCGCCGGCGGCGACACCGCGCACGCGATCACCGATCTCGCGCAGGAAAGCGGCCTTGTCGTCGGCCTTCCAGAGTTCGTGCACGGTGAAGCGCGCCTTCAGCTGGTCTGCCGCGTAGGGCATCAGCGGGCCGGTCATCAGGATCTCGGGGGCGTCGGGCCGTGTCATCAGGAATAGTCCGTGAGCTGGTGTGAGGCGGGTTGCTTGATTAGGCGATTATGAATCGATTAAATAGCGCTGCCGAGGACGTTGGGGGAACGAACACGTCTCGCCAGGTGGATGACCGGCATTTCAGCACGCCGCGCGGCCTGCGCAAAGGCGCTATGGCGCCTATTTAGTATGCTTTATTCGCGTGATCTTGGACGGTCCGGGCGCGGTTCGGGCGGCGAGCGCGGCCAGGGTCGTGTTGAGGCTGTCGATCACCAGCCCCGCCATCCGGGCCGCGGCGAGATCCCCGTCGCGCTCCACGATCGCTGTCAGGATATGCTGGTGGTCGTCGAGCGAGGCGATGAAGACGTCATGCTCCTGAGACTTTAGGAGCAGAGACCATTGGATCGTCGCCGCCACCGCGCTCGCCAGGCATTGCAGCGTCGAGTTCTGGGCGGCTGTGAAAATCGCCTCGTGGAAAGCGAGGTCGGCGCGGATCGTGGTGTCGGCATAGGGCGCATTCTCGGTCATGCCGCGATAGGCGGCCTCGATCGCCGCGATGTCGGCGGCGCTGCGGCGTTGCGCGGCGAGCCGGGCGGCGCTGGGCTCGACGAAGCGCCGCAACTCAAAGAGATCCCTGATGAATTTCTCGTTGGGGTCGGCCTCGAAATGCCAGGAGAGGACATCGGGATCGAGCAGATTCCAGCTGCTGCGCGGTGCGGCGCGGGTGCCGCTCTTCGGCCGCGCCTCGACCAGCCCTTTGGCGGTGAGCACCTTCACGGCTTCGCGATAGGCCGTGCGCGAGACCGAGATCTCGGAGCGCAGCGCATCCTCGTTGGGCAGGAGTTCGCCGGCCTTGACGCCCCCTGTGATGATCGAAACAGCGAGTTTCTGGGCGACCTGACCGAAGAGCCGGTCCGGATTGAGCGTCGTCGGCCGCGAGTAGTCGCGTACCCGCATTATCCCGCCTCCCTCCCCGTTTTCTCATGGCGGAAGGCTGCGGAAAGCACCCCTGACCGCTGCGATTGCGGCGCTTGACACGCCTGCTCGTATCGTATGACTTTATCGCAGATGGTTTCGGACGCAACAGGCTTGCCCTGGATTGCGGCTGTTTGCATCGATCGGCCGCAAGAAGCCGGGAATGCGAAGACGCGGACGGTCCGAGAGGGCCGCTACCGCATCCGCGGGGAAACGAACACCAAGGGAAGCCCTCAGATGGCCTCAGTCCAAATCGCCGACGTGCGCAAAGCTTATGGTTCGACCCAGGTCATCCATGGCGTCGACATCGATATCAATGACGGCGAATTCGTTATCCTCGTCGGACCGTCGGGCTGCGGGAAGTCGACGCTGCTGCGGATGATCGCAGGGCTTGAGAACATCTCCGGCGGCGAGATCCGGATCGGGCCGCGCGTCGTCAACGACGTGCCGCCCAAAGAGCGCGACATCGCGATGGTCTTCCAGAACTATGCGCTCTACCCGCATATGACGGTGGCCGACAACATGGCCTTCTCGATGAAGCTCAGGAAGGCGCCCAAGGCCGAGATCGAGGAGCGCGTCGGCAAGGCCGCCGGCATCCTGGGCCTCGACAAGCTGCTCGACCGCTATCCGCGCCAGCTTTCGGGCGGCCAGCGCCAGCGCGTCGCCATGGGCCGCGCGATCGTGCGCGATCCGCAGGTCTTCCTGTTCGACGAGCCGCTCTCCAACCTCGACGCCAAGCTGCGCGTGCAGATGCGTACCGAGATCAAGGAATTGCACCAGCGCCTGAAGACCACGATCGTCTATGTCACGCACGACCAGATCGAGGCCATGACCATGGCCGACAAGATCGTGGTGATGCATGACGGCATCGTCGAGCAGATGGGCGCACCGCTCGATCTCTATGACCGGCCCGAGAACCTGTTCGTGGCGGCCTTCATCGGCTCGCCTTCGATGAACCTGCTCAAGGGCAGGATCACCTCGGCGGGCTTCGAGACAGAGGGCGGGGTGGTCTGGCCGATCGGCGCCCACCCGGCCAATTCCGAGGGCCGCGCGGCCGTCTTCGGTATCCGTCCCGAGCATATCCAGCTCGACCCCAACGGCCTGAAGGCAGAGGTCGTGGTGATCGAGCCAATGGGATCGGAGACCCAGGTCGTGGTTCGCTGTGGCGGCCAGAACCTGACCTGCATCTTCCGCGAGCGCATCACCGCAAAGCCGGGCGAGACGATCACCATCACGCCCGACATCCATGTGACGCATCTGTTCGATGCCGCGACGAGCAAGCGCATCTGAGCGTCTCGTCGCCCGGATCGCCGGCCGGATCGGCTCTGTTCAAGGATAAGGTCCGCGCGAAATACTGCTGCCAAAAACCCGTGACGCGGCTCCCATGCAGGGTCGTGCACTTGCAAAGAGGGAGGAGTCAATTTCATGAGCATTTCAAGACGTGACGTTCTGATCGGCGGCGCGGGGCTCGCGGCAGGCGCAAGCCTGCCGCTGGTATCCGCATCGGCACAGGCCAAGATCGAGCAGGGCGCGACGCTGCGCGTACTGCGCCCGACGAAGTTCGTCGACCTCGACCAGACGATCTTCGACGAGAACACTGCCGCCTTCACCAAGGCGACCGGCGTTCCGGTGCGCGTGGACTACGCCGGCTGGGAAGACCTTCGGCCGCAGACGGCCGTGACCGCGAACACGGGCGCAGGGCCCGACGTCGTGGTCGGCTGGGCCGACGATCCGCACATCTTCTCCGACAAACTGATCGACCTGACCGAACTCGCCAACGATCTCGGCAAGAAGAACGGCGGCTGGTACCCGATCGCCGAGAAATACGGCAAGAAGGACAAGACCGACCAGTGGGTCTCGATCCCGATGGGCGCCTCGGGCGCGCCGGCGGTCTATCGTGAATCCTGGATCAAGGAAGCGGGCTTCGACACCTTCCCGAAGGATCTAGACGGTTTCCTCACCCTCTGCCGCAAGCTGAAGAGCATTGGCCATCCGGCGGGCTTCGCACTCGGTAACGCCGTCGGCGACGGCAACGCCTTCTGCAACTGGCTGGTCTGGACCCATGGCGGGTTCATGGTCGACGAGAACAACAAGGTCGCGATCAACTCGAAGGAGACGGTCGAGGCGCTGAAATACGCCAAGGCGCTCTACGAGACCTTCATTCCCGGGACGTTGTCCTGGCTCGACATCAGCAACAACAAGGCCCTGGCTGCCGGCGAAATCGGCGTCACCCAGAACGGTGTCTCGCTCTACTTCTCGATCAAGAACTCGAAGGACGAGAAGACCGCGGCGATCGGCAAGGACCTGAACCATGCGATGATGCCGGTCGGCGCCCTCGGACGGCCGTCGGAGCCAGCGCTGATCATCAACGCGATGGCGTTCAAGCACACCAAGTTCCCCAACGCCGCCAAGGAATATCTGCGCTTCATGATGGAGCGGGAGAACTACGAGAAATGGCTGACCGGCAGCTCGGGCTACTGGGCCCAGCCGCTGAAGGGTTACGCCGACAGCAAGGTCTGGTCGACCGATCCCAAGGTCACGATCTATCGCGACACCTGGGAGCGTGCGCTCTGGAGCGGCTACAAGGGCTCGATCAACGAGGCTGCCGGCACCGTCAACGCCGAGTATGTCGTCGTCCAGATGGTCGCCTCGGTCTGCGCCGGGCAGGCCACGCCGGATGAAGCGGCCAAGGAAGCCGAGCGTCGCGCCCGGCGCTACTACCGGACCTGATCTCTCGCCATCGCGCCGCCGGTTCGCCCGGCGGCGCGATGCGCCTGGCTCCAGCAGAGAGTACATCATGGCGATTGCGGCTGACGCCCCGCGAGCGGCCCTCCACTTCCAGCAGAGCTGGCTGTCGAAGCTGTTCGACTACAAACCCTTCCTGATCTTCGTCTGCCTGCTGCCCGCCGCCGTGCTGCTGCTGGTGTTCCTGAGCTACCCGCTCGGCCTCGGCATCTGGCTCGCCTTCACCGATACGCGCATCGGGCGCCCTGGCAATTTCATCGGCTTCGAGAACTTCCAGTCGCTCCTCGAGGACCGGGTCTTCATCACCTCGGTCTGGAATACGCTGCTTTATACCGGCGTCGCCACCGTGGGTAAGTTCGCGCTGGGCCTGTGGCTCGCGCTTCTCCTGAACAACCACCTGCCGTTCAAGTCGCTGCTGCGCGCGCTGATCCTGGTGCCCTGGATCGTGCCGACCGTGCTGTCGGCGATCGCCTTCTGGTGGATCTACGACCCGCAATTCTCGATCATCTCCTATGTGCTGGTCGATGTGCTGGGCTGGCGCGACACCTATATCGACTTCCTGGGCCAGCCCTGGGCTGCGCGCTGGTCGCTGATCGCCGCCAACATCTGGCGCGGCATTCCCTTTGTCGCGATCAGCCTGCTCGCGGGCCTGCAGACGATCTCGCCGGCGCTCTACGAAGCCGCCATGCTCGACGGCGCCAATGCCTGGCAGCGCTTCCGGCACGTGACCTTTCCGATGCTGATGCCGATCCTGGCGATCGTGCTCACCTTCTCGGTGCTGTTCACCTTCACCGACTTCCAGCTGGTCTATGCGATCACGCGCGGCGGACCGGTGAACTCGACCCATCTGATGGCGACTTTGGCCTTCCAGCGCGGCATTCCCGGCGGCCAGCTCGGGGAGGGGGCCGCGATCGCCGTCGCGATGATTCCGTTCCTCGTGATGGCGACGCTGTTCAGCTATTTCGGCCTGTCCCGGCGCAAATGGCAGCAGGGAGAAGAAAATGACTGATCACGCCGTCGCCGAACGACCCCATCTCGTCGAGAAGGAGAGCGAAGGCGTCATCAACTGGGCGTCCGCCCCGCAGCGCCTCCTGACGATCTACCTGCCGCTGTCGCTGTTCGTGATCGTGCTGCTGTTCCCGTTCTACTGGATGACGATCACCGCGATCAAACCCAACTCGGAATTGCTCGACTACAAGAACCACAATCCGTTCTGGGTGAAGTCGCCGACGCTGGACAACATCAACAAGCTGCTGTTCCAGACCGACTACCCGCAATGGCTGCTGACGACGATGACGGTCGCGGCGGTCGCGACCGCGCTGTCGCTCTTCGCCAGCGTGCTCGCCGCCTATGCGATCCAGCGCCTGAAGTTCAAGGGCGCGCAATATGTCGGCCTGGCGATCTATCTGGCCTATCTCGTGCCGCCGTCGATCCTGTTCATCCCGATGGCGACGTTGATCTTCCAGCTCGGTCTGTTCGACTCCAAATGGGCGTTGATCCTCACCTATCCGACCTTCCTGATCCCGTTCTGCACCTGGCTCCTGATCGGCTATTTCAAGTCGATCCCCTATGAGCTCGAGGAATGCGCCATGATCGACGGCGCGACCCGGCTGCAGACGCTCTGGATGATCACCTTGCCGCTGGCCATGCCGGGGCTGATCTCGGCGGGCATCTTCGCCTTCACCCTGTCCTGGAACGAGTTCATCTATGCGCTCGCCTTCATCCAGTCCTCGGAGAAGAAGACGGTGCCGGTTGCGGTGCTGACCCAGCTCGTCGAGGGCGACGTCTACCATTGGGGCTCGCTGATGGCGGGCGCCCTCCTGGGGTCGATCCCGGTCGCGCTGCTCTATTCCTTCTTCGTCGACTATTATGTCGCCTCGCTCACCGGCGCGGTGAAGGAGTGAGTGGGACGGCCTGACGCGGGCGTCCCGATATCGTCGTGGCGCCACCTCGCGCCTTATTGCGGGCGATCCTCCGCCCGCTCCTGCCTTCCGTCTCAGAAACGACTGTTCCAATGCCTGACGCCATCAAGTCCATCGCCTTTGTCGGTCTCGGCGCCATGGGCGCGCCGATGGCGGAGAACCTGATCAAGCGCCAGTTTCGCGTCACCGGCTTCGACATGCGCGAAAGCGCGCGCGAGGCCTTGGCCGCCGCGGGTGGCCACGCCGCCGGCAGCGCCAAGGCAGCGGCAAGCGGAGCGGAGGCCCTCGTCCTGATGGTGGTCAACGCGGCGCAGGCGCGCGCGGTCCTGTTCGATGCCGGGGCGCTCGAGGCGCTGGTGCCGGGCGCGGTGGTCATGCTGATGGCGACATGCCCGCCGGGCGAGGTCGAGGCGATAGCGGCGCAGGTGACGCAAACGGGCCGGCACTTCGTCGATTGCCCGGTCTCGGGCGGGGTCGGCGGCGCGCGCGGTGCGACGCTGACGATCATGGTCGGTGCACCCGACGAGAGCTTTGCTCTGGCCAGGCCGATGCTCGATGCGCTCGGCGACAAGGTGTTTCATGTCGGCACAAAGCCGGGGCAGGGCGCCACGGTGAAAACCGTCAACCAGCTGCTCTGCGGCGTGCATATCGCCGTCGCGGCGGAAGCATTGTCGCTGGCCGAGAAGGCCGGCATCGACGGGCGCGTTCTGTTCGAGATCATGGGCGGCTCGGCGGCATCGTCCTGGATGCTGCGGGATCGCGGGCCGCGCATGCACGATCCCGATCCCCCGGTGGCGAGCGCAGTCGACATCTTCGTGAAGGATCTGAGCATCGTGCTCGATGCCGGGCGGGCGGCGAAAACCGCCTTGCCCCTGGCAGCCGCCGCTCACCAGATGTTCCTCGCCTCGTCTGGCCTGGGCCATGGCGCGCGCGACGATTCACAAGTGGTGAGGGCCTATCGGGCGCTCAACGCCAAGCCCGCGAACGATGCCTGAGCCCGCATCATCCCCGAGCCGGTACGGTCGTGGCGCGGATCACGAGCTCCGGCTTCAGGGTCAGGCGCCGCACCGGCGCGGCAGGGTCTTCGATCCGCTTGAGCAGGAATTCCGCGGATTTCCGCCCCATCTCGAACTGGAAGTTCTTGATGGTCGTCAAGGCGGGGTACCAGAGCGCCGCCTCATGGACGTCGTCGCATCCGACGATGGAGAAATCCCGGCCGGCCTCGAGCCCGCGATGGCGCAGTCCGAGCATCGCGCCAAAGGCGGTGAGGTCGTTGAAGCAGACTGCGGCGGTGGGCGGGTCGGCGACGTCGAGCACCGCCTGGATACCACGAAGCCCGTTCTCGCGCGTGCCATAGCCGGGATAGACCAGCGCGGGATCGAAGGGCATGCCCTGCCGCGCGAGCGTCTCGCAGTAGCCGACATAGCGATTGCGGCCGGTCGAGATTTCCTCGCTCTTGCTGAGGAAGGCGATGCGGCGATGGCCCAGCCCGATCAGGTGCTCCATCGCCAGCACGGTGCCGTGGCGGTCGTCGGAGCCGACGAAATCGAGGTCGACGCCGGCAATCTCGCGGGAAAGCTGCACGAGGGGTACGCCGGCCGCGATCAGATGATCGAAGATCGGCGCCTGGCTGCCAGCGGCGGCGCAGATGATCATGCCGTCGGGACGGTACTCCTTGAGCGTGCTCAGCGCGCGCGCCTGCTTTTCGAGGTTCTCGGCATAGGTGCCGAGCAGGATCGAGCGCCCATGCGCGGTCGCCGTCTCCTCGATGGCCGCGAGCAGTTCGGCGAAATAGGGATTGGTGATGTCGTGGAAGCCGACACCCAGGATGTTGGTGCGGTCGGTGCGCAGGGAAGCGGCGCTGCGGTTGTAGCTGTAGCCCATCTCACGGGCGATCTGCTGGACGCGCTGGCGCGTCGCCTCGGCGACAAGCGGCGAGCCGCGCAGGGCGAGCGAGACCGTCGCGGTCGAGACCGCGAGGTGATCGGCGATGATCTGCAAGGTGACGCGGCTGCGCCCGCCGTTGATGGGCATGGGCGGGACCGCGGCCGGCGTCGCCGGCTCGCTGGGGAGGCCATTCCTCGTCATGACGCGCATCTCCCGACGGCGACGCCGGCCCCCCGCGACCTGCTCCGGGGCGCGCCGTTCCGTCACATCCATTGAGTCCATCTCATAGAACCAGGAGAATTTGAAGATGACCGAGACCAAGGAGGCAGTCGGCTTTATCGGAGTCGGCTTCATGGGCCAGGGCATGGCCAGCAATCTGCTGGCGAAGGGCTTTCCGCTCACCGTGATGGCGCATCGCAACCGCAAGCCGGTCGAGGAACTTGTGGCCGCCGGCGCCAAGGAGGTGAAGACGCCGCGCGAGCTCGCGGCCAATGCGACGATCATCTTCCTCTGCGTGACGGGATCGGCCCAGGTCGAGGCCGTCGTGAACGGCCCAGACGGCATCATCGCCGGCGCCAGGCCCGGCACGGTGGTCGTCGATTGCTCGACCTCCGACCCCACGGTCACGGTCAAGATAGCGGCCGAGCTCGAGGCCAAGGGCCTGCATCTCGCCGATGCGCCGCTTGGCGGCACACCCGCCCAGGCCGTGCTCGGCCAGCTCTCGGCTATGATCGGCGCGACGCCGGACGTCTTTGCGCGGATCAAGCCGGCCTGCGACGCCTGGGCCCAGAAAGTGGTCCATCTCGGCGCCGTCGGCGACGGCCACAAGATGAAGCTGCTCAACAACTTCCTGTCGCTGGGCTATGCCGCGATCTATGCGGAGGCGCTGGCCCTCGGACAGAAGATCGGCATCACGCCGCAGACCTTCAACAGCGTGGTCGGCGGTAGCCGGATGGATTGCGGCTTCTACCAGACCTTCATGAAGTATGTGCTGGAGCGCGACCGTGACGCGCACAAGTTCACGATCAACAACGCTTTGAAGGATGTCCGCTATCTCGAAAGTGTCGCCAATGCGGTCGGGGCGCCGAATCCGATCGGCAACGCCGTGAAGAACGCTTTTGCAACCGCTGCGGCGGCCGGCAAGGGCGAGGATTTCGTGCCGATGCTGTCGGACTTCGTCGCGGCGCAGAACGGCGTCTCGCTGGCGAAGAAGGGATGAGGGAAGCGCGGGTCTCGCGCTCTCCCCATTGAGCCCGACTGCGCGCAAGGCCCGTCCCGAGGCGCCGTTCGGTAACGATCGGCGTCTCAAGCCGGGATATTGGCGGCTCGAGACCAGCTGAACCGTTTCCCGATGCTGGCTTCGGCTCCTCGGGCCGAGCGATCTGTGGCGGCCGGCCTAGACCTTCGGCGGCAGCGAACCGCGATCGAAGACGGGCACGGATTCTGTCGCGCCCGTCGGGGATTGCCCTGTCGGGATATCCTCGGCCGCGTGCCGGACAGCCTCCTCGCTCTCGGTCAGTCCGTCGGGCGTGTCGTTGGCATCGCTGCCGGCGTCGTGGATATTGGTGGTGTCACTGGCGCGCCGGCCGATGGCGACGGGATCGTCGGCAGCGCCGGCCTCCGTCGGGGTGGTGGCCAGGCGCTCGTCCTGCAGGAGCGCGGGGTTTTCCCGTCTCTTCTCCACGGCTGACATTGCAGTTCTCCTTGCTCGCTCGTCCGCTTGAGTAAGCCGCGGCCCCCGCGATTGTTCCCAGGGGCCGCGCCGAGCCTCACGCGCGCGCAGTCCCGGTGGACTGCCCTGCGAGGGTGCAGATCATGCGCGCGACCTCGTAGGACTTCTCGAAAGCGGGCACGGGCAGGAACTCGAAGCGCGAGTGGAAATTATACGCGCCGGTGAAGAAGTTCGGTGTCGGAAGGCCTCTTGCCGAGAGCGCCGCGCCATCGGTGCCGCCGCGCATGGGGATCTGCTTCGGCTCGATTTTCAGCGCCGCTAGAGCTGCAAACAGCAGGTCGACCGAGCGGCGGTCCTCGCCAAGGCTGTCATGGATGTTGCTGTAGGTGTCACTGACCGTGCAGGTGACCGTTCCGCGGGGATAGCGTGCGGCGATCTCGGCTGCGACCTCGCTTAGGCGCGCCTTGCGCCGCTCGAAACTGGCCTTGTCGAAATCCCGGACCATCGCCCGCAGCCGTGCCTGGCTCGAATTGGCGACGATATCGTTGAACCAGATATAGCCCTCGCGCCCTTCCGTATGCTCGGGCGTCTGCGCGCGATCGAACTCCGCGATGTAATCCTGTGCCATTAGGAGCGGGTTCACCAGCACGTCCTTGGCCGACATTGGATGGGCGCTGACGCCGGTGAAGCTGATCTCCCCCTGCGCCGCATTGAAGTTCTCGATCACGACCTCGCCGAGTTCGCAGCAATCGATCGTATAGGCGAAGTCGCAGGCGAAGCGCGCGAGATCGAGTGCCTTCGCGCCGCGCAGGCCGATCTCCTCGTCCGGCACGAAGGCGACGAGGATGTCGCCATGGGCGCTGTCGGCACCAAGCGAGGCCAGCAGCGTCATGATGACGGCGATCGCTGCCTTGTTATCGGCGCCGAGTACGCTGGTGCCATCGCTGAACAGGATGTCCTCGCCGGTCCAGGGCGCGATCTCGGGATGCTCCTCGACCCGCAGCCAGATCCCCTCATGCCGGTTCAGGCAGAGGTCGCCGCCGTCGAACCGAAGCATCTGGGGCCGGATGACCGGAGCGAGCCCACTGTCGACGGTGTCGAGATGGGCGATGAAACCGATCCTTGGCGCACCGGCCACGGTCCCGCGCTTGATGGCAGTGACGGTGGCGTGGTCGTCGATGACGACGTCGTCGAGTCCGAGCGCGAGAAGTTCGCTCGCCAGCAGCGCCGCGAGATCCTGCTGCCCCCCTGTGCTCGGCAGCGTCGACGCCTTGGCGTCACTTTGGCTCGGGATCGCCACATAGCGGCAGAACCGCTCGATCAGCTGTTCGCGAATGCTCATCAGATCCTCATCCAGTCCGTCACGGCACGGCTGATCGAAAGGGCCGGCCTCCAGCCGCACTATCCACCAGCGCAGGCGCCTGTCGCTATCGTTTCGACCGAGATCGAAGGGGTTGTCGCGCCGCCGTCACAAAAAAACGCAAGGCTCCCGAAATCCGTGTTGACAGGGGAAAGGTCTGGCCCCTATAAGCAGCACATCAGGACGGCAGCGCCGCTGGCGCCGCCGCCTACCGCTTCATGAGAATTCAGGGCTTGCCGCCGACCAGTTCGGTGTGCAAGGTCGTCTCGTCGAAGACATGCTGTTTGAAAATTGAAGACAGAAAGAGAAACGTGGACGGCGATGTTCTTGCGGTTCCGGTCTAAGGACTGGGACAAGAGAACTTCGGTGTGCTGCGTTTTACAAGAGCCATCGCTGGTTACTTGGGTTTCGGCC
>NZ_JBFTZP010000014.1:0-100272 GCF_056406735.1 Allobosea sp. P1_B10 | reverse complement strand
CTGAAGGAGCTTGTCGAGGGCATCAACGAGATCAACGGGGTTGTCGACAGCGCCACCAGCGAGTTCTCGCAGGCCCTGCAGGCGATCGCAGGTGGCGACCTGACCACCCGCATCGACACCGCCTATCGCGGAAAATTTGCCGAACTCAAGGGCGCCATCAACGACACCGTCGAGCGGCTCTCCCAGACGGTCCGCACGATCCAGATCACCTCGGCCGATGTCGGGCTGGCGGCCCGCGAGATCAACACCGGCGCCGACGATCTCTCCAAGCGCACCGAGGAGCAGGCCTCGTCGCTGGAGCAGACGGCGGCCACCACCGAGGAACTCGCGGCATCCGTGAAAGCGTCCGCGCAGGCGTCGCGTGAGGCGGCGGCGATCGCAGACGAGGCGATGCAGGCCGCCCAGGCCGGCGGCGCGATCGCCGGCGAGGCCGTCGAGGCGATGGCGCGCATCGAGAGCGCCTCGCAGAAGATCTCCGAGATCATCCGCGTCATCGACGACATCGCCTTCCAGACCAACCTGCTGGCGCTGAACGCGGCGGTCGAAGCCGCGCGCGCCGGCGATGCCGGCAAGGGCTTTGCCGTCGTCGCCTCCGAGGTGCGTACGCTGGCGCAGCGCTCGGGCGCAGCCGCGAAGGATATTTCGGGGCTGATCTCGTCCTCGAACGCCGAGGTCGGCGAGGGCGTCAAGCTGGTGCGCCAGGCGGGTGCCTCGCTGACCAAGATCCAGGCGGCCTCGCAGAAGGTTGCCGCCACCATCGCCGACATCTCGGCAGCCTCCGGCGAGCAGGCCAACGGCATCGACGAGATGAGCCAGGCGGTCGCGCATCTCGACGAGATGACGCAGGCCAATGCGGCACTCGCCGAGCAGAGCGCTGCGTCTGCGGGTTCGCTGTCGGGCCGCATTGGCCAGCTCAACGACCTCGTCGCGGCCTTCCGCACCGGCCATGAGGTTGCTCCCGCGCGGGCGACAGGCCTTGTGGCCGCGGCGCCGCAGCGAGCCACTGCCTCTGCTGCGAAAGCCGCGCCGAAGCCGGGCAGCGAGCCGCAGCGCCTGCGCCAGCTCGCCGAGGCCGCTTTCGCCCAGAGCCGCGCATCTGCCAAGGCAGACACACCACGTCCTGCTGCCGCGGCTCCGGCGCGAAAGACCGCCAACAGCCGCGCCAGCGATGCCGGTTGGGAAGAGTTCTGAGCGCCGGTCGCTCAGGCTCCCGCCAGTTCCAATGACGACGCGTTCCGCAGCCGCGCGACATCGCGCAGCGGCGGGGCGCCGAACAGCCGGCGATATTCGCGGCTGAATTGCGAGGGGCTGTCATAGCCGACCTCGAACCCGGCGGAGGCGGCGTCGAGCGCCTTGCCCAGGATCAGGCGGCGCGCCTCCTGCAGCCGCAATTGTTTCTGGTATTGCAGCGGGCTCATCGCGGTGACCGCCTTGAAATGCTGGTGGAGCGCCGAGGGGCTCATGCGCGCCTCGCTGGCCAGCGTCTCGATGCTGAAGCCCCGGGCATAGTTCTGCTTGATCCAGCCTATGGCGCGATTGACCTGCTGCATCCTGCTTTCCGCCGTCGCAATCTGCCGCAGGCGCGCGGCCTGCTCGCCATGCATCAGGCGATAGAGGATTTCGCGCTCGGCCAACGGCGCCAGAACCGCAATGTCGCGCGGCGTCTCCAAGAGCCTGACGAGCCGCAACGCGGCGTCTAGCAGTTCGGGCGCGGCTGCGTTGACCGCGAGCCCTGGGCTGGCGCCAAAGCGGACGCTATCGGTGACATCGCCGATTTCGGGCTTGGTCTCGAGCAACAATGCACCGAGCTGGACGGGATCCAGATCGAGCCGCAGGCAGAGATAGGGGGCCGCATCGGTGGCGTCGAGGACCTGGCCGACGACGGGCAGGTCGACCGAGACGACGAGGTAGTGCGAGCGGTCATACAGGTGGATCTGGTCGCCCAGGATGACCTGCTTGCTGCCCTGCACGATGATGCAGAGGGCCGGCTCGTGAAGCGCATGGAGCGGCTCTGTCGGGCGGCAGGAGTGGATCAGCGCCAGGCGCGGGATCGCGGTCTCATGCATGCCATCCGTGGTGACGAGCCTCGCAATCAAGGCTGCAAGTTCATCGGCCTGCCGCATCGATCAACCCTCCCGCTTGCCGCGTGCCCAATCTCCTGATCGGTCGCGTCTGGAGTTTCATACAATGAATTGAGCCAGTATCGCGATCCCAAATCGGCCGATCTGGAGGATCGTGCAATCCTTGTGGCGCTTCGGTCTACCGCCTCGCAGGCTCCGGACGGCATTGATGTGCTCACGCCGGAGCATCCCAGCGACTGGCCATAGAGGAGAAGCATCATGTCGGAGATCAAGGGCAAGGTCGTTGTGATCACAGGCGCAAGCAGCGGCATCGGCGAGGCCACTGCGCGCGAACTCGCCGCCAAGGGCGCCCATGTCGTGATCGGCGCGCGGCGCGTCGATCTCCTCGAGAGGCTGGCGGCCGGCATTCAGGCCTCGGGCGGCTCGGTCCGGTTCAAGGCGCTCGACGTCGCCGATGCCGGGGACTTCGAGGATTTCATCGGTTTTGCGCAGGCCGAGTTCGGGCGTGTCGACGTCATCGTCAACAACGCCGGGTTGATGCCGCTTTCGGCTCTGGTAGCCGCCAAAATCGACGAATGGAACCGGATGATAGACGTCAACATCCGCGGCGTACTGCATGGCATCAAGGCCGGCCTTCCGGTCATGAAGCGCCAGGGCTCGGGCCAGTTCGTCAATATTTCCTCGATCGGAGGACATGCCGTCTTCCCGACGGCCGCGGTCTACTGCGCCACGAAATTCGCCGTCATGGCGATCTCGGAGGGCTTGCGCCAGGAGCACAACGACATACGTGTCACCGTGATCTCCCCTGGCGTCACCCGCTCGGAGCTGGCGGGAACGATCACCGACCCTGCGGCGCAAGCCGCCATGGCCGAGTTCCGCCAGATCGCGATCGAGCCCGAGGCCATCGCCCGCGCCATCGCCTTCTCGATCGAGCAGCCCGGCGATGTCGATGTCAGCGAAATCATCGTTCGGCCAGCTGCCAGTCCATATTGAGCTCACGCTCGAGCGTTGCGGCAGGTTTGCCGCGACGCAGTTTTCTCAAATTGTCCGCAGGAGGCCATCATGCAGTTCAACCGTGTCCTCACCCTCATCGGCAACCTTACCAATGCGGTGCGTATCCCGAGCACCGGCCGCGCGCTGGAGATCGACCTCGCAGACTTCGCCCAGCCGACGCCGGAAGAGCGCGCCATGATGGGGCTCTGGGTCAGCGATGGCGGGTCGACGCGCCTCGCGCTGCGTCCCAACGGCCGCTACGACAAGAAGCTCGGCCTCGATGGCGGCGCCTATAGCGGCCGCTACGAGGTCGACGGTTCGCAGCTCTATTTCGAGAGCGATACCGGCCGCACCGCGATCGCCATCGCCCGGCGCGGCATCCTGACCCTCGGCGATCACCGTTTCGTCAGGCCGGCCGCGCTCCGGCAGGCCTCGGGCCGCCTTGCCTGAACGAAGTAGGCCCACCGCGCCTCAGTAACCGACGGTGAAGCGTTGGCGCCGGTGGGCGGGCTTCTCGAGTTCGTCGACCAGGGCCACGGCAAAGTCCTCGGTGGAGATTGTGCTCTTGCCGTCTGCGTCGACCAGAAGCTGGTCCGATCCCAGGCGGAAGACACCGGTGCGCTCGCCGGGCTGGATCAGCGCCGAGGGCGACAGGAAGGTCCAGTCCAGCGCGGATTCCTGCTTCAGCAGATCGAGGAAGACGCCGCCCTTCCTGGCCTCGTCGAGATAGATTGCGGGGAACTCTTTCGTGTCGAAGAGTTTCACGCCCGGTGCGACCTCGAGGCTGCCGGCCCCGCCAACCACCAGATAGCGCTTGGCTCCCGCCTGCTTCACGGCGCCGATCAGGGCAACGGGATCGCTGGCGGAGAAATGCACGGCGCTGATCACGGTGTCATGACCGGCCAGCAGCGTGGCGAGGCCTGCCTGTTCAAAGACATCCCCCTTCGCCGCGGCGACGCCCGGCAGCGCAGGCACCTTGTCCGGATTGCGGACGATGGCCGTGACCGCGTGGCCGCGCGCAACGAGTTCGCCGAGCAGGCGCGAGCCGATATGGCCGGTGGCGCCGATGAGTGCGATGGACATGACAGAAACCCTTGCCCTGGTAACTATTGGATACTACCACTCCGATAGAACCTAGATGGCTCGCCGTTGCCCTCCCGTAAAGAAGGCACTTTCGCGCGACCTGGTCACCTCAGGGAAACCGCGATGCTGCAGCGCCCCGACCCCTTCAATGCGCAATGTCCCACGCGCCGTGTACTCGACCGCATCGGCGACAGCTGGGCCGTGCTGATCCTGATCGCACTCGGGGACGGCACGCTGCGCTTCAACGCGCTGCGCCGGCGGATCGATAACATCTCACAGAAAATGCTCTCGCAGACGCTGAAAAGCCTGGAGCGAGACGGGCTCATCCGGCGCGAGGTGTTCGCGACCGTGCCGGTGACGGTGGAATATTCGCTGCCCGAGCTTGGACGCACGCTGGCGGCGACGGTCGACAGCCTCCGGCTCTGGGCAGAGGCAAATATCGGCGCCGTCGAAGAGGCGCAGAGACTCTATGATCGCGGCGGCCATCCGAGGGACGAGGCCGGTACGCCCTGAGCCTGCCCCTCGCCCGCGCCGTCAGGCGGCGCGAAGCCGATCGTCGGGCCGCTTCGCTCCGAGCGGCCGGTCCCCCATCGCAATTGCCTCGGCATGCATGAGATCCTCGCGGGTCACCACGGGCACGGGATCACTCAGGATGGCCTGCAGAACCTCCGGGTCGAGCTGGCCGTTGGCGATGACGCCTGCCAGCGCCTCGCGCGTCTCGCGCTCTGCCCTGAGTTGCGCGCCGAGCGCGATGATCAGGCGGTCCTTGGCGGTGTCGGCCATGGCGATCACTCACATTTCCAGGTTCGCGACTCAAACCGTGCGCTCCGGCACATGTTCCACGGCGCGGCTGCGCGCTGGCGTTTCCCGCGATTTCGTGTATATCCCGCCCCAACCGGCCTTATAACCGGCGGCGCAGCCTCTCCGCGATGAGAGCGCTGCGGACTTCGGACCCTGCTGGACGACATCCCGGCCTGGCCCGCCAGATCAACACCCAACCGAAGGATCCCCCGATGTCGATCACTGCCGAGCGCAAGACCGCGCTCATGAAAGAGCATGCCACCACCCTCAACGACACCGGTTCGCCGGAGGTCCAGGTCGCGATCCTCACGGAGCGCATCAACAACCTGACCGGCCACTTCAAGTCGCACACCAAGGACAACCATTCCCGTCGCGGCCTGCTCAAGATGGTCTCGCAGCGTCGTTCGCTGCTCGACTACCTGAGGAGCAAGAACGAAGGCCGCTACAAGAGCCTGATCGAGAAGCTCGGCATCCGCCGCTGATCATCGGCTGAAACGCCTTTGCCGCCCGGTGCGATCTCGCTCCGGGCGGCCTTTCTACCGGGGCTGCCGCAATGGTGCGGTCAGTGCCCCGATCCAACGCGAAGGCCGCATGGGGCGGACTTTCGCATGATCCGCCGGGCACCTTCCTCGTCCATGGCAGGATCGCCGAGCGCTCGGGCGCAAAACCGTCACATAACCGAGCGCTTCGCCGTCTTGCTCATGGGCTTGCGACGCCAAGGCTGGATCGCATCCGATCCGAAAGAAAATCCATGTTCGATGTACAGACCGAAGAACTGATCTGGGGCGGGCGCAAGCTCGTGCTCGAAACCGGCAAGATCGCCCGCCAGGCCGATGCCGCCGTGCTCGCGACCTATGGCGAGACCGTCGTGCTCGCGACCGTCGTCTCGGCCAAGTCGCCGAAGCCGGGGATCGACTTCTTCCCGCTGACCGTGAACTACCAGGAAAAGACCTTCGCGGCCGGCCGCATTCCCGGCGGCTACTTCAAGCGCGAAGGCCGCCCGACCGAGAAGGAGACGCTGGTCTCGCGCCTGATCGACCGGCCGATCCGCCCGCTCTTCGTCGAAGGCTACCGCAACGAGACGCAGGTCGTCTGCACCGTGCTGCAGCATGACCTCGAGAACGACCCCGACATCGTCGCCATGGTCGCGACCTCGGCTGCCCTAACCCTGTCTGGCGTGCCCTTCATGGGCCCGGTCGGCGCCGCCCGCGTCGGCTATTTCGACGGCGCCTACAAGCTCAACCCGCTGGTCGACGAGATCAAGGAGTCGGAACTCGATCTGATCGTAGCCGGCACCCCCGACGCCGTGCTGATGGTCGAGTCGGAAGCCAAGCAGCTCTCGGAAGAGATCATGCTCGGCGCCGTGATGTTCGGCCACAAGCACTTCCAGCCGGTCATCGACGCGATCATCCGCCTGGCCGAGAAGGCCGCCAAGGAGCCGCGCGACTACACCCCGGCCGACAACTCCGTCGTGCTCGACGCCGTGCTCAAGCTGGTCGATGCGGATATCCGCGCAGCCTACCAGATCCGCACCAAGGCCGAGCGCTACAAGGCCCTCGACGCCGCCAAGGCCAAGGTCGCCGCGCTCGTCTCGGATGAGCCGGACGGCGTGACCAGCTTCACCAAGGAGCAGGTCGCCGGCCAGTTCAAGGAAGCCCAGGCCAAGGTCGTTCGCTGGACGATCCTGGACGATGGCGTCCGCATCGACGGCCGCGACCTCACCACGGTCCGCAAGATCGTGTCGGAAGCAGGCATCCTGCCGCGCACCCACGGCTCGGCCCTGTTCACCCGCGGCGAGACCCAGGCGCTGGTCGTGACCACGCTGGGCACCGGCGACGACGAGCAGTTCATCGACTCGCTGGAAGGCACCTACAAGGAAACCTTCCTGCTGCACTACAACTTCCCTCCCTACTCGGTGGGTGAAGCTGGCCGCATGGGTTCGCCCGGCCGTCGCGAAATCGGCCACGGCAAGCTCGCCTGGCGCGCCATTCGCCCGATGCTGCCGGCGAAGTCGGAATTCCCCTACACCATCCGCGTCGTCTCGGAGATCACCGAGTCGAACGGCTCCTCCTCGATGGCCACCGTCTGCGGCACCTCGCTTGCCCTGATGGACGCCGGCGTGCCCCTGAAGGCACCCGTCGCCGGCATCGCCATGGGCCTGATCCTGGAAGGCGAGCGCTTCGCGGTGCTCTCCGACATCCTGGGTGACGAGGACCATCTCGGCGACATGGACTTCAAGGTCGCCGGAACGGCCGAGGGCATCACCTCGCTGCAGATGGACATCAAGATCGCGGGGATCACCGAGGAGATCATGAAGGTCGCCCTCGACCAGGCCAAGGGCGGTCGCGACCACATCCTCAACGAGATGAACAAGGCGCTTGCCACCTCGCGCGGCCAGCTCGGCGAATATGCCCCGCGCATCGAGACGATGAAGATCCCGGTCGACAAGATCCGTGAAGTCATCGGCTCCGGCGGCAAGGTCATTCGCGAAATCGTCGAGAAGACCGGCGCCAAGGTCAACATCGAGGACGACGGCACCATCAAGATCGCATCGGCCGACGGCAAGTCGATCGAAGCTGCGATCAAGTGGATCAAGTCGATCGTCTCCGAGGCCGAAGTCGGCATGATCTATGACGGTACCGTCGTGAAGATCATGGAGTTCGGCGCCTTCGTGAACTTCTTCGGCGCCAAGGACGGCCTCGTCCACATCTCCGAACTGGCCGCAAACCGCGTCCAGAAGGTCTCGGACGTCGTCAAGGAAGGCGACAAGGTCAAGGTCAAGTTCCTCGGCCAGGACGATCGCGGCAAGATCCGCCTCTCGATGAAGGTTGTCGACCAGGAGACCGGCGAAGACCTGACCGAGAAACTGAAGGCGCAGCGCGACGCCGAGAAGACCCGCGAGAAGCAGCAGGCCGAGTGAGCCCTGCGCTCGACGCTTGATTGAATAAGGAAACGCCCCGCATCCCAGGATGCGGGGCGTTTTGCTTTTCAGGCGGCAGGACTGCTGACATCGTCGAGGCCGCCAAGCATCAGGATCGGGACAGATCGGAGACGACGATGACATCCTTCATGGTGCCGGCTGCTGGCGGGTTTCTGCGCTACCACGACCTCGCCGGCGAGGGTCCGCCGCTGATCTTCATCCATGGTCTGGGCTGCGCCTCGTCCTCCGATTATCCGGCCGTGGCAGCTGACGCGGCGCTGCGGGGGCGCCGCATGCTGCTCGTCGACCTGCTCGGCTCCGGCGGCAGCGACCGGCCGGGCGATTTCTCCTATTCGATCGCCGACCATGCCATCAGCCTGGTATCGCTGATTGAAGCTCTCGGCCTCCCGGAGCTTGACCTGTTCGGGCACAGCATGGGCGGAGCGGTCGCGATATCGGCTGGTGCGATGCTCCAGGGCCGCTTGCGCCGACTGGTGCTGGGAGAACCAAACCTCGACCCGGGCGGTGGTGTCTTCAGCCGGCGTATCGCGATGCTGGGCGAGGCCGATTACGTCGCGTCGGGACATGACGAGCTTGTGCGCTCCAGCCTGGCCGAGGGAGATCAAGCCTGGGCCGCGTCCCTGTCTGGCAGCGCGCCCTATGCGGTTCATCGCGCAGCAGTGTCGCTTGTCGCAGGCACCGACCCAAGCTGGCGGAACATCCTCTCGGGACTTGTGGTTCCACGCACACTGATCGTCGGAGAAGCATCGCTTCCTTATCCGGATGCGGAGAACCTTCAGGATATCTGTCTCGCCGTCGTGCCGCGTGCCGGGCACTCGATGGCGGTGGAGAATCCGTCTGGCCTTGCTAGCGCGATCGCCGCGGCTATCGCCTAGCCGGGTGCTGGCGCATCGAATTTCCATAGTCTAGACTTATGCGACCGATCGGAGACCGCATGTCGACTCACGCCATCACTTCGCCCGACGACCTTGCGGCGCTCTACGCTAACCCCGTGGCGCCGGCGTCGCTCGCCAAGGAGATCGACCACGTCGATGCCAATTATGCTGCGCTGATCACCGCCTCGCCCTTTTTCGTGCTCGCGACAAATGGTCCCGACGGCCTGGATTGTTCACCGCGTGGGGATATGCCGGGCTTCGTCAGGCTGAGGGACGCGAAAACGCTCCTCATTCCGGACCGAAAAGGCAATAACCGACTGGATTCGTTGCAGAATATCCTGTTCGATCCGAGAATCGGAATGCTCTTCCTGATACCCGGTTGCGGAGAGACGTTGCGCGTGAACGGACGCGCGTCGATTTCCAGCGACCCTAAGTTGTGTGGCGCGTTCGAGATGGCCGGAAAGCTCCCGGCCTGCGTCATCGTGGTCGCGGTGGAGTCTGTCTACTTCCAGTGCTCGCGCGCGGTGGTGCGGAGCGACCTGTGGAACCCAACGCGGCATGTCGACAGGCGAGAGCTGCCGAGCGCGGGGCAGATCCTGCGCGACATCACGGCGCGTGATGCGGCTGTCGAGACCTTTGACGGGGAGGCCTACGACAGAGCGCTACCTGGGCGCGTCAAGGCGACGCTGTATTGAAGAGCCTGATCTCGGGCCAAACGAGAAAGGGCCGCTGACGCGGCCCCTTCTTCATGTGACGGCTATGGGGCCGCTTCTCCGGAAGGAGAACGGCACGCTCACAGCAGCCCTTCGTTCCCCGCCAGGGTCTTCAGGCTGACATCGGGTCGGGCGCCGACATGGCTGATGATCTCGGCCGCAGCCAGAGCACCGAGCCGCAGGCTGTCGCGGACTTCGCGGTTCGAGGTCAGACCGTACAGGAAGCCGGCAGCGAAGAGATCGCCGGCGCCGGTGGCGTCCACCACGCGATCGACGGGGAAGACGGGCTCGGCAACGATTCCATCAGGCGTCAGGGCCAGCGCGCCGTTCTCGGAGCGGGTGATGACGGCGAGGATGTTCTCGGCGCGCAGCGCAGCAAGCGCATCGTCGAAGGCCGCCGCCTGGTAGAGGCTCTTCAGCTCATGCTCGTTGGCGAAGACGATATCGACCATCCGGTTGCGGATCAGGCCCAGAAACTCGTCGCGGTAGCGGTCGACGCAGAATGAATCCGACAGGGTTATCGCCACGCGTCCGCCAGCCTTGTGGGCAATTTCCGATGCCTTGCGGAAGGCATCCTTGGCGGCCGGCGGATCCCAGAGATAGCCTTCGAGATAGATGATGTCCGCGTTCTCGACGGCCTTGGCGTCGACATCGGCCACGGAGAGGCCCTGGCAGGCGCCGAGATAGGTGTTCATGGTGCGCTCGCCATCAGGGGTCACCATGATGAAGGAGCGCGCCGTGGCGGCGCCCTCGGTCGCCGCAGCGGTGTCGAAGGAGACGCCGAGCGAGGTGAGATCGTGGCGATAGAGCTTTCCGAGCTCATCGGCCTTGACCTTGCCGATGAAGGCGCCCTTTCCGCCGAAGGAGGCGAGGCCGGCAATGGTGTTGGCGGCCGAGCCGCCCGAGATGATCTTGGCCGGGCCCATGGCGGTATAGAGCGTTTCGGCGCGGGCCTCGTCGATCAGCGCCATCGAGCCCTTGTTGAGCTCGAAGCGTTTCAGGAAATCCTCCTCTGCCGTGGCGATGACATCGACGATAGCGTTGCCGAGGGCGAGGACGTCGGTGCGCGATTGGCTCATCGTGGCAGGGTCCGGATGCTGAACTGAGGGATGGGATTGGGCGCGCGTGTTGCATCCGCCGGACCCGGGGTCAAGCCGGCGCGCTCAAGCGGGCTTTGGGGAAGCGGCGCGGCGCGTCGCGGCGGCGTCGAGGATATCGCCGAGTTCGCGGATCTCGTCGGGCTCCAGCTCGCCGATATCCCGCGCCAGGCGGTTGGCGAGCAGCGTCGCCTCGGGCTCGAGCCCCGCCGTATCGACCGTCACGCGGGGATGCGAGAGGTCGGCCAGGCGGATCAGTTCGTCGGCATCGTCCCAGATCACACCAAGCAGATGGATGGTGCCCTGGATCAGCGTGAAGGTCGGGCGGCCTCGCTTGCCGTGCTCGAGCGCCGAGAGATAGGCCGGCGTCACACCCAGTCCCTCGGCCATCTCGGCCAGGGTGATGCCCCTTTGGGCGCGCAATTGCCGGACGCGCTGGCCGAAGGGCGTCACGCGCCGAACTCACGGTTGCGGCGCAGGCGGATATAGAGTGCGCCGGAACCGCCATGGCGCAGCTCGGCCTCCTCGAAGCCGACGACCAGTGCGCGCATCTCCGGCAATCCCAGCCAATGCGGCACCATACGGCGCAGCACACCGCGCTCGTCACCGAACAGACTCGCGCCGACGCCGCCCTTGCCGGTGACGACCAGTACGAGCTTGGTGCCACGGCCCTGTTCGCGGCGCAGGAAGCCGTTGAGGACGCTGTGCGCCTCGTCCTGGCGCAGGCCGTGCAGGTCGATCTTGGCCTCGACGGTCTGCTGGCCCCGTCGCAACTGTGTCCGCAGGCGGCGCTCGAGCGGCGCCAGCGGCGGCGGTGCGGGCTTTGCGACCGGCTTCAATGAAACGGAAATCGCCAGCGGGGCCGTGTCCGTTTTCGGGGGCGGCGCAGGCTGCGCGACAGTTTCGGGCTCGATCGGGGCCCGGCCCGGCAACGGCTTGACCGAACGCGCCACCTGCCGCCAGAGCGCGATATCCGCCTCCGACAATGTCTTGCCCCGCCGCGTGCGCATCGTCAGCGCGGCCAGAGCACGGTGAAGTCGAAGGGATGGCGGACAAGCCCGGCGCGGTGTCCCGCCGTCGCGCCCGAGCCGACGAACAGATCGATGCGCGCCGCGCCCAGGATCGCGGAGCCGGTGTCCTGCGCGATCACCAACCGCGCAAGGCGCTCGTCGCCGCCCGTGCCGTCGGGCAGCGTGGCTTCGATCCAGGCGGGCAGGCCATAGGGCCAGATGGTGCGATCGATGGCGATGCTGCGCATAGGCGTCAGCGGCAGGCCGGCCCCACCGATCGGGCCGGAATCAGGCGGCAGGTCGTCGCGCCGGGCGAAGAACACGAAGGAACGGTTGAGCCGGATCAGGTCGCGGGCGAAATCCGGGTCGGCCTTCAAACGCGCGACCAGCCGGTCCATCGTCATCTGCGCGGGCGGAATGTTCTCGCGCTCGCTCAGGACGCGGCCGAGCGAGGTGTAGGCGTGGCCGTTGCGGCCGGAATAGACGAGGCGGGTGACGCCGCCGTCGGGCAGGCGGATGCGGCCGGAACCCTGGACCTGCAGGACGAAGCGATCGACGGGATCGCGCATCCAGAGGATTTCCAGCTGCTGGCCTTCGAGCGCGCCGGTCTCGATGGCGGCCCGGTCGGGAAAGGCTTCGAGCCCACGAGCTGTGCGCCGGGCGGCCGAAAGCGCATTGTCCAGGCCCGGCCAGTCATCGCCCGGCATCCTGGTGACGAGATCGGCGGGACGGCCGTAGAGCGGCGTCGGATACGCCTCCGATCGTGTCAGCGAGCCCTCGAACTCCGGTTCGAAATAACCGGTCATGAAGCCGGTCTCGCCCTGCGCGGGGCGGATACGCCAGAACGTGAAGCGGGTCTCGAAGAAGCTCCGGGCGGTTTCTGCGTCGACCGGGCCGGCCTGTACGAGGGCGCGGGCTGCGTCGCAGGCGCGCCCGAGCGCAGCGGGAACCGCCACGGCTGCACGCAGCGGCGGATCGGTCATGCAACCGCGCGCAAAGATCTCCAAGGCGATGCGATGATCGTCCCGAGCCCAGCCGGCGATCGTTTCCCGCGCGACAGCGTCCGCACGAACCCCGGGAGGAAGCGGCGGCGCGTCAGACAAGGCCGGGTTCATGGTCGCGCCACAGGCTGCGAAGGCGAGCGCCAGCACGACACCGGCGCCACGGATCACGCAGCGGATTCGGTCGCGACCAGCAACCAGTTGGGATCGCGGCTGCCGAGCTGACGCGAGAAAGTCCAGATATCATTGACCTCGGAGACCGCCTCGGCGCTGCCGTCGACGACGGCGCCCTGCGCATCGCGAACCACGCTGATCAGCTGCGAAATGAAGCCGATCGTGACCTGACCGGTCTTGCCCTTGACGTCGACGCCGGTGATCTCGGCCTTGTCGATCGAGACGAAAGAGGACTCGGCCTTTTCACCGCGCTTCTCGCGATCCGTGATCGCCTGCTCGAAGCCCTCATAGACTTCCTTGGCGAGCAGGCCCTTCAGGGTCTTACGATCCCCGCGGGCAAACGCGGTGACGATGGTCTCATACGCAGCCTTGGCACCGCCGAGGAAGGCATGCGGATCGAAGGACGGCTCCTGGCGGATGATCGCCTCGATGCCGGCCACGATCGGCGAATCCGCCGGCGCGATGCTGGCCCAGCGATCGGCGGCCGGAGGGGCGGGTGCAGCGGCGGGATCATTGGCAGCGCCGGGGAGGCGGATGACATTGTCGCGCTTGCCATCGGCGGCCGTCGGGGCCGCCTGATCGGGCCGTGCCGCCGCATTGTCGCGGCGGGCGAAAGGATCGGTAGGCGGGCGCTCCTGGCCGGTCTTCTGACCGAGCACGGAGCGCAGCTTCCAGGCGACGAAAACGGCCAGAGCCAGGAAGACCAGAGTCGTCATGTCGAAGGAATTTTGCATCGAAACCTGATCCGGAGCTCCAGTGGTCGCATCTCGCATCGGCCTGTCCCCGCAGGGCTTTTGACCGACAAGCGCAATATGGGCATGCAGGCTCGTAACATCCACCCCCCTGCTTGTGAAGGCGGCTTCTTGTGCGGCGGCAGCGTCCATGTTAGCCGACGCCCGCAAATGCATCGGAGAACGATGCGAAAGTCCCGGGCGCCGGCTTCGGCGCGGGATTTCCCAAAGTCAGCCTGCAGATCATGATGGGACCGATGGCCAACGACATTCCCAACGGAAACGGCGCGCAAGCAGCCGACGCGGCGCCGAGCATGAGCGCGCTCATCCAGTACACCAAGGATTTCTCGTTCGAGAACCCGAAGGCGCCGCGCGCGCTCGGGCAGCAGGGCGAGCAGGGACCGCAGATGTCCCTGCAGGTCAACGTCTCCGGCACCGCGCTGGGCGGCGACGACTACGAGACCGTGCTGCAGCTCGAGGGCAAGGCCGAGCTCAATGGCGAGACCATGTTCGCATTCGATCTCAGCTATGGCGGCGTGTTCCGCCTGCAGAACATCCCGCAGGAGCACATTCACCCGGTGCTGGTGATCGACTGCGCCCGCCTGCTTTTCCCCTTCGCCCGGCAGATCATCGCCGAGGCCGTGCAGAATGGCGGCTTCCCGCCCTTCTATGTGCCGCCGATCGATTTCGCCGCGCTGTTCCAGCAGCGTCTGCAGGAGATGCAGGGCCAGCCGAACGCTGCGAATTCCTGATCCGGCTCGTGCCGATCGCATCCAAGGAAAGGGCCCTCATGGGCCCTTTCTGCGTTTTTGGCCGCCGCAGAACCTTGCGGGTGGGCCATGGGCCCTCCATCTCGCTGTGATCGAGCACGGCGGACGCCACCCAGGCGCCCGCCGTTTCGCCATCAGCAGGAGGATGAATGGACTACCTATTGACGCTTGCCGCCGATCCCGCCGTCTGGGTCGCGCTCGGGGCATTGATCGCCATGGAGGTCGTCCTGGGCATCGACAACCTGATCTTCATCTCGATCCTGACCAACAAGCTCCCCGAGGAGCAGCGCTCGCGCGGTCGCCGGATCGGCATCGGACTGGCGCTGATCCTGCGCCTGGGCCTGCTCAGCACGGTGGCAATCATCGTGCAGCTGACGGCCCCGATCTTCTCCGTCCTCGGCAAGGCCTTTTCCTGGCGCGACCTGATCCTGATCGCCGGCGGACTCTTCCTGGTCTGGAAGGCAACGACCGAAATCCATCACAAGGTCGATGCCGACCATGGCCCCGATGTCTTTGATGGCGGCAGGGCCGCAGCCGTGACCTTCGGCGGCGTGATCGTCCAGATCTTGATCCTCGACCTCGTTTTCTCGATCGACTCCATCATCACCGCGGTCGGCATGACCGAGCATATTCCTGTGATGGTCATCGCCGTGATCGTCGCGGTGCTGGTGATGCTGCTCGCGGCCGACCCGCTGGCGGGCTTCATCGAACGGAACCCGACCATCGTGATGCTGGCGCTGGGCTTCCTGCTGATGATCGGCGGAACGCTGATCGGCGAAGGCTTCGGCGTGCATGTTCCGAAGGGCTACATCTATGCGGCAATGGCATTCTCGGCACTGATCGAGGCGCTCAACATGCTGTCGCGGCGCCGGACCAAGCGCTGACCTACAGCGAGGTTAAGTCATTCGGGTGAGGCAGCGCTCCAGCGTCCTGCCTCTCCCGGCAACGGCCTGCTGCCCTGCGCTCTCGACGAGGCCTTTACGCCTCGTCGTTGAGACCGAGATAACCGCGCCAGAGCGGTGTCTTGCCGAGCGTGAGGACATAGGCCTCGTGGGCCGCCAGCGTCGCCGCATCGAGCCGCGGCGCCAAGGGGCGCTGCCGCTGCGGACGCTCGATCAGCGCCGCCGCCAATCCACCGGCCGCGCTCCCGGCATCGACAGTGCCGAGGCCAAGCGTGGTCTGCTTGCCGCCGATCAGCTCGATGTAGACTTCCGCCAGGATCTCGGAATCCAGCAGCGCGCCGTGCTTGGTGCGCCGGGCATTGTCGATGCCATAGCGCGAGCACAGTGCATCCAGGCTGTTGGAAGCGCCGGGATGTTTTCGACGCGCCAGAGCCAGCGTGTCGACGACGCGCGTCATCTCGATCGGGCTATGGCCGAGCCGCTTCATCTCCATATTGAGGAAGCCGATGTCGAAGGAGGCGTTGTGGATGACGAGCCTGGCATCGGCGATGAAGTCGATGAAAT
Organism: Allobosea sp. P1_B10; assembly: GCF_056406735.1. Lineage (NCBI taxonomy): Bacteria > Pseudomonadati > Pseudomonadota > Alphaproteobacteria > Hyphomicrobiales > Alloboseaceae > Allobosea > Allobosea sp. P1_B10. Next base: position 84,536 of record NZ_JBFTZP010000014.1, on the reverse strand, counting down.
CGTCGGCGATCGCGGCAAAGACCGGCTTGTCCGACAGGAACGCTTCCGACAAGCCGTGGACCCGGAAGGCGCCGTCCGGCATCCCCCGCTCGGGATTGATGTAGACGTGAAAATTCTTGCCGCTCGGGCAGTGGTTGATCAGCTCGACGCAACCGATCTCGACGATGCGGTCGCCGGAATTGGCTTCGACGCCTGTGGTCTCGGTATCGAGAACGATCTCACGCATTTGTGGCGGCCTTGGATGAACCCCCTCGGCCGGGCCGGCCGGCGAGTACGCTGAGGATAGAACCGACCTGTCGCTGTGCTGCCAGCAGCCCGCGGCCCGTGTCCACAAGGAAGTGGGCATGACGACGCTTCTGCGCATCGGGCATCTGGCGGGCGAGGATCGCCTGGAGCTTCGCCTCGGTGATTTCCGGACGGGCCAGGACCCGGGCGCGCTGGATCTCGGCCGATGCGGTGACGACCAGAACGGCGTCGCAGCGGCCCTGCCCTCCGGTCTCCAGAAGCAACGGCACGTCGAGCACCGCAAGCCCCAGCCCGGCCTTGCGGCAGCGCGCGATGAAGGCCTGCTCCTCCTCACGGACTAGCGGATGGATCACAGCTTCCAGAGCCGTCAAGGCGTCAGTCCGGCCGACGACGGCAGCCGAAAGTCGGCTCCGGTCGACCACGCCGTCTACGACCACGCCGGGAAACGCCGCCTCGATCACAGGTACCGCGCGGCCGCGATAGAGCGCATGGACGGAGGCATCGGCATCATGGACCGGCACGCCGCGCGCCCGGAAGAATTCCGAGGTCGTCGACTTGCCCATGCCGATCGAGCCGGTCAGTCCGAGGATGAAGGTCATGAGCGCCTTGCCGTTGCGGCCGTGTCGAATCAGGCCCCGAGGATATCGGCTTCGAGCCTTGCCCGCAGCGCCGGCGTGACCGAGGGCGTGATTCCGAACCAGCGCGCGAAGCCGGGAACCGCCTGATGCAGCAGCATGCCGAGACCATCGACGATGATGCCGCCGCGACGCTCGGCTTCTTCGAGCAGCGCGGTTTTCAGCGGGACATAAACGATGTCGTCGACGATCGTTCCCGGCCGCAGCGCGGACAGGTCGAGATCGAGCGCCGGCTGGCCCTTCATGCCGAGCGACGTCGTGTTGACGATGAGGTCGGCGCTTCCCACGAGCGTATTGCGGCCGGCCCAATCGGCGGTCTCCAGCGGCGCACCGAGCGACGCCGCGAGATCGGCGGCACGGGCAGCACTGCGGTTGGCGAGGATGATGCGCCCGACGCCGCGTGTCCTCAAGCCATAGGCGATGGCACGGGCAGCCCCGCCTGCCCCGAGCAGCAAGGCCGTCCCGACCCGGGCATCCCATCCCGGGACGGTCGCGTCGAGATGCCCGAGGAAACCGGCGGCGTCGGTGTTGTCACCATGGAGCCTGCCATCCTCGCACCAGAGCGTGTTGGCGGCGCCCATCGTGCGGGCCGTCTCGGTGAGATGGTCGAGCAGTGGCAGGACGGACTCCTTGTGCGGCACCGTGACATTGCCACCCGTGAGTTCGCCCGAGCGGATACGTCCGATGAAATCAGGCAGCGCTGCGGGCGCGACGTCGATCCGTTCATAGGAGCCGGCCAGCCCATGCTGTGCGAGCCAGGTTCCATGGATCAGGGGCGAGCGGGAGTGGGCGATCGGGTGACCGATGACGAAACAGCGCGGGCTCATGGAATAGGTCTCGCAGTCCTCAGTGTCGCAACAGGCCATGCTCGCGCAGGGCCGCGAGAACGGCGAAAAGCGGCAGGCCGAGAATGGTGAAATGGTCGCCCTCGATCGTCTCGAAGAGCTGGGCTCCGATGCCCTCTATCTGGTAGGCGCCGACGCTCGTCAGGGCGGCATCGCCCATCGCGGCGACATAGGTTTCGATGAACGCAGGCGCCAGCGAACGCATCGTCAGACGCGCCGTCGCGCCGCCCTCCCCGATCAGACTACCATCGCGGGCCAGCACGAAGGCGGAGTGCAGTTCATGGGTCTGCCCCGCCAAGGCCGTGATCTGGTCGCGGGCCGCCGCCATATCCTCGGGCTTGTGAAAGCTTGCGCCGGCACAATTCAGCGTCTGGTCGGCGCCCAGTACGATCCGCCCGGGATGCAGGGTCGAGACGGCCAGCGCCTTGGCACAGGCGAGCGCAGCGGCAATCGCATCTGCGGGCGCGCCCGCATCCTGCAAAGGCTTTTCGACAGCGCGTTCGTCGATCTCGGGCCTGGCGATCTCGATGGGGATGCCTGCTGCCTGCAACATATCGCGACGGGTTGTGCTGCCCGAGGCCAGCAGCAAGGGCACATCGGACAGCCAGAACGCAGAACCTGCGCTCATGTCGCGATGAACTTCATGCGGTGATCGCGCAGGAGATCGAGGATCGCCGCGGCGGTCTCCTCGATCGAGCGGCGGGTGACATCGATCACGGGCCAGCCGCGCCGCGCGCAGAGTCGGCGCGATTGGACGATCTCATCAGCGACGGCGTCGGGGTCGACATAGGGCGTTTCGTCATCTGCCTTCAGGGACAGCAGCCGGTTCTGCCTGATCTGAATGATGCGATCGGCGCTGGCGACGAGGCCGACGATCAGGGGCTTCTTCAGGCGCTCGACCTCGGGTGGCAACGGCACATGCGGGACGAGCGGGATATTGGCTGTCTTGATCCCGCGATTGGCGAGATAGATCGAGGTCGGCGTCTTGGAGGTCCTGCTAATTCCGACAAGGACGATGTCGGCGCTTTCGAGATCGCCGCCGAGTTGCCCGTCATCATGCAGCAGCGTGTAGTTCATCGCGTCGATGCGACGGAAATATTCCGCGTTGAGCACGTGCTGCGCACCAGGCCGCGGCGCCGAGGCCTGGCCCAGATAGGACTGGAACAGCGACAGCACCGGTTGCAGCACCGAGAGGCAGGGACAACCGAGTTCAGCGCAGAAACTCTCCAGCCGAGCCTGCCATTCCGGTTCGACCAATGTGTAGAGCACCACACCGGGAGAGGCCTCGATCTCGGCCAGCACGCGCGCGAGCTGCGCCTCCGACCGCACCAGCGGATAGACATGCTCGATCGCCGAGACCGATTCGTACTGGGCCGCAGCAGCCCGGCTGACCGCGATCAGGGTCTCGCCGGTGGCATCGGAGACAAGGTGGAGATGAAAGTAGTTGCGGGGCAAGGCTGTTTCCGGGGTTTGCGCCATATGCAACCTCTAACCCGGCGAGCCCGCAATGCAAACGCGACACCCGATTCGCGCGAGGCTTTCGGGTTCGGGCAGGTCGCTCAGGAGCTGGGGGTTAGTGTGGACAACCGAACTGTTTTTCCGGCGGTGACGGCCGCCGTGTATAACTCCCGGATTCGATCAACAGGCCAAGCGCTGTGACCGCAGCGAAGGAATGTTTCACGTGAATCATTTTCGACCCGAAGCGGCGTCCGGCGATTCACGCTTGTTAAGAACGGCTTATGGCGCCGAGCCGCCGGATATGCGGCGATCGCTCGCAGGCGCAGAGCCTGTGGACCCGTTGTGGACAATCTTGCGTCGGGCTATCTGCCCCCATCCAAGAGTCAAAACAGAAGAATCTCTCTCTATTAAAATTTTATTGAAGAGAGATGAAGATTGAGGTCCTGAGTGGGTATGCCGACGTCCGAGACACCCCTCTTTCTCCGAGCGCTCGCTGGCGAAGCGCTGCCCGTTCCGCCAATCTGGATGATGCGCCAGGCCGGACGGTATCTTCCCGAATATCGTGAATTGCGCGCCAAGGCCGGCAGCTTCCTGTCGCTCTGCTACAATCCAGAAATGGCTGCCGAGGTGACCTTGCAGCCGATCCGACGCTTCGGGTTCGACGCAGCGATCCTGTTCTCAGATATCCTGGTGATCCCGCATGCGCTGGGCCAGAAGCTCTGGTTCGTCGAAGGCGAGGGTCCGCGCCTGGACCCGGTCCCTGACGAGGCTCGCTTTCGCGAACTTCACGAACATGCCGACGAGACCGTCCTCGGGCCGGTCTACGAGACCGTCGCCCGGGTCAAGGCAGCCCTGCCCGGCAAGACCGCGCTGATCGGCTTCTGTGGCGCTCCCTGGACTGTGGCGACCTATATGGTGGCCGGGCGCGGTACGCCGGACAAGGGTCCGGCGAAGGACCTGTTCACGCGGGACCCAGAGCTGTTCCAGCGGTTGATCGATCGCATCGTCGAGGTTTCCGCGGATTATCTCTGCCGCCAGATCGATGCGGGCGTCGATGCGGTGCAGATCTTCGACAGCTGGGCGGGATCGCTCGCACCCGAGGACTTCGTGCGCTGGTGCATCGCCCCGACGCGGCGGCTGGTCGAGTTGGTGCGCGCGCGTCATCCGCAGGCCCGCATCATCGGCTTCCCGCGCGGGGCCGGCCGGCAGATCCCGGCCTATGTCGCACAGACCGGGGTCAATGCAGTCGGGCTGGAAACCGAGATCGATCGCGATTTCGTCCGCAGCGAGATCCAGCCTCTCGTGCCGGTCCAGGGCCATCTCGACCCGCTGGTCCTCCGGGCCGGTGGTCCCGAGCTGGAGGCCGAGGTCGCGGCGATCCGGGCGGCTTTCGGCGAGCGTCCCTTCATTTTCAATCTCGGGCACGGCATTCTGCCCGACACCCCGATCGCCCATGTCGAGCGCCTGCTCGCCGCAGTCAGAGCCTGAAGGATCGATCCCGATGTATGAATGGATCAAGGCGTTCCACGTCATGGCCGTGATCGCGTGGATGGCCGGAATGCTCTATTTGCCCCGGCTGATGGTCTATCACGCGGAGGCGCAGGTCGGATCCATTCAGTCCGAGACCTTCAAGATCATGGAAAGACGGCTGCTCAAGGGCATCATCAACCCCGCGATGATCGTGACCTGGGTGCTCGGACTCTACCTCGCCTGGAGCGCCTTCGGCTTCAAGGGCGGCTGGCTGCACGGCAAGATCCTGCTGGTTTTCATCCTTTCGGGCATCCACGGCTACCTGTCCGGCCGGGTGCGCGCCTTCGCCGGGGACCGCAACGACAAGAGCCCTCGCTTCTACCGGATCATCAACGAGGTCCCCGCTGTCCTGATGGCCGCAATCGTGATCCTGGTCATCGTCAAGCCGTTCTGAGCGCCGTCGCGATTCCAGCTTGAGCGCGGCTGCGTTTCCCGCTATCACCGTGTACGCCTCTCCGGCGTACTTTCCTGTTGTTGATGATTCGTGGGCCGGCTGCCGCTGCAGACGCTCACTGGCTTGCAACAGTTACGCGGGCCCGTCCTGGGTCTGACGTCCCTTCCACCATGCCATCATCCCTGCCTTGTTTCGGGCCGGGCTTTACGATCCGGGTGCCCCATGCGGGAAATCAAGCTCCAAGACCTCAAGGTCAAGTCGCCGACCGAACTGCTCGCCTTTTCCGAGGGGCTCGAGGTCGAGAACGCCAGCACGATGCGCAAGCAGGAGCTGATGTTCGCGATCCTGAAGCAGCTCGCTGCGAAAGAGACCGAAATCCTCGGCGAAGGCGTAGTAGAGGTCCTGCCCGACGGGTTCGGCTTCCTGCGCTCGCCCGATTCCAATTATCTGCCGGGGCCCGACGACATCTATGTCTCGCCGACGCAGATCCGGAAGTTCGGGCTTCGCACCGGCGACACCGTCGAGGGGCCGATCCGCGGACCCAAGGACGGCGAACGCTATTTCGCGCTGCTCAAGGTCAGCACGATCAATTTCGAAGACCCCGAGAAGATCAAGCACAAGATCAACTTCGACAACCTGACGCCGCTCTATCCCGATGAGCGCTTGAGGCTCGAGGTCACCGACCCCACCAAGAAAGATTTCTCGGCACGTGTCATCGACATCGTCTCGCCGATCGGCAAGGGCCAGCGCGCGCTGATCGTCGCGCCGCCGCGGACCGGCAAGACCGTCCTGCTGCAGAATATCGCTCAGTCGATCACCACCAACCATCCTGAATGCTACCTCATCGTTCTGCTCATCGACGAGCGGCCTGAAGAGGTCACGGACATGCAGCGCTCCGTGAAGGGCGAGGTCGTTTCGTCGACCTTCGACGAGCCGGCGACCCGCCACGTCCAGGTCGCGGAGATGGTGATCGAGAAGGCCAAGCGCCTGGTCGAGCATGGCCGCGACGTCGTGATCTTGCTGGACTCGATCACCCGTCTCGGACGCGCCTACAACACGGTTGTCCCCTCCTCCGGCAAGGTCCTGACCGGCGGTGTCGATGCCAACGCCCTGCAGCGGCCCAAGCGCTTCTTCGGCGCCGCCCGTAACATCGAGGAAGGCGGTTCGCTGACCATCGTCGCGACCGCCCTGATCGATACCGGCTCGCGCATGGACGAGGTGATCTTCGAGGAGTTCAAGGGCACCGGCAATTCGGAAATCATTCTGGATCGCAAGGTCTCCGACAAGCGCATCTTCCCGGCCATCGACATCCTCAAGTCGGGCACCCGGAAGGAAGAGCTGATCACGCCGAAGTCCGACCTGCAGAAGACCTATGTCTTGCGTCGCATTCTCAACCCGATGGGTCCGCAGGACGCGATCGAGTTCCTGATGGACAAGCTGCGCCAGACCAAACAGAACTCGGACTTCTTCGATTCCATGAACACCTGACGGCAGCGCCGCGGCGCTGCATCCAGGCCTCGACTCCGGCAGTTTGATTCGGACCCGTACCAAGTGCGGGTCCGTTTCCGTTCGCAGGCTATGAGCAAGTCATTGCTATCGACCCGGGGCAGTGCGGGGCCCCTGCCGCAGAGGCAAACAGAGTCATACCGCTCCCTGATCGCAGCCATACTCGGGCATACCATCTCAAAAAATGATCCGATTCGGAACCGAAGCGACCCCTGCCGGCAACGGACCTCTCAATGAATGCGAATGACGCCCAGACCATCGTCGCCCTGTCGTCCGGAGCGGGCCGCGCCGGCGTATCGGTCATCCGGATATCCGGGCCGCGCGTTCGATTCATCCTCGAAACGATTGCAGGCGACCTCCCCTCGCCACGGACAGCCGCGCTGCGCAGGCTGCGCGATGGCGAGGATGTCGTCGATAGCGGTCTCGTGCTCTATTTCCCGGCGCCACACAGCTTCACAGGCGAGGACGTCGCTGAACTTCAGGTTCACGGCTCGCGCGCGGTCCTGTCCCGACTGCTAGCGTTGCTGACCTCGATTGCCGGTGTTCGCCTGGCCGAGGCCGGCGAATTTACGCGCCGCGCGTTTGAGGCTGGAAAGCTCGACCTGGCGGCCGTGGAGGGCCTGGCCGACCTGATCGATTCGGAAACGGAATGGCAGCGGAAGCAAGCGCTGCGGCAAATGGATGGGGCGCTCGGAAAGCAAACGGTGGGCTGGCGCCGCGGCTTGATCGACGCGATGGCGTTGCTGTCCGCCGAACTCGATTTTTCGGACGAAGGCGATGTCACCGGCCCGCTTTCCGAACAGGCGATCGCGATTGCCACCGCCATACGGGCAGAGTTGCAAGCGGCGCTGGGCAGCTTTCGCATGGGCGAGCGCGTGCGAGACGGATTTGTCGTCGTGCTGGCGGGAGCGCCCAATGCCGGCAAGTCGAGCCTGCTGAATGCGTTGGCGCGGCGTGATATCGCGATCGTCTCACCGGTCGCAGGTACGACCCGGGATGCCATCGAGGTCCGCCTCGATCTCGAGGGATTGCCCGTCATACTGGTCGACACTGCCGGATTGCGCGACACCAGTGACGCGATCGAAGCCGAGGGTGTCCGTCGCGCGCAGGCCCTCATTGAGCGCGCAGACCTCGTCCTCAAGCTCAGGCCGATCGATTCGGACCCGGACCAATCCACGGCTGGCCCGACCTTGCTGAAATTGGCGACCAAGTCGGACCTGCCGGGAGTCGTCATGCCGGGCGAACTCGCGGTGTCAGCCATGACAGGCTCGGGCATCGACGGTTTGCTCGAGGCTTTGAAACGGCGGCTTGGTGGATTGGCGCAGGTCGAGCCGGCCTTGCTGACCCGCGAGCGCCACCGATCGGCTGTGTCCGATGCCGTTCTGGCGCTCGACAGGGTTGTGGCCGATGAGCACGGGCAGGTCGAGCTGATGGCCGAGGACCTGCGGCTTGCCGTCTTGGCATTGGAGCGCCTTGTCGGCAGAATCGGGGTCGAGGATGTCCTCGATCAGCTATTCTCCGGCTTCTGCATCGGAAAGTAGCGATCGAAGGGCGGTTTCACGTGAAACCGCTGTTCACCAACCTTTAATTCGTTGACCCCTTGCCTCAGCTTCGATAGCCAAACCGAATGTCACAACCTCAGAACCGCTATGACGTGATCGTCGTCGGCGGCGGCCATGCCGGCGTGGAGGCGGCGGGAGCTGCCGCCCGCCTGGGCGCGCGCACGGCACTCTTGACCCATCGGATCGAGACGATCGGTGTCATGTCGTGCAACCCGGCCATAGGCGGTCTCGGCAAGGGCCATCTCGTCCGTGAGATCGATGCGCTCGATGGCATCATGGCGCGCGCCGCGGATCGTGCGGGGATACAGTTTCGGATGCTCAACAGGCGCAAAGGTCCAGCCGTTCGGGGGCCAAGAGCCCAGGCTGACCGAAAGCTCTACCGAGCGGCGGTCCAGGACCTCCTTGCCGAGCAGCCCAATCTCGACATCATCGCGGGTGAAGCGTTTGACATCGACGTCGAGGCCGGGCGCGTCACAGCGGTCGTCCTTGCCGACGGCCGTCGATTCGTAACCGGAACGGTTGTGCTGACGACGGGCACTTTTCTGCGCGGCTTGATTCATATCGGCGAGACCAAGACGCCCGCCGGGCGCGTCGACGAAGCCCCGTCCGTTGGCCTGTCCTTGACGCTGGAGCGGCATGGATTTCCGCTCGGTCGGCTCAAGACCGGGACGCCGCCCCGTCTCGACGGGCGGACCATCGACTGGGCGTCTCTCGACATGCAGGCCGGCGACGAGCCGCCTGAGCCATTCTCCTCGCTGACGACCGCGATCACCACGCCTCAGATCTCCTGCGGCATCACCCGCACGACGCTGGCGACCCACGACCTGATCCGGGCCAATCTCCATCGAGCGCCGATGTTCTCGGGGCAGATAGAGGGTCGCGGCCCCCGCTATTGCCCGTCTATCGAGGACAAGGTTGGTCGCTTTGGCGACCGTGACGGGCATCAGATCTTCCTGGAGCCCGAAGGGCTCGACGACGACACCGTCTATCCCAATGGGATCTCGACATCCCTGCCCGTGGATGTCCAGCTTGGAGTCCTCAAGACCATCCCGGGGCTCGAGTACGCTCAGATGCTGCGGCCCGGCTATGCGATCGAGTATGATTTCGTCGATCCGCGCGCACTGAAGAATACGCTAGAGACCCGTGCGATCACCGGCTTGTTCCTGGCCGGCCAGATCAATGGGACGACTGGCTATGAGGAGGCCGGGGCGCAGGGCCTGTTTGCGGGGCTCAACGCCGCGAGGCTGGCAAGTGGGGCAAAGCCGGTCAGCTTCGAGCGGTCAGCTTCGTATATTGGCGTCCTCGTCGATGATATCGTGACGCAGGGCGTTACGGAACCGTATCGAATGTTCACGTCGCGAGCGGAGTTTCGTCTTTCCCTGCGCGTCGATAATGCAGACGAGCGCTTGACAAGACTTGGCATCGAGAACGGATTGGTGGGCTCGACACGCGCGGGCCACTTCGAGGCTCGTTCGGCCGAGATCGAGCAATTGCGGCAGCGCCTCACCGCCCTTACTCTGACGCCGCAGCAGGCCGAAGCCGGCGGGATGCAGTTGAATCGCGACGGGCTGCGGCGCAGCGCCTATCAGGTGCTGTCCTATCCCGATATCGACTACAGCCAGCTCGTCACGATCTGGCCGGAGCTGGCGTCCTATAACCCTGCAGTCATCTCTCGCGTGACTGCCGATGCCGTCTACGCGGTGTATCTTAACCGGCAGTCCGCTGAGATCGAAGCCTACAAGCGGGACCAGGCGCTGAAGGTTCCGGAGGATCTCGATATCGATGGCATCTCCGGTCTTTCCAATGAACTCAAGCTCAAGCTTGCCAGCGAGCGTCCGGCCGATCTGGCGCAGGCCGCCCGGATGGAGGGGATGACTCCAGCGGCCTTGACCTTGCTTGCTGCCCACGCCCGGCGCGGGCGCAGGGTGCCGACTGCTGTTAATGGAGCTTGAGCAGTACTGTGGATGATACCGATAGGACGCGCGCATTGCGCTTGACTCCTGTTTCACGTGAAACAGAGGAGCGCCTGGCGCTGCTGGTATCGGAGCTCGAGCGCTGGCAACTCGCGAAGAACCTGGTTTCGAACACCACATTGGCCGATGTCTGGACGCGCCATATCGCCGATTCCCTTCAGGTGCACGCGCTGGCACCGGATGCCGAGCGTTGGCTCGATCTCGGTTCAGGCGGCGGTTTTCCGGGTCTGGTCATCGGGATCTGCCTGGCCGAGCGCGGCCGTGGCAGGATTCATCTTGTCGAAAGCAATGCCCGCAAATGCGCGTTCCTGCGCCATGCGGCGCGTTTGACGGGTTCGCCGGTCACGGTCCACAATGCGCGGATCGAGGATGTCGTCGACGATTTCTCCGGTCAGATCGATGTCGTCTGCGCCCGTGCGCTCGCGCCGCTGCCGCAATTGCTCGACTGGTGTAAAGAGCTGTTGAGAAATGGCGCCCTGGGTCTGTTTCCGAAGGGACAACATCTAGAGGCTGAATTGACCGAAGCTGCTAAATATTGGAAGATTCAGGCTACGACGGTGTCCTCCGTGACGGATAGCGCCGCTGGCGTCCTGTTGGTTCGCGCGGCCGAGAAACGGGCCTGATTCATGACCGATCTTACCCCAATTGCCGTCCCGCGTCGGCCGCGGGTGCTGGCACTCGCGAATCAGAAGGGCGGCGTCGGCAAGACGACGACGGCGATCAACCTCGGTACGGCTCTGGCGGCGATCGGCGAGAAAGTCCTTATCGTCGATCTCGATCCGCAGGGTAACGCGTCAACCGGGCTCGGCGTTGACCGTCGCAGTCGCCGCTCCTCGACTTATGACGTGCTCTGTGGCGATGTCGGGCTGGGGCTGGCCATGCAGGAGACTGCAGTGCCTGGCCTGTTCCTGGCGCCCTCCACGCTCGACCTGCTTGGCGTCGAGCTGGAGATCGCCAGCGCCAAGGATCGCGCGCACCGCCTCAAGAATGCGATCGACGAGCTGGTCTACGATCAGCGCTGCTCGGACCTGACCTACATCCTGATCGACTGCCCGCCTTCGCTCAGCCTGATCACGATCAACGCGATGACCGCGTCGGATGCCGTGTTGGTGCCGCTGCAATGCGAGTTCTTCGCGCTCGAAGGTTTGAGCCAGTTGCTCAAGACGGTAGAACAGGTGCGAAACGGCCTGAACCCGCGCCTGATCATCCAGGGCGTGGTTTTGACGATGTATGACCCCCGCAACAACCTGTCGGGCCAGGTCATGGCCGATGTTCGCGAGTTCCTGGGCGACAAGGTCTATGAGACCGTGATCCCGCGCAATGTGCGGGTCTCCGAAGCGCCGTCCTACGGTAAGCCGGCGCTGCTCTATGACCTGCGCTGCTCGGGCTCGCAGGCCTATCTGAAGCTCGCCTCCGAAGTCATCAAGCGCGAACGCGCCCTGCGCGCCGCAGCCTGACGCAGTTTTAGGGAATACGGGGATGGCCATGGCCGAAGAACAGGGGCGCTCACGCTTGGGCCGCGGCTTGGCGGCGTTGATCGGCGATGTCGGCGAGGAGATCGGAGCGATCGACCGCGCCCGCGGCCAGCGCCGGGTTCCAGTCGAATTCCTGCGACCCAACCCCAAGAATCCACGCCGGACATTCGTCGAGGATGACCTCGAGGATCTGACCGCCTCGGTGCGCGAGCGCGGCGTCCTGCAACCCATCATCGTCCGCTCGATCAGCGGAATGATCGATGCCTATGAGATCATCGCCGGCGAGCGACGCTGGCGGGCGTCGCAGCGGGCTGGCCTGCACGAGGTTCCGGTCATTCTGGTCGAGGCTGACGATCGCCAGGCGCTCGAGATCGCCATCGTCGAGAATGTTCAGCGTGCAGACCTTAATGCGATCGAGGAATCGGCCGGGTATGAGCGGTTGATCGCCGAGTTCAGCTATACCCAGAACGATCTGGCCCGCGTCATCGGCAAGAGCCGTAGCCATGTCGCCAATACGCTGCGCCTGTCGAAGCTGCCGGAGCCGGTACGTGACATGGTCAGTGCCGGAACGGTTTCGGCCGGTCACGCCCGTGCCTTGCTTTCAGTTTCGGAACCGGAACTGATGGCCAAGAAGATTGTCGCCGAGGGTCTGAGCGTTCGCGACATCGAGCGTATCGTACAAAACGAGTCTCGCGGCGAGTCGAGGAGCGGCACCAGCAAGCCGAAGCCCGAAAAGGATCCCGATACCCGCGCCCTGGAAAAGGCACTGGAGGAAGCGCTAGGGCTCTCTGTGTCGATACAGCACCGCCCCAACGGAACGGGCGAGCTCAAGATCGGTTACAAGACCCTGGAACAGCTCGACGGTCTGTGCAGACGTCTGAAAGCCTAATTGCCGCCTCTTGGCGGGACGCGACCCATACGCGCCAGCGTCCAGAGCGCGCGCGACGCGATCGGCCTTGCCATGTCGCCGTCGCGCCTGACGGCGGCTATCGCGGTTCCAACGACATTGACGGCTTCGGTGAGTTTCGGCGTTGTCCAGACCGATAGCGCGGCTTCGGTCGCGGCGATGCGGGGATAGGGCAGCCGCATCGACGAGACGGCATCGCGCACGCTGCGCCCGCCATCGACGGCCTGGCGCGCCTTGAGGAACGCAAGGGCCTGACGGAGCAGAGCTCCCAGCATCACCCCGGTGTCGAGGCCTTCGCTGGTCAGCTTGGCGAAGGCCAGATCGAGAACGGGCAGCTTGCCGGAGAAGACGGCGTCGACAAGCGCCGCCTGTTCGCGTTGCGCGGTGTCACCGACGACTGCACTGATATGCGCTTCGGTTACGGAGGGATCGCTCCCCACATAAAGCAGGAGCTTCTCCACTTCGCGGCGCGAAGTCTGGCGATCGCCGCCGAGGAGCTCTGTGAGTTGGTCGCGGCTGCTGCGATCGATGGTCTTTCCGGCCGAGCGGACCATCTCGTCGACAAGCCCGCCGAGGTCGCGGGCGCCGTCGCTGTAGCAGGGCACAGCCAAGGCTGTGCGCGCCTTCTCGCAGGCCACCCGCAGGGGATTGCTGCGCTGCAGGTCGCCAGCCTCCACAATCACGATCGCATCGCGCGAAGGGGTTGCCAGCAGCGGCTCTACGGCTGAGGCAAGCGGCTTGCCGGTGGGTGAGACGCGTATTGCGCGGCGGCCGCCGAACAGGCCTATCGTGTTGGCTTCGTCGACAAGCTTCAGCGGGTCCGCGGCGATCTCGTCGCCACTCATCCGCACGAGTTGGAAGGCGTCGCCGGCGTCGTCGACATTTGCCTTGGCAAGTGCCGAGGCGCGCTCGGATACGAGCCCCGCATCGGGGCCGTAGATCAGGAAAAGCCGCCAGGCCGGGTCCGGCTTGGCCAGCGCCCGGTCTGCCTCGTGAGCCTTGATTGAGGCCATGGCTTCGCCCGGCCTCAGCCGGCGACGAGGTCTGCGGAGAGCTGACCCTTGATACGTTCGGCCAGGGCCTTGGCGGCCCGGATCTGGGCGTCACGCGCGGCGCGAACCGTGGCAAAACGCTGAGAGGACCGCTCATAGGGCGCGCGAACGACGCTGGTGCTTGAGGCCACGACCTGGCCGTTGTCGATGCGCTTCACCGACCAGGTCACGGTTGCGATGAGCACGGCCGAATCGGCGCGGCCGCTGGCGTAATCGACGGTCACGACCTCGATCGATTCGGTGATGTTCGCGTCAAGGCGCAGCCGCTTCTGCGCGTCCGCATCGCCGCCGCCATCAAGCTCGAAGACGAGTTCATTGCGCAGGTAGTGGCCGATCAGCCCCTTCATCTCGGGGATCTCGACGCCTTTCAGCGCGGTGCGGACATTACCGCCGATCGTGCTGGTGGTTCCTTCGCCATAGAGTGGCTGCATGCATCCGCCGGCCAGCGACGCCGCGAACAGGGCCGATGCCAGGAGCGAGCGTCGGGAAACAGGCATCGGCAAACTCCGGCTGGGCGCCTCAGACGACGACATTCACGATCCTCCCGGGAACGACGATGATCTTGCGGATCGCACGACCATCCAACGTCCGGGTCACGGCCTCCGTGGCACGCACGATGGCCTCGACGGCCACGGTATCGGCATCGGCGGGCACAGTCACCTCCGCGCGCTTCTTGCCGTTCACCTGGACCGGCAGGACGATGCTGTCGTCCTTGAGCAGCGTCTCGTCCGCGACCGGCCAGGCGGCCTCGCCGGCTAGCCCAGACTGGCCCAGCGCTTCCCAGCAGGATTCGGCAAGATGCGGCATCATCGGTGCGATAAGTTGCGTGACGATGATGGCGGATTCGTGCAGCGCGTAGGCCACATCGGGCGCAAGGGCTGCTTCCTCGGCGGCGGCATCCAGCGCTTTGCCGATCGCGTTGGTCAGCGTGTAGATATGCGCGACGCAGCGGTTGAAGCCGAGACGCTCGATATCGGCGCCGACCGCGTGCAGGGCGCGGTGGCTGGCGCGGCGCAGGGTCAGAGCAGGTTCGTCGAATGCAGCGGGCAGGTTTGCGGCGTTGCCGGTGCGATCGGCGATCTCACCGACCAGTCGCCAGATGCGCTGGACGAAGCGGGCGGCGCCCTGGACGCCTTCATCGGTCCAGATCACGTCACGATCGGGCGGCGAGTCCGAGAGCATGAACCAGCGCGCGGTGTCGGCGCCGTAGGAGGCGATGATGTCGTCGGGATCGACGACATTCTTCTTCGACTTCGACATCTTCTCGATCGCACCGATGTCGATCGGGGCGTCGGTGTCGACATGGAATCCGCGACGCTCGGCGCCGACAGCCTCGATGCGAACATCGCCCGGCTCCACCCACGTACCGTCCTGCGCTCGATAGGTCTCGTGCACAACCATGCCCTGGGTGAACAGGCCCGCAAAAGGCTCGTCCAGACCGGCATGGCCCGTCGCCTTCATGGCGCGGGTGAAGAAGCGCGAATAGAGCAGGTGCAGGATCGCGTGCTCGACGCCGCCGATATACTGGTCGACGGGCAGGAAGCGGTCGACGACCGCGCGATCCGTCGGGCTTTCCGTCCGCCAGGGATCGGTGAAGCGCGCGAAATACCAGGATGAATCGACGAACGTATCCATCGTGTCGGTCTCGCGCCGCGCATCCTTGCCGCAATGCGGGCACGCGACGTGCTTCCAGGTTGGGTGGTGGTCGAGCGGGTTGCCGGGGCGCTCGAAGGAGACGTCGTCGGGGAGTTCGACCGGCAGATCGGCATCGGGAACCGGCACCGTGCCGCAGTCGGCGCAGTGGATCACCGGGATCGGGCATCCCCAGTAGCGCTGGCGCGAGACGCCCCAGTCGCGCAGGCGGAAATTGACTTTTCGTGTGCCGACCGGCGCATTGCCGCGGGTCTCGGACTCAAGGCGGCGGGCGACTTCTTCTTTCGCCTCCGGAATGGTCATTCCGTCGAGGAAGCGCGAATTGATCATGCGGCCGTCATCGGTATAGGCGGTGTCGGTGATCACGAAGGTCGCGGGATCGGTGCCTTCGGGGCAGACCACGGGGGTATTGCCCAGGCCATACTTGTTTACGAAGTCGAGGTCGCGCTGGTCATGCGCCGGGCAACCGAAGATCGCGCCGGTGCCGTATTCCATCAGGATGAAATTGGCCACGTAGACCGGCAAAGTCCAAGAGGGATCAAGCGGATGCACCGCACGCAGGCCGGTGTCGAAGCCCAGCTTCTCGGCCTTGTCGATGTTCTCCTGCGCGGTGCCTGTCTTCTTGCACTCCTCGATGAAGGCCTGCAGGTCCGGATTGTCGGCAGCCGCCGCCTTGGCGAGCGGATGGTCGGGCGCCACGGCCATGAACTTTGCGCCGAACAGCGTGTCGGGCCGTGTGGTGTAGATCTCGAGTTCGTTCTGGCCAAAGACGTTCGATTCGAGAGCGAAACGAATCAACAGGCCTTCCGACCGGCCGATCCAGTTCTTCTGCATCAGCCGCACCTTTTCGGGCCAGCGGTTCAGGCCTTCCAGGGCGTCATGCAGTTCCTGGCCGAACGCGGTGATCTTGAAGAACCACTGCGTCAGCTCGCGGATCTCGACGGGYGCGCCGGAGCGCCAGCCGCGGCCGTCGATGACCTGTTCATTGGCGAGCACGGTCTCGTCGACGGGATCCCAGTTGACCTTCGCGGTCTTGCGATCGACCAGCCCGGCCTTCAGGAAGTCCAGGAAGAGCTTCTGCTGGTGGCGGTAGTAGCTGGGGTCGCAGGTCGCAAGCTCGCGGCTCCAGTCCAGCGAGAGGCCCATGGACTGCAACTGCGTCCGCATCGATGCGATATTGGCGTAGGTCCATTCGCGCGGATGGACGTTATTGGCCTTGGCGGCGTTCTCGGCCGGCAGGCCAAAGGCATCCCAGCCCATCGGATGCAGAACCGCAAAGCCCTTGGCGCGCTTGTAGCGCGCGACCACGTCGCCCATCGCATAGTTGCGAACATGGCCCATATGGATGCGACCCGAAGGGTAGGGAAACATCTCGAGGACGTAGTAGCTTGGCCGGGTGTCGTCGTTGCGGGTCTCGAAGAGCTTGCGCTCATCCCAGACGCGGCGCCATTTCGGCTCTGATTCCTTGGGGTTGTAACGTTCGACAGCCATGATCGCGGGCAATTCTTGCATGATTGGAGTTTGCCGGACTAGGACACCATTGAGGCCACGCGGTCAACGTCGCTGCGGGCATGAAGGGACTACCATGAGCGATACGGTTATGCGTTTGGCCGAGACGAAGGCTGCGATTGCCCGCATGGCGCGCGATTTCGAGCGCGAGCCGGAGTCGGTCACCCTCATCGCGGTCTCCAAGACCATGCCGGAGGAGGCCATCGTGCCGGCGCTCGAAGCCGGGCAGCGCGTCTTCGGCGAGAACTACGTTCAGGAGGCGAAGGCCAAATGGCCGGCGCTGCGGCAGCGCTTCCCGGATGTCGAGGTCCACATGATCGGGCCCCTGCAATCCAACAAGGCGCGCGAGGCCGTCGAACTGTTCGATGCCATCCATTCGCTCGACCGCGACAGCCTTGCCAAGGAGCTTTCGCGGGAGATCGGCCGCGTCGGCAAGGCGCCTACCCTGTTCGTCCAGGTCAACACCGGCGATGAGCCACAAAAGGGCGGCATCAGCCCCCGCGAGGTCGACGCCTTCCTCGAGGCTTGTCGCGTGCGGCATGGCCTGGTGGTCAGCGGCCTGATGTGCATCCCGCCGGCCGACGAACCGCCCTCGCCTCATTTTGCGCTGCTCGCCAAGATCGCGGCGCGGCATGGCCTGGCTGGGCTTTCGATGGGCATGAGCGCCGATTACGAGGCCGCCATCCAGCTCGGCGCGACACATGTCCGCGTCGGCAGCGCGATTTTTGGCGCGCGAGGCTGACGAGCCACGCGTCACTGCGAGCGCTGCCAGGCCATCCAGTGGAGCTTCGCGCTCTGTTCGTCTGGATTGCTTGCTTGCGCTCGCTTTGACGGGGAGCGAGCGGACTACCGCTTCAGGGGCTCGCCGACATCGATGCGGTTGCCATCCGGATCTTCGAAGACGAAGGCGCGCAGGCCGTAATCCTTGTCGCGCAGGCCCTTGACGATGCGCAGGCCCCGCGCCCGGATCACGGCGTGGAAAGCGTCGATCTCCTCGACCATCATATGCGCGACGTTGAAGGGCGCCGGCTTGTGGCCGGGCTGGAGCGTCAGATGCAGCTCGGCCTCGCCCTTCCTCAGGATCATGAAGCCGACGGGGTCGCCGTTCTCGAAGGTCTTGGTGAAGCCGAGCGTACCGACATAGAATGCCTGTGCTCGGGCGATGTCGCCGACAGGCAGCATGGCGGCGATCCGCCCGAAGCGGATTCGTGAAGCGGTCGTTTCGGTCATTGTGATGTCTCGCCTGGGAGCGGCGCGATGGCGCGAGACGGTGCCCGCATCCTGTCGGCCGATCCATGGTGTCGATTGAGACGGTGCCCGGCACAGTTTCTAGCCGATCTCCCGCTATCTGACCAGAATGGCGCAATGGCGCGCCAGCCGGGGCAGGATCTTCGAGAAGACATGGCTCCTGACGGCGACGCAGCCCGCTGTCGGCGTGAAACCCTGCCGGGCGAGGTGCCAGAAGATGGCACTGCCGCGGCCGCGCATCACCGGCCGGTCGTTCCAGCCGAGTTCGACAATGACATCGTAGAGATGGTCGTCGCGGGTCAGGCGCTCCTCGGCCTCGCCTGGCGGACGGTCGATCAGTCGGTTGTAGCGGCGGTCGCCACTATCGTCGCACCAGGCGTCGCGCGGCTTGATGACCCGCACGGGCAGGAGCGTACGCGGGCGTGGCAGCCTGTCGGCCCGGTAGAACACGCTGCGTAGCGGCAGGCGGGTGCGTGGCGTGCCGCCATCGCCCTCGCGCTTGTCGACCACGATACCGCCCCGGCCGAGCGCGCAGGGAAATACGGCCCCACCCGCGACCAGGAACCCCTTGCTCCGGTCATGCACCGAGCGGACGACGCGCAGGGTCTTGAGCCCCGGCTTCTGGCGAAATGACCGGGCTGCGACCGCAGGTTCAACTATTCTCACGGGAATTCCATCTTGCGTGACTTGCAGTCGTGATTCGCCGGGCTCATGGTGCCAGACCGAGCAATTATACAAAATGACCCGTTCATGTCCGCCGTCCATCATATCCTGCTTGTCGACGACGACCAGACATTGCGCGAGGCTCTCGCCGAGCAGCTCGCGCTCTATGACGAGTTCAAGATCTCGACCGCGGAAACAGCGACCGGCGCGGTCAAGGCTGTCCAGGCCGAGCGTATCGATCTCACCGTGATGGATGTCGGCCTGCCCGACATGGACGGTCGCGAAGCCGTCAAGATGATGCGCAAGAACGGCTTCAAGAGCCCTGTGATCATGCTGACCGGCCAGGGCTCGGACGCCGACACGGTGCTCGGCCTGGAGGCCGGGGCCAACGACTATGTCGTGAAGCCGTTCAAGTTTGCAGTGCTGCTGGCGCGCATCAGGGCCCATCTGCGGCAATACGAGGCGAGCGAGGACGCGGTTTTCCAGGTAGGGCCATACACCTTCCACCCGGGTTCGAAGCTGCTCGTCAGCGAAAAGGGCTCGAAGACCAAGCTGACCGAGAAGGAGACGGCGATCCTGCGGTTCCTGTACCGCGCCGGCCGCAAGCCGATCGCGCGCGAAATACTGCTGCAGGAAGTCTGGGGCTATAACAGCCAGGTCACGACGCATACGCTCGAAACCCACATCTACCGGCTGCGCCAGAAGATCGAGCCCGACCCGGCCAATGCAAGGCTGCTTGTCACGGATGCGGGCGGCTACCGCCTCAACCCCTAGAGATCATGGCGCTAGACAACGACATCGCCCTGTTGGCCCGGCAGCCCCTGCTGAGCCTGATGGAACGGGATGCGCTGCGGCTGGTGGCGTTTGCCGCCGACAGCCGCACGCTGCGGGCCGGCGACGTGCTGTTCCGTGGCGGCGAGAACTCCGACGGCGCGATCCTGGTGATTTCTGGCGCGATCGCGCTGACGAGCGGCGATGACGGGCAGCCGGCCGACGAGATCGCCGGCCCCGGCACGCTGCTGGGCGAGCTTGCCCTGTTCACCTCGGTGAAGCGTCCGGTCACCGCGGTTGCGCGCGAACCCACGCAGATCATGCGGCTGTCACGCAGCGTGATGCGGCGCGTGCTGACCGAGTTTCCCGAATCCGCGCAGGCGATCGCCGATGTCGTGGCGGAGCGGCTGCGCGCCTTTGTCGGCGAACTCGGCCAGGTCAAGCAGCGCCTCGACGCCATCGACCGCAGCTGAGCGCGGGCAGGAGCCTTAGAGCTCCAGTGTCACCGTCACCGGGACATGGTCCGAGGGGCGCTCCCAGCTGCGCGCCTCGCTCAGGAACGTCACGTCGCGAAGGGTCGGTTTGAGTCCGTCCGAGAGCCAGATGTGGTCGAGCCTGCGGCCGCGATTGGAGGCCCGCCAGTCGGCGGCCCGATAACTCCACCAGCTGTAGAGTTTCTCGGGCTCGGGCCGCAGCGCGCGCGCCGCGTCGGTCCAGCCGAGCTCGCTGCGCAGGCGTTCCAGCGTGGTGGTTTCGATGGGCGTGTGGCTGACCACGTCAAGCAGTTGCTTGTGGCTCCAGACGTCGTGCTCATAGGGGGCAATATTGAGGTCCCCGAGCAGGATGGAGGGTCGGTCCGTCGGCTTCTTGGCAATGCCCCAGGCTCCGATCTCGTCCAGGAAGGCGAGCTTGTGCGCGAACTTCACGTTCTTCTCGGGGTCGGGAATGTCGCCGCCGGCGGGGATGTAGAAATTATGGATGGCGATGCCGGCGGCGGCGCCCGCACCGGTGTCGAGCACGGCGGTCATGTGGCGGGCATCGTTCTTGCCGCACATCGCCATGGCGTCCTTCTCGCTGAAGGGCAGCTTGGAGACGATGGCAACGCCGTTATAGCCCTTCTGGCCAATGAAGGCCTGATGGATATAGCCCAGCTTCTCGAAGGCTTTTGCCGGAAACTGCTCGTCTGGCGTCTTGGTCTCCTGCAAACACAGGACGTCGGGCGCATGCGCCGTCAGGTAGTCCGAGACCATGCCGATGCGTAGGCGGACGGAATTGATGTTCCAGCTGGTAACGGTGAGTTTCACGAGAGCTTTCCGGACGGCGGGTGCCGGAAACTGGTTCGCGGCGCACGGAAAAGCAAGCACGCATCGTCATGGCGCTCGGCCAAGCCGTTCAGGTCGACCGAGAAAGATTGGACGACCTCGTAGCCCTCGCACAGCGATGGCGGATGGAATCCCTCAGAGCACCCGCTCGTAGTTGATCACGAAATTCTTGGGATCCGGGCGGCGCTGGGTGTCGAGATTGTAGAGCGACACGGATGTCTCATAGCCCTGGGGATCGACGACGACCCATTGCCGCAGGGTATTGGCGGCGAGGTCATAGTTCAGGGTGATCTTCGATGTCCCGCCGAGAGTCGAGCGGTCCTCGATCGTGACCGAGAGAATGTCACCCTTCGTGGTGGCGCCGGTTACGTAGGAATCCTTGGCCAGGTTCATGCGCTCCTTGACCAGGAACTTCAGTGGCGTCTGGCCGATGGAGTAGAGGTCCTGGGTCGCGAGCTTCTTGTCGCGGATCGCAACCGAGGTGCCGTCTGCGATGACCTCGGTGGTGACGGGGGCATGATAGTCGAAGCGCATCTTGCCGGGACGCTGGATATAGAGCTTGCCCTCGACGCGCTGGCCATTGGGCGAAAACTGGATGAAATCGCCCTGCAGGTTGGAAAAGCCGTTGAAATAGGAGTTGAGCTTCTCGACGGCTTCCGACTGGGAGAGCGGCGCGCTCGGGCGCACCGGCTTGGCCGGGGCCTCGGCGATGCGAACCGGGTCGGCAGACGCCGTCCGGACCGGGCCGGGAAGGCTGGCAGGTGCTGCAGGGACGGTCTCGGCCGAGGCGAGGCGCGGCAGGCCCAGGCCTTGCGGGCGGACAGGCGGCAGACGTGTCGCGCGGGCGGCAGGCTTGGACGCGGCTGCGATGGCCTGCTTGGAAGGCTGCAAATTCAAGGGCTGCGCGGAAAGCCCGCCTGCCGTCACCGCAAAGCCGAGCACAGCGAGCGTGCTGATCGAGGCCCGCAGCGTGAAGTGGCGTGTCATGAGCATGAAGCTCCAGTGGTTTCAGCCGTCGAGGCCGGGATCATGCGAATCTAGATAGGTATGCAATCATGAAATCGCATCACCTGTCTGGCAACGCGTCGAGTACCCGCAGGTTGCAGCAGCGTCATGGCAATTTGAGGACCGGCTGCGGTCCGCGCCATGGCGCTGCACCCGCAGGTTAGTCCTCATCCTCGCGGGCGTGGCTGGCCTCGACAAGGATCTCGCGCTTGCCGGCATGGTTGGCGGGGCCGACGATGCCCTCGTTCTCCATCCGCTCCATGATCGAGGCGGCGCGGTTGTAGCCGATCTGGAGGCGGCGCTGGATGTAGGAGGTCGAGGCCTTCTTGTCGCGCAGCACGACCGCAACCGCCTGCTCGTAGGGGTCGTCGCTTTCGGCCTGGCCCATCGCGCTCTTGTCGAAGACGGCGCCGTCCTCGCCCTCGCCCGCCGGCTCCTCTTCCGAGGTGACGGCCTCGAGATATTGCGGCCGGCCTTGGGTCTTGAGATGGGCCACCACCTTCTCGACCTCGGCGTCCGAGACGAAGGGGCCGTGGACGCGGGTGATGCGGCCGCCACCAGCCATGTAGAGCATGTCGCCCTGGCCCAAGAGCTGCTCGGCGCCCTGCTCGCCCAGGATGGTGCGCGAGTCGATCTTCGAGGTGACCTGGAAGGAGATCCGGGTCGGGAAGTTCGCCTTGATCGTGCCGGTGATGACATCGACCGAGGGGCGCTGGGTGGCGAGCACAACATGGATGCCGGCCGCGCGTGCCATCTGGGCGAGACGCTGGATGGTGCCTTCGATCTCCTTGCCGGCGACCATCATCAGATCGGCCATCTCGTCGACGATGACGACGATGTAGGGCAAGGGCTCGAGGTCCATGACCTCTTCCTCGTAGATCGCCTCGCCACTGTGCTTGTCGAAGCCGGTCTGCACCGTGCGGGTGATGATCTCGCCGGCAGCCTTGGCCTCGCCGACACGGGCATTGAAGCCGTCGATGTTGCGCACCGCCAGCTTCGACATCTTCTTGTAGCGCTCCTCCATCTCCCGCACCGCCCATTTCAGCGCCACGACGGCCTTCTTCGGGTCGGTCACGACGGGGGTGAGGAGATGCGGGATGCCGTCATAGACCGACAGTTCCAGCATTTTGGGATCGACCATGATCAGGCGGCACTGTTCGGGCGTGAGCCGGTAGAGCAGCGACAGGATCATGGTGTTGATCGCCACCGACTTGCCTGAACCGGTGGTGCCGGCGACGAGCAAATGCGGCATCCGGGCGAGATCGACGATCATCGGCTCGCCGCCGATCGTCTTGCCCAGCCCGAGCGCCAGCTTGTGCTTGGAACTCTCGAAGTCCTGGCTCGCCAAGAGCTCGCGCAGGAAGACGGTCTCGCGCTTGGCATTGGGCAGCTCGATGCCGATCGCGTTCTTGCCGGGAATCACCGCGACACGGGCCGCGATGGCGCTCATCGAGCGCGCGATGTCGTCGGCCAATGAGATCACGCGGGAGGATTTTGTACCTGGAGCGGGCTCGAGCTCGTAGAGCGTGACCACGGGGCCGGGGCGCACCTGCGTGATCTCGCCGCGCACGCCAAAATCCTCGAGAACGCCTTCGAGCAGCGTGGCGTTCTGCTCGAGCGCGTCGGTCGAGACCGTGTTGGCCTGGATCTTCTTGGGCTCGGACAGATAGGTCAGCGGCGGGAGCTCGAACTGGTCGCGGTCGAGCAGCGAGGGTTGGGCCTCGCGCTGGATGCGCTTGCCGGGCTTCGGTGCGATCGGCGGGGCGGTGACGCGCGGCGCGTTGAGATCGCGCAGGTCCTGCGGCTCCTCGTCGTCCTCGAAGCCATCGCCGACGGGTGCGGGACGCTGGCCGCGCGCGCCGGGCAGAGGTTCCGGCGCGAAGGGCGGCACCGGCGCGGTCGCCCGCGGCGCGTCGTTGAATTGCGGCTCGCGCCGGACGCGTCCGGCGCTCTGTTCTGGGGTGCCTGCCGGCCCGGTGCTGGCGAGCGGCTCCGGGGCATGGGGCAGGCGGCGCAGGATCATGCCGCGCAGCGCCATGGCGCCGTGGGCGAGCCAGCCGATCAGGATGACTGCGATGCCCGGCTCGTCGTCGCGGCGTTCCTCGGTCTCGCTCCAGGATTCGTCGCCGGTCTCGGCCTCGTTGATCGGATCGTCGTCATGGACGAAGCCGAAGCCGGCTGCGGCTGTGATCGCCAGGATCGCGATGCCGGCATAGATGAAGCCGACGAGGCCGCCGAGCGCATTGCCTGCGATGCCGGCGATGTTGCGGGTTCCGAACAGCAGCCCGTCGCCGATGACGCCGCCCATGCCGGTCGGGAGCGGCCAGCGTGGCGTTGCGGGCAGCGCGCTGGCCACGGCGGACGTGGCGACGACGCCGACCACCCAGAGGCCGAGCTTCAGCGCGCCACGGTCGAACAGGTGCACGCGGATCAGGCGCAGCGCCCAGACGGCCGGCGGGAAGAGCAGCGCGATGACGCCGAGCCCGATCAATTGCATCAGCAGGTCGGCGACCATGGCGCCGGGCCGGCCCAGCCAGTTCTTCAGGGCCCCGCTGGTCGCGTTGTTGATGCTGGGATCATCGACGGACCAGGTGGCGAGCGCCAGCGCGACTGCGGCCATGATGGTGAGCAGGCCGAGCCCGGTCAGCTCCGTCGCGCGACGCGACAGGAACTCCCGCACCGGATCGGGCAGGCGGTCCATCAGCGAAGTGGAGCGTCGGGTGGTGCGCATGCAAGGTGCCGTGACGTTTTGACGTGCGACCGGACGGTCCGGCCTGTCTGATCACGTTATGAAGCCGAGGTTAAGACCTGCTTAACCTTGCGGGGCCCGGTCGGGGCGCCGGGCCGAGGGCATGAAAAAACCCCGGCGGTCGCCCGCCGGGGGTGTTTCGCGTGAACCGCAGCGCGATCTCACATGTTGTAGGCGCGCTCGCCATGCTCGGCGATGTCGAGACCCTCGCGCTCCTCGTCGGGGGTGACGCGCAGGCCGACGATCACATCGACGATCTTGAACAGGATGAACGAGCCGATACCGCACCAGACGACGGCAATAGCGACAGCGACGAACTGCTTCCAGACCTGGGCGCCCATGGCGTAGTCGGCGACACCGACGCCGCCGAGAGCAGGCGAGACGAAGATGCCGGTGCCGATCGAGCCGATGATGCCGGCGACGCCGTGGACGCCGAAGACGTCGGCGGTGTCATCATATCCCAGCGCGGTCTTGACGGTGGTGCAGAAGTAGAAGGAGACGATGCCACCCACGGCGCCGAGCACGATCGCGCCGATCGGGCCGACCAGGCCGGCCGCCGGGGTGATCGCGACAAGGCCCGCGATGACGCCGGAGATGCTGCCGAGCAGCGAGGGCTTGCCCTTGACCATCCATTCGATGAATAGCCAGCCGAGCGCAGCCGCCGCGGTCGCGACCAGGGTGTTGACCAGGGCCAGGGCGGCGACGGGGCCTGCGGTCAGGGCAGAGCCGGCATTGAAGCCGAACCAGCCGACCCAGAGCAGCGCGCCGCCGACATAGGTCAGGGTCAGCGAGTGCGGGGCCATGAGCTCCTTGCGATAGCCGATGCGCTTGCCGATCATGTAGGCGCCGACCAGGGCCGCGATGCCGGCATTGATGTGGACGACCGTGCCGCCGGCGAAGTCGAGTGCGCCGAGCTTCATCAGGTAGCCGTCCTCATGCCAGACCATGTGGGCCATCGGGTAATAGACGAAGGTCACCCAGAGCAGCATGAACAGCATGACGGCGGAGAATTTGGTGCGCTCGGCGAAGCCGCCAACGATCAGGGCCGGGGTGATCGCGGCAAAGGTCATCTGGAAGCCGAGGAAGACGTATTCCGGAATTCCGCCGCTGGTGATCGTCTCATGGGTGACGCCGGCGAGGAAGGCCTTCGAGAAGCCACCGATGAAGCTGGTCAGCGAACCGCCGCCGGTGAAGGCGAGGCTGTAACCGTAGATGACCCAGATGACCATGGTCATGCAGGCGACGCACAGGACCTGCGTCAGGACCGAGAGCATGTTCTTGGAGCGCACGAGGCCGCCGTAGAACAAGGCGAGAGCGGGAACGATCATCAGCAGGACCAGGACGGTCGAGACGATCATCCAGGCGGTGTCACCGCTGTTCAGCGTCGGGGTCGGGGTGGCGGCCGCCTGGGCGAGGGCCGAACCTGTGCTGGCAGCCAGAGAGGCCAAGGCGGCAGTGAGTGCGAGAGCCGGCGATCCGGCCCGCAGGACATTCTTGAAACTCATCGTTGGAAACTCCTGAAGATCGGGGGCTCAGAGGGCGTCGCCGTCGGTCTCGCCGGTGCGGATGCGCACGGCTTTCTCGATCGACGAGACGAAGATCTTGCCGTCACCGATCTGGCCGGTGCGGGCGGCGGCGGTGATCGCCTCGATGACCTTGCCGACGAGTTCGTCGGACACCGCGACCTCGATCTTGATCTTTGGCAGGAAGCTCACGGCGTATTCGGCGCCACGATAGATCTCGGTATGGCCCTTCTGCCGGCCATAGCCCTTCACCTCTGTCACGGTCAGGCCGTGCACGCCGATGGCGGTGAGCCCGTCGCGCACCTCCTCCAGCTTGAACGGCTTGATGATAGCCATCACGATTTTCATTTTAGGGTTTCCCCGTTTACGCCGCCCGGAAGTCAGCCCCGGCGATCTCGTTGCGCTGCGCGCGCCCTGCGATCCCGCAGCGCGTCGTCGCAACGCAATTCAAGCGGCGTGCCAACTGCCGCGCGGGCGCGAAACCGGGCGAAATGCCCGATCATGCCCGCCCGAGCGGAGATGCAGCCGAGGGCTGATTAATTTTTGGGCAGATGGCTAACGCGTGAGCGCGGCGCGTGCGGCTCAGGCGCGGTCGGGACGGGGCCTGATCAGACCCTCCTGGGCCACTGAGGCGACGAGCCTGCCCTCCCGGTCGAAGACCAGCCCGCGCGCAAAACCGCGCGCGCCGGAGGTCGACGGGCTGTCCTGGGAGTAGAGCAGCCATTCGTCGGCGCGGAAGGGCCGGTGGAACCAGAGCGCGTGGTCGAGGCTCGCCCCCTGGATCTTCGTGTCGAACACGCTGAGGCCATGGGCGATGAGGCTAGAATCGAGCAGCATCAGGTCGGAGGCATAGGCGAGCACGCTCTGGTGGATCGCGGGATCGTCCGGCAAGGGCTGCATCGCCTTGATCCAGACGTTGAACTTCGGCTCCATCTTGCCGCCGGCGGCGTAGCGCCGGAGTTCTACGGGCCGGATCTCGATGGGTCTTTCGCGCTCGTAATAGGCGCGCACGAGCTTCGGCATATGCGGCAGGATGCTGCGCTTCATCTCCTCGCGATCGGGCAGGTCCTCGGGCATCGGCACGTCGGGCATCGGCATCTGATGCTCGTAGCCTTCCTCCGCGACCTGGAACGAGACCGACATGGCGAAGATCGCCTCGCCACGCTGGATCGCCAGCACGCGCCGGGTGGTGAAGGAGCGCCCATCCCGCAGGCGCTCAACCTCGTAGACGATCGGGATCTCGGGATCGCCCGGCAGCAGGAAATAGGCGTGAAGCGAGTGCGGCTGGCGGTTCTCGACGGTCTTGCAGGCTGCAAAGAGCGCCTGGCCGATGACCTGCCCGCCGAAGACGCGCTGCCAGCCGATCTTGGGGCTGCGACCCCGGAACAGATTGCGTTCGAGCGGCTCGAGGTCGAGAATCGACATCAGGGAGTCGCTGATCTGTGACATGTTCGGAGGGCTCTTCGGGCAGGCGCTGTGACAGGCTATGCTGCATCAGCACCGAGAGGTCGCGCGTCGTCAAGCCGCTGTCCGTGTCAGGACAGCTGCCCAGGGAGTGGTTTGGATATGGCTGCTGGACCGGGCTTGGCCCGCAACCGGATCGTGATCGCGGGCGGCGGCATCGCCGGCCTGTCCCTGGCGCTCGCGCTGAAACAAGCGCTCGGCGCGGGCTTCGCGATCGTGCTCGCCGATCCCGCGCTGCTGGCCGCGCCGCGCCAGGACAGTCGTGCTTATGCGGTCGCTGCCGGGGCGCAGGCCATGCTCGAGGCGCTGGGCATCTGGCAGGCGGTCGCCAAGAGCGCGCAGCCGATGCTCGAGATGGTCGTGACCGACAGTCGCGGCTCGGACCTGGTGCGCCCGGTGTTCCTGACCTTCGACGGTGAAGTCGAGCCCGGGAAGCCGTTCGCCCACATGGTCGAGAATGCGCTGCTGCTGTCGAGCCTGCTCGACGCCTGCCGCGGGGCGGGCGTCGTCCTGCGTCCGGAGGGCGTGCGCCGATTCGAGAGCGACGAGGCCGGGATCGCGCTGCAGTTCGCCGGCGGCGAGCGTCTCGATGCGGCGCTGCTGGTCGCGGCCGATGGGGCGCGCTCGAAGCTGCGCGAGCAGGCGGGCATCGGCTGGGTCGGCTGGTCCTATGCGCAGTCGGGTCTGGTGGCGACACTGAGCCATGAGCGTCCGCATGATGGCCGCGCCGTCGAACATTTCCTGCCGGCGGGGCCGTTTGCGATCCTGCCGCTCAGCGACGGCGGCAAGCTCGGCCATCGTTCCTCTATCGTCTGGACGGAGGCGACCGAGAGCGTGCCGGCGCTGCTGTCGCTTGACGAGAGCGACCTGCGCGACGAAATCGAGCGGCGCTTCGGACTGGAACTTGGCGAAATCGCGCTGGAAAGCACCGTCGGAGCCTACCCGCTGAGCTTTGGCGTGGCGCGTCGTTTCGTCGGTGAGAGGCTGGCCCTGCTCGGCGACGCCGCGCATGTCATCCATCCGATCGCGGGCCAGGGGCTCAATCTCGGGCTGAAAGATGTCGCGGCCCTGGCCGAGGCGATCGTCGACGCGGCCCGGCTCGGAATCGATATCGGCGGCCTCGACGTGCTCGAGGATTACGAACGGGCGCGGCGCTTCGATACCGTCGCGATGGGCGCCGTCACGGACGGCCTCAACCGGCTGTTCTCCAACGACGCCACGCCGCTGCGCCTGGCGCGCGACCTCGGGCTCGGCCTCGTCGACCGCCTGCCCGGGCTGAAGCGCTTCTTCATCCGCGAGGCTGCAGGGCTTGCCGGCACCACGCCGCGTCTGCTCCGCGGCGAGGCGCTCTAAGCAGAATCGTCATTGAGAGCGAAGGCAAGCAACCCAGAGGCATAGCGCTCCGAGTCTGAATTGCTTCGCTACGCTCGCAATGACGTGGAGGGGTGTCAGCCCTCCAATTGCCGTGCTTCTTCCGGCAGCATGATCGGGATGCCGTCGCGGATCGGATAGGCCAGCTTCGCCGCGCGGCTGATCAGCTCCTGCTTGGCGGCGTCGTATTCGAGCGTGCCCTTGGTCACCGGGCAGACCAGGATCTCGAGCAGTTTCGGGTCGATGCGGGTCTCGCCGCTTTGGGTCTGGGTCATGTCTTCCAGCTTCGGTTCAGGATGATTTGCGGGGCAGGTCGGCGAGCATGCCGGCCGCCACCATCAGCTTCGGCAGCGACAGGCCCGACAGGGCGATGGCCTGGACAGTGCTGCGGGTCCTGTCTGCTTCTATGCCGCGCTGTTCGAGCCAGCTTTCGAGCGTGCCGGCGCCATTGCTGGCCGCCGCGATCTCCTGGGTCAGGCCGGAATGGGCGTCGTCCAGCGTCTCGACTGCGCGGTCGCGCGCCAGGCGCTCGTAATCGTCGGTGGCAGGCACGGCGGCAGCCGAGCCCCCGAGGCCCGACAGACCGAAGACCGAATCGACTCCGAAATGAATCCGCGCGACCTCTGCGATGCTGCGCCCGGTGCGCTCGGCGATATCGACGATGTCGGTCGCCTCGGCTAGGGCAGGAAGGCTCGCGACCCGTGCGGCGAGAGCCTCCGGGACACCGTCGGCGACGAGCACAGCGATGCGCGCGAGCCGCGCCTGCGCGGCGGCTTCGGGCAGCAGCTTGTCGAGTTCGCCCGCGAGTTCGGAGACTCCACGGGCGTAGTGCGCAACGGTCTGCTCGATCGAGCCCGGCTTGGCGACGTCCCGACGCAGGAACCAGCTCATGCGGTCGCTGACCAGGGCCTGCGCTGCGGCGTAGAGGCCGAGCTGGGTCTTGCCCGGAACCTGCGCATCGAGCGCATCGATGGCGCCGTTGAGGGCGATCAGGTCGAAGGAATCGCGGGCGATGGCGTAGGCTGCGGCAATGGCCGGGGCCTCGGCGCGGGTCTGGTCGGCCAGCGCGGTGACGATGGCCGGCCCGCCGCGATTGATGATCGCATTGGCAAGCTGCGTGGCGACGATTTCGCGGCGCAGCTTGTGTGCGGCGATGTCGGCTGCGTAGCCGTCGCGCAGCGCGCGAGGGAAGTAACGCACCAGTTCGCCGTTGAGATAGAGATCGTCGGGGATCGGCGAGTCCAGCAGCGCGTCGTGCAAGGCGAGCTTGGCATAGGCCAGCAGCACCGCCAGTTCGGGCCTAGTCAGGCCCTCGCCGCGCTTCTCGCGCTCGGCGAGGATGGCGTCGCTGGGGAGGTACTCGACCGTGCGGTCGAGGCGGCCCTCGGCCTCCAGCGATTGCATCAGTCGGCGCAGGCCGGGCGTCGCGGCCGGTCCCTGCGCTTCCGTGAGCGAGAGCGCCAGCGTCTGCAGATAATTGTTGCGCAGGACCAGCAGGCCGACCTCGTCGGTCATCGTTGCGAGCAACGCGTTGCGGTCGTCCTCGGCGAGGCGGCCATCCTTCACGGGCTCGGCGAGCGCGATCTTGATGTTGACCTCGACGTCGGAGGTGTTGACGCCGGCGGAGTTGTCGATCGCGTCGGTGTTGAGCCTGACGCCCTTGCGCGCCGCCTCGATGCGGCCGCGCTGGGTCGCGCCGAGATTGGCACCTTCGCCGACGACGCGCGCCCGGATATCGCTGCCGGCGATCCGGATCGCGTCATTGGCACGGTCGCCGACCTCGGCGTCGCTCTCATCGGAGGCGCGGATATAGGTGCCGATGCCGCCGAACCAGAGCAGATCGACACGCGCCTTCAGGATCGCCGTCATCAGCTCCTGCGGCGCGACCTCCGCCTTGTCGAGATCGAGCGACTCCCGAACGCGCTGCGACAGCGGAATGCTTTTGGACTGGCGCGAGAAAATGCCGCCGCCGGCAGAGATCAGCGACTTGTCGTAATCGGCCCAGGAGGATCGCGCGAGAGCAAACAGGCGCTGACGCTCGGCCAGCGATTTCGCGCAATCGGGATCGGGGTCGAGGAAGATGTCGCGGTGGTCGAAGGCGGCGACCAGCTTGATCGCAGGCGAGAGCAGCATGCCGTTGCCAAAAACGTCGCCCGACATGTCGCCGACGCCGGCAACCGTGAAGGGCGTTGTCTGGATGTCGATGTCGACTTCGCGGAAATGCCGTTTTACCGCCTCCCAGGCGCCACGCGCGGTGATGCCCATGGCCTTGTGGTCGTAGCCTTGGCTGCCGCCCGAGGCAAAAGCATCGCCGAGCCAGTGGTGCTTCTCTAACGAGAGCGCGTTGGCGGTGTCGGAGAAGGTTGCGGTGCCCTTATCGGCGGCGACGACGAGATAGGGGTCGTCACCGTCATGCCGAACCGTATCGGCCGGAGGGACCACGACCTCGCCGTCGAGATTGTCGGTGAGCTCGAGCAAAGTGCGGATGAAGATGCGGTAGCTCTCGGTGCCTTCCGCGAGCCAGGCCTGCCTGTCGCCCGGAGGCGGCAAGAGTTTTGGCACAAAGCCGCCCTTGGCGCCGACGGGCACGATGACGGCGTTCTTGACCTGCTGCGCCTTGACCAGGCCCAGCACCTCGGTGCGGAAATCCTGCGGCCGGTCGGACCAGCGCAAGCCGCCGCGCGCCACCTTGCCGAAGCGCATATGCACGCCTTCGACGCGCGGCGAATAGACGAAGATCTCGTAGAGCGGGCGCGGCAAGGGCAGTGAGTCCACCTTTGCACAATCGTATTTCATCGAGATCGTGCCGCGCGGATGCCCGTCCGGCCCGATCTGGAAGAAGTTGGTGCGCAAGCCTGCGTCGACCAGATTGACCAGGCGGCGCAGGATGCGGTCCTCGTCGAGGCTGGTGACGGCGTCGAGCGCGGTCTCGATCCGCTCGCGCGCGGCCGATGCCTTTCGATCGCGGTCGGCATCGCCGAGCCGCGGATCGAACTTGGCGACGAAATAGGCGACGAGGCCCGAGGCGATGTCGGGATGGCGGGTCAGGGCGTCGGCGATGTAGTCCTGGGCATAGGGCGCGCCGACCTGCCTGAGATAGCGGCCGAGCGCGCGCAGCAACGCCGCCTCGCGCCAGGCGAGGCCTGCGGCGAGGACGAGCTGGTCGAAGCGGTCTGATTCCGACAGGCCACGGAACTGCGCCATCAGCGCGGCTTCGATCGCGGGGTCGAGGCGTTCGACGTCGATGGCGCCGTCATCGGCACGTTCCAGCGTCATGTCGTGAAGCCAGACGCGCGCGGTCTCGGAGTCCGGGCCCGACGATTGCGGCATGATGTCGTAGGTGCGCTCGTTGACGACGCGGAAGCCCATGTTCTCGAGCAGCGGCACGCGCGCCGAAAGCGAGATCGCAGCGCCGCGCGAAAACACCTTGAGGTTGGCCCGGGTCTCCGGGTCTCCCTTGCGGCGGTAAAGGTTGACGGCGCGCGGACGGTCCGGCGTCAGCTGCTGCAGCATCTCGATGTCCACCAACGCGTCGCTGGCCGAGAAGCGCTCGCGATAGGCGGCGCCGAAGGCTTCCGCATAACGCTCGGCCAAGGCGCGGGCCGAGGGGCCGGCCTTCTCCTGGTCGAGCACGTCCTTGAGCCCGTCTCCCCAGGTCTGGACGATGGCCGCAATCCCGGCCTCGAGCGTGGCGCGGTCGATGCGCGGGGTTTTGCCCTCGTCGCGCCCGACGATGTAATGGGTGCGGGCGAGCGGGCCGTCGGGATAGGCGGGGTACGCCGCCGACAGGCGCCCCTGATAGATCCGCGCCAGGAACTCGCCGACGCGGGCGCGCACCTGGGTATCGTAGCGGTCCTTCGGGATGAAGACCAGGATCGAGACGAAGCGGTCGAACTCATCCACGCGGGGCAGCGCGCGGATGCGCGGGCGCTCGGTCAGTTGCAGGATGTCGAGCGCAAAGCTCTCCAGCGTGCCGGCATCGATCTGGAAGAGTTCGTCGCGCGGAAACGCGTCGAGCACGTTGAGCAGGGCCCGCCCGGAATAGCTCGCCGCGTCGAAGCCAGTGGCCTTGGCGACGCGGGCGACCTTGAGGCGCAGATAGGGAATCGAGCGGGCGCTGCCGGTATAGGCGTTGGAGGTCAGCAGGCCGACGATGCGCAACTCGCCGTCGAGGCGCCCGTCCGGGGTGAACAGCTTCACCCCGACATAGTCGAGATGGACACGGCGGTGGACGCGGCTCTTGACGTTGGCCTTGGTGATGATCAGCGCCTGCGGCTTGGCGAGGAACGCTCGGATCTCCGGCGTCGTCACCACCATTTCGCGGTTCTTGCGCAGCACGCGCACGGAGGGGTCGCGCAGGATGCCCAGGCCGGATCCGTCGATCGGGTCGGCCGCAGCGTCGCCGCCGGGGAAGCGATAGGCGCGGATGCCGAGCAGGGTGAAATTGTCGCCGGCGATCCATTCGAGGAATTGCAGGGCCTCGGCAACCTCGTCCTCGGGCAGCGGCGGCGGGTTCGAGCGATAGGCCTGGATCACCTCGGTGATGCGCCCGCGCATCGCGGCCCAGTCCTCGACCGCAAGGCCGACATCGCCATAGACGCGCTCCAGCCCGGTCCGTAGTCGGTCGCGCGCCTCGGGCGTATCGATCCGGTCGAGATGGATATGGATCAGGCTCTCGCGACGGGTGCCTTCAGGCGCCCGGCCGGCAGCCTCTCCCGCAAGGGAGACGAACTTGCCCGATGCGTCGCGCGCCACAGCAAGAATGGGATGGGCGACGAGGCGCGGCTCGTAGCCCTGGTCGGCGAGTTCCGCCAGGGTCGAATCGAGCAGGAAGGGCTTGTTGTCGTTGACGACCTCGAGAATCGTGATCTGGCGGTCGCGTCCGCCGACGCTGAAGCTGTCGTCGCGAAAGCGCAGGTTGATCGTCTCGGGCGGGCGCGGCTCGACCAGATGGTCATAAGCGGCAGACGCAGCCTGGGCGAGCAGATCGGCGGGAAGCGCTTCCAGATCCTCTGCGACCGCGCGTCCGTAGAGCAGGCGCGGGAACTCGGCCGGCATCGGGCCGGAGAGGCCGGCGGCTGCGCTTTCGATCGCCGCAACGGCTGCCGCCGTCGCATTCGTCACGCGCTTGCCCATGTTTCGCTTCCCCCGTTGTTTTGCAGCAGCGATGGCATAGGCTGCGTCGCCATTCAACTTATGCCGCGAGCGATGTCGCGATACGGTCGAATCGACCGAGACAGCGACCGATTTATGTCGAAGTCCAGCACGGAACGGCCTGACGGAGGAACCATGACGACAAAGCATGACAAATCGAAGCCGGGCGAGATGCCGGTCCGTCAGGACGAAACGCCGGCCGTGATGGCTCTGGACCTTCCGCAGGGCGCGCTATCTGCGGAGAATCAGGCCTATTTCGACAAATGCCTGGAGAAGCTCGGCTTCGTGCCGAACGTGCTCCTGTCCTATGCGCATGACGACGCCAAGCTCACGGCGTTCGCGGCATTCTATAATGATCTGATGCTTGCGCCCTCGGGCCTATCGAAGCTCGAGCGGGAGATGATCGCGGTTGCGGTCTCCAGCGTGAACCGCTGCTTCTACTGCCTGGCCGCCCATGGCGCGGCCGTGCGTCAGCTCTCGGGCGATCCCGTGCTCGGCGAACTGATGGCGATGAACTTCCGCGCGGCCGAGTTGTCGGCCAGGCATCGCGCCATCCTGGATTTCTCCGTGAAGCTCACGGAAGCGCCGCATCAGGTCGGCGAGGCGGATCGCGAGACCCTGCGCAAGGCCGGCCTCGGCGAGCGCGACATCTGGGACGTCGGAGCGGTCGCCGCCTTTTTCAACATGTCGAACCGGATGGCGTCGGCGGTCGATATGCGCCCCAACGCCGAATACCACCGGCAGGCACGCTGAGAGCGGGCGGGCAAAGAAAAACGGCCGACGCGAGACGCCAGCCGTTGAGTTGGCCTCGAAGCGAATGGCCCGACCCCGCTGGACTCCGGGGGGCTGGGGGGCTGACAAATCCGAAGAACTGCAGAGCCGGGCCGTCGAGGCAACACCGGCAGTTGAGACCTCCAACTTGGCCGCGGCTGGGCGCGTTCGGGGCGAAAATGCGGCGGTGCTGACGAAGCCGTGATCGGCCGGCCAAGCGCACCGGACGACATATTGCCAGCACGGCATCACGGGCGCATCATCGCGCGCGTATGTCGGCATGGCCGTGCCGGCCGCCGATCAGGAGGCGCAATGAGCGAAAGCGAAACGCCGCAGTCGCGAGCGGCTGGGGCCGTGGTGGCGTTCCCCGTGACCACCGCCGCTCCGGCTAAACCGGCGAGCGTCACTTTCGATCGACGCGAATTGTCGGCGCTTCTGAGCCTCTACGGCCGGATGGTGGCGGCGGGGGAATGGCGCGACTACGCCATCGATTTTCTCAAGGACAAGGCCGAGTTCTCGGTCTATCGGCGGTCGTCAGAAGTGCCGCTCTACCGGATCGTCAAGGACCCCGCGCTAGCGCGTCGCCAGGGCGCCTATTCGGTGGTGGCGGCGACGGGCCTCGTGCTGAAGCGCGGGACAGAGCTCTCGCGCGTGCTGGCCGTGCTCGACAAGAAGCTGAGCGTGGTCGGCTGAAAACGACTCTATCCGTCATTGCGAGCGAAGCGAAGCAATCCAGGATCATAGAGCTCGTCAGTCCGGATTGCTTCGCTTGGCTGGCGATGACGCGCGGGCTCACAAGGTTGGCGGCGTCGCATCCCCCTGGCCCAGCTCCTTCTGCATCAGCATCTGGTCGAGCCAGCGGCCGTGTTTGTAGCCGACCTTCTCTGCTACCCCGATAAGGTGGAACCCGGCTCGCTCATGCAGGCGCCGCGAGCCTACCGAGGCGCCGGTGCCGTCCCCGATCACTGCGATCATCTGGCGGAAGCCGCTTTTCGTGCAGGCGCACATCAGAGCTTCCAGCAGCGCTGAACCCACACCCGCGCCCTGGGCGTCGGGCGCGATATAGATCGAGTTCTCGACGGTGGCGCGATAGGCCGGCCGTGGCCGGTAGGCGCCGGCATAGGCGTAGCCCAGAAGGATGCCGTCGCGCTCGGCGACCAGATAGGGGTAGCCGCCAGCGAGGATCGCCTCGTGGCGGCGCAGCATCTCGGCCTCGTCAGGCGGGGCGAGTTCCCAGGAGGCCGTGCCGTGCAAGACCGCGTCCGCGTAGATCGCGGTGATGGCGGGAATGTCGGCGGCCGCGGCCGGGCGGATCGAAACTGGCGTCATGCGCCGATGATCAGCAAAGCCCGTACCAAAAGAAAAGCCCCGGCCTTGCGGCCGGGGCTTGGTGTTCACTGAAGCCAGCGCTCGCTCAGCGGCGATCGCCGAAGAGCTGCAACAGCATCTGGAACATGTTGATGAAGTTCAGGTAGAGCGACAGCGCGCCGTTCACCGAAAGCTTCGCAGCCGATTCCGAATCCATGTCCGAGGACAGATACATCTCCTTGAGGCGCTGGGTATCCCAGGCGGTGAGGCCTGCGAAGATCAACACGCCGATCGCCGAGATGGCGAAGGCGAGCGCGCTCGAAGCCAGGAAGATGTTGACCACCGAGGCGAGGATCAGGCCGATCAGGCCCATGATCAGGAACGAGCCCATGCCCGAAAGCGCGCGCTTGGTCGTGTATGCGTAGAGGCTGATGCCGCCGAAGGTGGCCGCCGTGATGAAGAACACCTGGGTGATCGACGCGCCGGTGAAGACGACGAAGATCGACGACAGGGACACACCCATCACTGCCGCGAAGGCGAAGAACATAATCCGCGCCGAAGCCGAGCTCATGCTTTCAGCTTTGAACGAGAACAGCATGATGAAAGCCAGCGGCGCCAGCATCACGACCCATTTCAGCGGGCTGGTGTAGAGCGCCACGCCGAGCGGGGTCAGACCGGTGATCTTGCCCTCGGCGGACACGCCGGCGATCGCGAGCATGCTGATGCCGATGGCGGCGAGACCGGTGATGGCCAGGCCGACGGTCATGTTGTTGTAGACGCCGAGCATGAACGAGCGCAGGCCCTGATCCATCTCGACGGCGCTGGTCTGCTGTGCGCGGCCGGCACCCCAGACTGGAGCATTGCGGTCGAAGTTGCTCATCGAGCGAGTTCCCCTGACGTTGAATTCCTGGGATGGACATCGCCCATGCGGCGTCCATCGTCGCCGAAAGCGCGGCGATGCCCGGAATATGAGGCGGATTGCCCGCGCTTACAAGGGGCGGCCATGGTTAAGGCACGCCGCGCCAAGAAACGTGAGGTGCTCGACCATGCAATATGACGCGGCGTCCATGTCTATCCGCAGGCTATTGAGGCTAGTCTTCACAAATTTCTTAGATGAGAAGCCGGTGCTTTCGCCAGTATCTGCAGGGTTCCTGTCAGACCGAACAGAACGGTGACCCCGACAGCCGCAGTCGCGGCCAGTAAAGCCCCCGTGGGATCACTGACGAATTCGATCTTCATCACTTGCGTGACGACGCCCCAGCCCGCCAGAGCACCCGCGACAACGCCGAACAGTGCCGACACCAACCCGATCGCCGCATATTCAAGGGCGTACGACGAAAGTATAAAGCGGCGGGTCGCGCCGAGAGTTTTCAGGATCATCGCGTCATAGAGCCGCGCGCGCTGCCCTGCGGCGAGGGCCCCGCCCAGCACGAGCAGGCTCGCCGCGATGGCCAGGCCCGAGGCGCCGCGGATCGCGGTGGCCAGCTGGCCGACGATGGTGTTGACCGCCTCGAGCGCATCCTTGACCCGCACGGCCGTCACCGAGGGGAAGTCCAGTGCGAGGCGCCGCATCAGGGCGGCGTCGGTCGCGCCGGCGCCATTGGGCGCGGCGGTCACTGTCGCCAGATTTGTGTGCGGCGCGCCGGCAAAGCTGTTGGGCGAAAACAGCATGACGAAATTGATCCCCATTGAGCGCCATTCGACCGCGCGGAAATTGGCGACGCGGGCGCTGATGTTGCGGCCGAGCACATTGACCGCGAGGATGTCGCCGATCTTGAGGCCGATGCCGGCGGCGTTCTGGGCATCGAACGAGACCAGCGGCTCGCCGCGATAGTTTTCCGGCCACCATTCGCCGGCGGCGAGCTTGGAGCCGTCGGGCATCTTCTCGGCATAAGTGATGCCGCGGTCGCCATCGAGCACCCAGGCGGATTGCTCGGAGGCCTTGATGTCCTCGGCCCGGACGCCGTTGATGCTGACGATGCGGCCGCGCATCATCGGCACGCGCTCCAGCGTGGCGCCGGGACGCTCCTGGGCCAGGAAGGCATCGAAGCGGGCCGATTCCGCGTTGGGAATGTCGAGGAAGAAGAAGCTCGGCGCCTTGGTGGGCAGGGCCTGGGTGAGCTGCCGCGTCAGGCTGACATCGATGAAGGCAAGCGCCGAGAGTAGCGCGACGCCAAGGCCAAGCGAGAGCACCAGTGAAGGCGTGAGCGCACCGGGGCGGTAGCTGTTGGCCAGCGCCATGCGCAGCGCCGGGCTTTTTGGGCGCGGGGCGCGGCGGGCGAGTGCCATCAGGCCCCAGGAGACGCCGCGCAGCAGCATGAAGATGCCGGTCATCACGCCGATATAGATCAGCGCGATCCGGCGCTCATAGGCGAAGGCGAGCGCGACACCGACGAGTCCCGCCAGCGCCAGCAGGCAGATCACAAGATAGATCGCGCGCGGGCGGCGGGCATCGGGCTCGATCTGGTCGCGGAACAGCGCCGAGACCGGGACATCATGGGCGCGGCCGAGAGGCAGGATCGCGAAGACCAGCGCGGTCAGCAGGCCGTAGAGCGCGGCGACGCCGAGCTCGCCGGGCGCCAGGGTGGGCTCGAAGGGCAGTGGCAGGACGCCCTGCAAGGCATAGCCCAGCGCGAACGGAGCGGCGGCGCCCAGCGCCAGCCCGATCGCGGTGCCCACCGCCGCCACCAGCATGACCTCGGTCAGGTGGATCGCGACGACGCGGCCGCCGGTGGCACCGACTGCCTTCATGGTGGCGAAGTCGAGCTTCTTGGCCTCGACGAAACGCCGCACCGCATTGGCCACACCCACGCCGCCGACGAGCAGGGCGGTCAGGCCGACAAGGGTGAGGAACTGGGTGAAGCGCTCGAGATTGCGCTGGAAGCCCGGATTGGCATTGCTGCGCGAGCGGATTTCCCAGCCGGCATCGCGCGTCTGCGTGCCGGCATCGGCGATCAGCCGGGCAAGCGACGCGTCATCGGCGGCCGCCTGCGGCAGCTGGACGCGGTAGGTCCAGCGCACCAGGCTGCCGGGCTGGATCAGGCCGGTCGCGCGCAGCGCGTCCTGCGACAGGAGAAGGCGCGGGCCGAAGCCGACGCCGGCTGCGATCTTGTCGGGCTCGGAGACGAGATTGGCGCGCAGCTGGATCTTTGCAGAGCCGACCATGATGGTGTCGCCGGGCTTCAGGTCGAGCCGGCCCAACAGCACGGGGTCGGCAGCGGCGCCATAGACGCCATCGCGCTCGGCCATCAGGGCGGCGACGGGCATCTGCGGATCGGTCGTGACCTCGCCGATGCTGGGATAGCCGGCATCGACCGCCTTGATCTCGACAAGCGCCGCGCCCTTTTCGCCGGCATTGGCCATGCCGCGCATGGTGGCGATAGTCGAGACCGTGCCGCGTGACGTCAGGAAGGCGAGCTCCGGCGGCGTGGCTTCGCGATGGATCAGGCTGAAGGCGGCGTCGCCGCCCAAAATGCGCCGGCCCTCGCGAGAGAGACCTTCGGTCAGGCCGCGTGAGGCGGAGGCAACGGCGGCGATCGCCATGACGCCGAGCGCCAGGCAGGCGATGAAGACGCCAAAGCCGCGAAAACCACCGCGCAGATCGCGCCAGGCGAGGCGCAGCGCCAGCTCCGCGCTCGCGGCAGTGGAGAGCTGGTTCGGGGCTGGCCGGGGTTGAGGCTTGACGGTCGCGTGCATGGTCAGGCTACCGCCAGATCGGCGTCGGCCTCGATGCGTCCGGCGCGCAGCCGCACGGTGCGGTCGCAGAGCGCGGCCAAGGCTAGGTCATGGGTCACCAGCACCAGGGTGGCGCCACGCTCGCGCCGCAGCGCAAAGATCAGGTCGACGATCGAGCGGCCCGTGCCCTCGTCGAGATTGCCGGTCGGCTCGTCGGCGACGAGGATCGCCGGATCGGGCGCGACCGCGCGCGCAATCGCGACGCGCTGCTGCTCGCCGCCCGAGAGCTGGGCGGGGTAATGGTCCATGCGGTCGCCTAGCCCGACATTGCGCAATTCCGCCTCGGCCCGGGCGAAGGCGTCGCTGGCGCCGGCCAGTTCGAGCGGCAGGGCGACGTTTTCGCGCGCCGTCATGGTCGGCACGAGATGGAAGGACTGGAAGACGATGCCGATGCGGCGCCCGCGAAACACGGCGAGCCCGTCCTCGTCGAGCGCACCGAGATCCTGACCCGCCACGCGCACGACGCCGGAGTCCGGGCGCTCCAGACCGGCCATCGTCATCAGCAGTGTCGACTTGCCGGAGCCCGAGGGACCGACCAGCCCGGTCGCCTCGCCTGAGGCCAGCGCCAAAGAAACGCCCTTGAGGATATGGACGCGAGCCGCCGCACGCCCCAGACTAAGCTGGACATCCTGCAATTCGATCGCAGGCCTTCCAGCCTCGGAACGCGCATCGCTCATCGCTCAATGATTCCTTCGCAATTCAAGATTGATCCCACTTGCATGCGATCGCGACCGCAGCGGGGCAGGCCGGATTCACGCCCCCTCCTGCGGCGATATGGGCGCTTGTCCGGGCTTCTCCAATCGCTCGCCGCGGTTTTTCTGTTCGCTCTCAGCCTGGTTTTCCCGATGACAAGCCTGTCCCAGGCCCAAAGCTCCGCCAAGCCGGTCAAGCTGGTGGCGCTCGGCGACTCGCTGTCGGCCGGCTACAACCTCCCGCAGAACGCGGCTTTTCCTGTCGTTCTGGAGCAAGCGCTGCGCCAGAAGGGGGTTGCTGTCGAGATCGTGAACGCCGGTGTGTCCGGCGACACCGCGCAAGGCGGGCTGGAGCGGCTCGACTGGTCGGTGCCCGACGGCACCGATGGCGTGATCCTGGAACTCGGCGCCAACGATTCCCTGCGCGGGCAGGATCCCGCCCTGACCGAGAAGACGCTCGACGCGATCATCACCCGGCTGAAGGCGCGCAACATCGCCGTCCTGCTGGCAGGGATGTATGCCCCGCGCAATCTCGGAGCCGACTATGTCGCCCGCTTCGACGGGCTGTTTCCCAGGCTTGCCGAAAAGCACGGGCTGGTGCTCTACCCCTTCTTCCTGGAGGGCATCGCGGGTGACCGCGCGCTGAACCAGCCCGATCTGCTTCATCCCACGGCCGAAGGCGTCCGCGTCATCGTCCGCAACATCCTGCCCACGGTCGAGCGCTTCCTCGCGACGCTGCCCGCCAGATCCTGAAACGGCCGTCCGGCCCGAAATCACCTCAAGCCATCTCGCGGCGTCCTCGCTCGTGCCTATCGGAGTTGCATCGTCATGGAATATCGTCGTCTCGGCCGCACCGATCTCAAGGTCTCGGCCATCTGCCTGGGCACCATGACCTGGGGCGAGCAGAACACCGAGGCCGAGGGCCACCAGCAGATGGACTATGCCCTCGACCAGGGCATCAACTTCTTCGACACCGCCGAGCTCTACTCGATCCCGCCCAGGCCGGAGACCCAGGGCTCGACCGAGAGCATCATTGGCAGCTGGTTCAAGGCGCACGGCAAGCGCGACAAGGTGATCCTCGCCTCGAAAGTCTGCGGGCGTGGCGGAAACACCTGGTTCCGCGACGACAAGAGCGAGACGCGGGTCACCCGCAAGCAGATCTTCGAGGCGGTCGACAAGAGCCTGGCGCGGCTGCAGACCGACTATATCGACCTCTACCAGCTGCATTTCCCCGAGCGCCCCATGCCTTGGGGCTCGAACCCGACCCGATTCAGCAAGGCGCTGCTGGAGCGCCCGGCCGACGAGACGCCGATTGCCGTGCAGCTCGACGCCTTCGGCGAACTTGTGAAGGCCGGCAAGATCCGCCATCTCGGCCTGTCCAACGAGAGCGCCTGGGGCACGATGCAGTTCCTGCGCGACGCCGAGCAGGGCGAGCGACCGCGCGTGCAGTCGATCCAGAACGCCTACAGCCTGCTGAACCGCACCTTCGAGACCGCGCTTGCCGAGGTCGCGTTGCGCGAGGATGTCGGCCTGCTCGCCTATTCGCCGCTGGCACAGGGCTTCCTCACCGGCAAATACCTCGACGGCGCACGGCCGGCGGGCACCCGCACGACCCTGTTCGATCGCGGCCAGCGCTACCAGACGGAGGGCGCCGAAGGAGCGATCAAGAGCTATATCGCGCTCGCCAGGGAGGCTGGCCTCGACCCCGCGCAGATGGCGCTCGCCTTCGTGACCTCGCGGCCCTTCGTGACCGCGAACATCATCGGCGCGACCTCCATGGCGCAGC
The DNA here is from genome assembly GCF_056406735.1 of Allobosea sp. P1_B10. Classification (NCBI taxonomy): domain Bacteria; kingdom Pseudomonadati; phylum Pseudomonadota; class Alphaproteobacteria; order Hyphomicrobiales; family Alloboseaceae; genus Allobosea; species Allobosea sp. P1_B10. Next base: position 42,229 of record NZ_JBFTZP010000014.1, on the reverse strand, counting down.
TCAAGACCGATATCGCTTCGACGGAGGTCGCGATCTCGCCCGAGCTCGAAGCCAAGATCGACGCCGTGCATCAGCTCGTCGGCAATCCCTGCCCGTAAGGGTCGCCGCGCTGTCATTCCGGGCGCCCCGTTGGGGCGGGCCCCTTGCTCAGGCCGTCGGCCTGCCCCGGAACGACCGCGAGCCCTGCCTCCTGTGGACGAATATCGGCTAAGCAGTGCTATCGTCTCGCCAGGGTCACAAAAACTTGGCACTGATTCGCACATGCCGAGGCTGTTCACAGCTCTTGAGATTCCCGCCGACGTCGCTTCGGCGCTGACGCTGCATCGGGGCGGCCTGGTCGGTGCGCGCTGGATCGAGCCGGCGGACTTCCACATCACCCTGCGTTTTCTGGGCGATGTCGACCGGCGCACCGCCAATGAGGTCGACGCCTTCCTCGGTGACCTGCAGTCCTATCCCTTCGAGGTCACGCTCGATGCACTCGGCAGCTTTGGCGGCGACAAGCCGCGCGCTGTTTTCGCCCGCGTCCAGCCGAGCCCCAAGCTCATGGACCTGCAAGGCGACCTCGAGCGGATGATGCGGCGGCTCGGCCTGCCCCCGGAAGCGCGCAAGTTCGTACCACATGTCACGCTGGCGCGGCTGCGCGACACCAGCCCCGTCGATGTCGCACATTTTCTTTCGCTGCACCCGATCGTGCGGCCGATCAGCTTCACAGTGAGACGGTTGGCGCTGATGTCGTCGCGCGATTCGGTCGGCGGCGGGCCCTATGTGATGGAGGCGGCCTATCCGCTGGGGCCGTCCTACCCGAACCGCCTGCCGAGCCGTGCGGTGCAGCGGCGATGACGCGGCCCAAGCGTCTCAGTTCCGAAGCCCGCGACGAGGCGCTCGTGACGCTGAGCGGCTGGAAGCTGGTCGAGGGCCGCGAGGCGATCGCCAAACGCTTCACCTTCCGCGATTTCAGCGAGGCCTTTGGCTGGATGACACGGGTCGCGCTGCTGGCAGAGACCATGGACCATCACCCGGAATGGACCAATATCTACCGCACCGTCGAGGTCACGCTGGCGACGCATGATGCTGGTGGCCTGACCGAGCTCGACGTCCGTATGGCGCGCGCGATGGATGCGCTGATCGGCTGAGCGCTCAGCTTTTGCCCGGTCGCGACCAGGCTGCGAGGCGCTGCGTCACCGGGGCCGGCAGGTTTCGCAGCGTCGCGCGCAGCATCGGGCGCAGATGCGCGACCCATCCGGCAGACCAGCTGTCCGGCCAGCGACAGTGGCATCAGCCGGTCCTCGACCCCGGTTACTTCGTCGGAATGTTCGAGCTTGTAGGGATCGGCCGGCGCCAGCAGGTCGAAATGCGTGTTTCCGCGCGCCTTGGCGGCGTCGAAGCTGCGATGGATCAGGACACTGCCGACGCCGCCGCGCTCATGATCGGGATGCGTCGCGATGACGTGACCGAAGCTCGTCCGTTTGCAGTCGAACGCGATGTCGATGCCGATCGCGCTGCCATTGCAGGAGATCGCGGTCATGCGCAGCGGCGAGCCGCCCTGCGTATCGCCTGCGAGGTCGCGGAAGAAGGCGGCGAAGCGCGGGTCCGACACCGTCGGCGCCAGCACGCCGTGGCGCGTTAGCGCCGCCTGCTTCATGGCGATAGCCTCGCCGGCAAGGCGGGCCGCCTCGGGGCCGGGGCCGAGCGTGGCAAAGCCGATGCTGCCATGTTCTCCAAGCCGGCGCAGGCGGCGGCGATAGTTCGAGCGCTCGCGGGCTGGATAGATCGAGCTCGGTCCGTCGGGGCCGACTCGCAGGTCGAGGTCGACGCGAGGGGCCTCGCGCCGTTCCATCAGAACGCTGCCGGGGGGCTCGCTGGTGAAGTTGAGCGCGGCATCGCTGCGCACCCTGCGCAGTTCGAAGAGGTCGGCGCGCAGGGACCGCACCGCGCTCCAGCCGGCAGCCAGCAGGGTCGCCTCGTGACCGTCGCGCTCCACTAGGACATCGCCGAATTGCGCGACGGGGAGCCCCATGAAGCACAGCATCTGGAGCCCGAAGCGGCGCTGGCTCTGAAGCGGCCAGACCATGACGAGCCGCCCGTCGCGTCGCGCCGTGACGATGCTCAGCCGGGCGCCGGGCTCGCGGTAATGCGTGGCCCAATGGCGCAGGAAGACATGGCTCTGGAAGAGCTGGTGCGGCAGCGCGGAACGGGCGAACAGGGCATCCCAGTCCTCCCGCAGAGCGAGGAAGCCGGCGTCGTCGCGCACGATCTCGATCGCCAGCCCGCTTTGGCGCGTGAGCATGTCGGCTTGCGCAGTCGGGTCGAGGCAGGCCGTCCGCAGCGCGACCGAAGGCGTCATCAGGCGCCTGTCCGGGCGAGCGCAAACAGGCGCCTGGTCCCTGCCAGCGGGAAGCGCGCCAGATAGGGCAGCAGCAGCAAGGGGTGGCGCGCTGCGAATGGCGCGTCCTGCTCGACCATGTGGCGGATCGCCAGCACGGGCAGCGGCGCGCGCAATGGCCGGAAATCCGGGTTCCACAGGCCTGGCGCGTCAGAACCCGCATACATCAGGCCGATCATCCGGTTGCGGGCGAGCGAATAGAATTTGTGGCGCTTCTGCACCCGCTGCAGCATCGTAATGCCTTCGGGCGAAGCGCAGGCGGGGAAACCGACGATCACAGTGCGGAAATGCGCCATGCTCGGCTTGGCGGGGATGGCCTCCAGCGCACGAAAACTGCTGCGGATCAGCGCGAAGGCCAAGTCCTCGTCCTCGGGGCTGGCCTCGCAGATGCCGATGCGTGCGGTGTCCAGCCTGGCCGCCTGCCTTGTAAAGGGGCAGACCGCGCCGCTGCGCCCGAGCTCGGCATGGGCGCTCATCAGATAGCCCTCGACCCAGCCGAGCAGCGTCGAGAGCGGAGAGCCGGGTGCCCCGTCACTGGCAAGCCGCGCAGCCTCGAGCGTGTGCAGGGAGGGCGTCCCTTCCGCACTGGTCACGGTGGCTGTCTGGTGCATGGCCCCTGCCGTCGCTCGCGTGAGCCCAAGCCCATAGCGCGAAGACCTTAGGGAACGGTTGCACGGAGCCAGCGGGACTCAGGCGGGTGCGTTAGGATTCTGGAAAGGTTCGGACCAGCCGCAGGCCGTCAGCGCCGCCAGCAGATGGGCGGGCGGGGGCGCCTCGACCTGGACCGGGGCGCGCTTCTTGTAGAGCGGGATCGTAATGCTGCGTGCGTGGAGATGTAGTCCGGGCCCGCCTTCGCGCGGCGCCGAGCCATAGATCTCGTCTCCCAGCATCGGCCAGCCCATGGCGGCGCAATGCACGCGCAATTGATGCGTGCGGCCTGTCAGCGGTTCCAGCGCGAGCCAGGCGAGCGCCGTGCCGTCCATGCTCCCGCGCCCGAGCACACGAAATCGTGTCTGCGAGGGCAGGCCCTCGGGATCGACCTTCATCCACCAGCCCCGGTCGGGATCGCGTCGTGACAAGGCGAGGTCGATGAGCCCCTCGTCCTGCTCAGGGCTGCCCTCGACAACGGCCCAGTAGGTCTTGCCGATGCGGCCTTCGCGAAACATCTGGTTGAGATCGGCCATGGCGCGCGGATGCCGGCCGAGCACGAGGCAGCCGGAGGTGTCCTTGTCGAGACGGTGCGCGGCCTCTGGCTTGCGCGGCAGGCCGAAGCGCAGCGCGTCGAGATGGTCGGTGAGCACAGGGATGACCCGGCGCTTGGCTTGGGGGCCGCGGTGCGAAGGCAGGCCCGCTGGCTTGTCGATGACCAGCATCATGGCGTCGCGGTAGAGCAGCGGCACCGGCAGTGCCGTTTCGTCGCGGTCTTGCTCCTGCGAGGGCAGGGCTTGCGAAATTTCTGGTTGATCGGGCGCGGTCATGGCATTGCGCTAGCGAAGGCGGCCTTGCGACGCAACCTCGGGGAGCGTCGCGGCCGGACGACAGGACGGGTGATGAGCGAGACGCAACCGAAGAAACGCGGCTTCCTTTCGAGGCTTTTCGGACTTGAGGACGAGCAGGCGAAGCCGGACCAGTTGCCCGCGGCGCCGGCAACAGAAGCACCGCCGGAGCCCGAACCCGAGGCGTTGATCGCGCCCGACGTGCTGATGGGCGAGGCCTCACCGCTGCCGATCGACGTGCCCCTGCCTGTCGCGATGCCCGAACCTGCGCCTGTCCAGGCGGAGCCTGTGATGGAGCCGCCGGTCGTCGTGGCGCCCAAGCCCAAGCAGAGCTGGTGGAAGCGGCTGACGCAGGGGCTGTCGCGCACATCCTCGGCGCTGACCACGGGGATCAGCGAGCTCTTCACCAAGCGCAAGCTCGACGCCGGCACGCTCGAGGACCTTGAGGACATCCTGATCCAGGCGGATCTCGGCCTCGCCACCTCGGCCCGCATCGCCAAGGCGGTCGGCGAAGGCCGCTACGACAAGCAGATCGACCCAGCCGAGGTGAAGGCGATCCTGGCGCGCGAGGTCGAGGCGATCCTGACGCCGGTTGCGCTGCCACTGGCGATCGACGCCACGAAAAAGCCCTTCGTGATCCTGATGGTCGGGGTCAACGGCTCCGGCAAGACCACGACCATAGGCAAGCTCGCGGCAAAGTTCCGGGCGGAGGGCAAGACCGTGATGCTCGCCGCCGGCGACACCTTTCGCGCCGCTGCGATCGAGCAACTCAAGGTCTGGGGCGAGCGCACCGGCTGCGAGGTCGTCTCGGGCCAGCAGGGCGCCGATGCCTCGGGTCTCGCATTCGAGGCGCTGCAGAAGGCCAGGGCCGCCGGCACGGATGTGCTGCTCGTGGACACGGCCGGGCGCCTGCAGAACAAGACAGGTCTGATGGACGAACTCGCCAAGGTCGTCCGGGTGATCCGCAAGCTTGAGCCCGAGGCGCCGCATGCGGCACTTCTGGTTCTGGACGCGACCGTCGGCCAGAATGCGATCAGCCAAGTCGAGGCGTTCCAGGACACTGCGGGCATAACCGGACTCGTCATGACGAAGCTCGACGGCACCGCACGCGGCGGCATTCTGGTGGCGCTGGCGGCGCGATTTGGCTTGCCGGTGCATTTCATCGGCGTCGGCGAGAGCGTCGAGGATCTGGAGCCGTTCTCGGCCGAGGAATTTGCCCGTGCGGTCGCAGGGCTGGGAGAAGCGGCGTGAGCGAGAGTGGCCTTGATCAAGACAAGCGGGCAAGCGGGGCGGCGGCCAAGCCAGCCGTCAATCCGCTTCTGAAGCTCGCGCTCGAATTCGGCCCGCTGGCGATATTCTTCTTCGCAAATGCCTATGGCGACCGGTTCTTCGGCGTCACGGCCGACCGGCGGATCTTCGTCGCCACGGGCGTCTTCATGGTGGCGTCGCTGGTGGCGCTGGCGCTGTCGCGCATTCTGATGGGCTACCTGCCGCGCATGGCGATCGTCAACGCGATCGTGGTCAGCGTCTTCGGCGGCCTGACCATCCTTCTCGACGATGCCTTCTTCATCAAGGTCAAGCCGACCATCGTGAACGCGCTGTTCGGTTGCGTGCTGCTCGGGGGCCTGTTCTTCGGGCGCTCGCTGCTGGCACTTGTGCTGGAGACCGTGCTCCAACTCGACGAGGAGGGCTGGCGCAAGCTGACCCTGCGCTGGGGCCTGTTCTTCTTCGTGCTGGCGGCGCTGAACGAGGTCGTCTGGCGCACGCAGACGCAGGATTTCTGGGTCGCATTCAAGGTCTGGGGGGTTATGCCACTGACCATGATCTTCGCGCTGGCCCAGACCCCTCTGATCCTGAAGCACGAGATCAAGGCGAAGCCGACGGCTGCCGAATAGGCTGCCTCAATCGAACAGCCTTGCCATTTGGCATCTTTGATACCAATTTATGCCAAATGGAGATCGCGCCATGACGGCTCTGCTGCGCATCGAGACGGCCCCGCCCGACTTCGTCCCGGATCCGATCTCCGACGACGAAGCGGCGGCGATGTTCCGCGCCGTCGTCAACCTGTTCAGGCTCTGGCGCGTGACCGACGATCAGGCGGCAACGCTGCTCGATCTGCCGCTGCGCAGTTTCCGGCGCTGGAAGGCCGGTGAGATCGGCCGCTGTTCGCGCGACGGCAAGGCGCGCCTGTCGAACCTGATGGGAATCCACAAGGCGCTGCGGCTGATCTTCCGCGAGCCGCAGCGCGGTTATGACTGGGTCAAGGCGCCCAACGCGGCCTTTGCCGGCCGCAGCGCGCTCGAGATCATGCTCGGCGGCGAACTGACCGACCTGATGCGGGTGCGGCGCTATCTCGACCATGAGCGGGGTGGCTGGTGAACGATGCCGCGGCGCCGGCGCCTGCGGATATTCCGCTGGCGCAGATCGAGTGGCTCGGCGGCGTGCGGATCATCCGCAGCCTGTTCCCGCCGATCGACCTGTTCGAGGACATTGCCGACCCCGCCGACTGGCCTCTGATCCTCTCGGCCGAGCAGAAGACCAATCCGCGCGTCATGGAGAGTGTCGGTAACCTTGCGCTGGTGCCGGTGGAACGGCGCGTCTCGGGCCCGGGCTCAACCTGGCTGATGGCGCCCTTCACCCATGCCAGCCCCGACCGTCCGAGCCGCTTCAGCGATGGCCGCTTCGGCGTCCTCTATGCCGGCGACAGCTTTGAGGTCGCGCTGTTCGAGACGATCCACCACCATGCCCGCTTCATGGCCGCCACCGCCGAGAAGCCGGGCTGGACGTCGCAGTTCCGCGAAATTCAGCTCGATGTTAGCGCACGCCTGCATGATCTCTGCGGGCTCGACCCGGCGGATGGCGGCGTGCTGGCGCGGGACGACTATGCCGAGAGCCAGGCGCTCGGTGCCACGCTTAGGGCCGGGGGGGCGGAGGGTGTCGTCTATCCAAGCCTGCGCAGGCTCGGGGGCCGCTGCGTTGGACTGTTCTATCCAGACGGCGCCGCAAACCCTGTGCAGGGCCGCCATCTCGACTATCACTGGAACGGGGAGCGCGTGGATCTCTACCGCGACCTTACGCGCGGCGAGGTTTTTCGGATCCTGTGAGCCTCTCCGCAGCCCTCGGGATGAGGGCTCAGGCGGGAGAGGGTGAGCCTCAGCGCGGCGCTAGACGGATTGCGCCGTCGAGCCGGATCGCGCTGCCGTTCAGCATGTCGTTCTCGATGATGCTGCGAACCAGGCTTGCGTATTCCGTCGCCTTGCCAAGCCGCGAGGGGTGCGGGATCGAGGCGGCTAGCGAGGCTTTTGCATCCTCCGGCAGCCCTGCGAACATCGGTGTCTCGAACAGGCCGGGCATGATCGTCATGACACGGATGCCGATCTGGGCGAGGTCGCGTGCAATCGGCAGCGTCATGCCCACGATGCCGGCCTTGGAGGCGGCATAGGCGGCCTGGCCGATCTGGCCGTCCTCGGCCGCGACCGACGCCGTGCAGACGAAGACGCCGCGCCCGCCATCGGGCGTGATCGGATCAAGCGCCGCCAGCGCCACTGCCGATTTCGCGATCATGCGGAATGTGCCGGTCAGGTTGATCGCCAGCGCCTTTTCGAACAGGGCGGTGTCATGGGCGATCAGTTCGCCGGTCTCGCGCTTCTTGGAGACGATGCGGCGTCCCGGCGCGATGCCGGCGCAGTTGACCAGGATGCGCTCGACCCCTTGCGCGATGCGCGCCGTGGCGAAGGCTGCGTCCACAGAGGCCTCGCTGGTAACGTCGCAGGAGACGAAAGTGCCACCGATCTCGTTTGCCACCGCCTGTCCACGCTCGGCGTTCAGGTCGAACAGCGCGACCTTCACGCCTTGTCCCGCCAGCATGCGGGCGGTGGCCTCGCCGAGGCCGGAGGCGCCGCCGGTGACGATGGCGGAGAGCGACGAATCGAGTTTCATGGCCATTTCCTCATCTTATTCGAGCGTTCCCCCGGGTTTAGAGGGGCTTGGGAGGCGGGCCAAGAGCGACTTTCGGGCTCCCCTCTTGTGCAGGGTTTCGGGCATGGCCATTTTTCAGCCGTCCTGATCGCACAGGTTTTCCGCATCATGCGGGGCCAGCACCGCGACGGGCGAGGAGATGCAGGGATGAGCGAAGGTTTCACGTCGCGTTTCAGTGCCGATGAGATGGCCGAGATCCGGCGCAGCCTGCGTGACGAGGCGCGGTTCGGCTCGGAATTCCTCGGCCGGCTGAAGCGTGTGGCGAAGAAGATCCCGTTCGCGGAGGATCTGCTCGCGGCCTGGATCTGCGCGCGCGATCCCGCGACGCCGCGACGCGTGCGGCTGACGCTGCTGGCGGCGCTCGGCTATTTCGTGCTGCCGATCGATGCCATCCCGGACATCATGCCGTTCCTGGGCTTCACAGATGATGCCGCTGTCATCGCAGCTGCCATCGCGGCCGTGGCGGGTTCGATCACGCCCGCCCATCGCGAGCAGGCCAGGCAGTCGATGACGGACCTCTGAGCGGCCTTTCGTCGCTCCTGGCCTTATCGTTGGAGGCGCAGCCGCGCGACGCCTCCTCATGAAGCTGCGGCCGGACCCGTTCCGGCCGCCGTCTCACAGGGTCAGCACGATCTTGCCCTTGGCCTTGCGGTCGCCGATCAGCGCAAAGGCTTCCGTCCAGCGCTCGAGCGGGATTTCCGCATGTACATGGGCGCGGATATGCCCCTTTGCGGCCCAGGCGAGCAGGCGTTCCATGTTGCGGCGATGGGCTGCCGGGTCGCGGGTCACGAAGTCGCCCCAATGCACGCCGCGCAGGTCGCACCCCTTCAGCAGCAGCAGGTTGAGCGGGATCCTCGGGATGACGCCGCCGGCGAAGCCGATGACGAGATAGCGCCCCTCCCAGGCCATCGAGCGGACGGCCGGCTCGGCGAGATCGCCGCCGACGGTGTCGTAGAGCACATCGATGCCCCGGCCTTCGCTGAGCCGGCGGAGTTCCGCGCGCAAATCCTCCTGGCTGTAGTCGATCTCCTCCTGCGCGCCATGTTCGCGGGCGAGCGCAAGCTTGTCGGGGGAGGAGGCGCAGGCGATGACATGGGCGCCGAGCAGGGCGCCGATCTCGACGGCGGCAAGCCCCGCCCCGCCGGCGGCACCGAGTACGGCGAGCGTCTCGCCGCCCTTCAGTCGGGCGCGCTGGATCAGCCCGTGCATGGCGGTGCCATAGGTCACGAACAGGCCGGCCGCGCGGGCATCGTCGAGCGAATCGGGCAGGCTGATCAATGCGTCCTCGGACACGACGACCTTGTCGCGGGCCGCCCCGACACCGAGCCACGCTGCGACACGTTCGCCGACGCGCCAGCCCGTGACGCCGGGGCCCAGCGCAGAGATCGTGCCGGCGCATTCGGCGCAGGGCGAGAACGGCAGCGCGGGCTTCGCCTGGTATCGGTTCTGGATGACCAGCGTGTCGAAGAAGTTGAGCGCCGCAGCCTTGACGTCGACGACGACCTCGCCGGGGCCGGGAACAGGGTCGGGCAGTTCGCGGACGACCAGCGTCTCGGCCGGTCCATGGCTTTCGCAGAGCAGCGCCCTCATGGCCTGGTCCGTCCGGTTCGCTGCGTCTGATGCTGCATGGCTGCCGCGGTTCCCTTGCCTTGCCGACTATAAGGCATAGGATCGCGATCGAGATAGTCGCTGCTGGCGCCGTTAAGGCTCAGGATACGCCGAGACGGCGCTGGCCCGGTCGCGGAGGTCATGACAAGCCGGCATGGCAAGCTGGTGCTGCCGCAACCAACGAAATGCCATGATGCTCGCATTTTCGCCAGGATCATGGGACCTTAGTCCAGGCCTCCCGAGTGTCGCGCGAACTTTTCCGGTCAACCGGAGGTAAACGCGGTGTTAAGACTTTTACTGACTGATGGCGGTCCATGATTCCAGACACGCTCCATAACCGATCGTTCGCATCCCGTTTCCTGGCTCTCTCCGGCGTGATTGCCGGAGTTTTTGTCGTCAGCCTCGGCTTGTCGACCGCGTCACACGCGCAGCGCGCCGCGGCTGCAGCCTCCGGGCAGGCCCAGGCGCTCTTGCTTGAGACCGCCGGCAAGTGGCAGGCTTTCTCGTCCCAGCAGGGCCGCAGCAAGGTCTGCTACGCCCTGTCGAAGGCCGAGGTCCGGGTGCCCGCCAATCTCAAGGAGGTCGAGGGCCTGCTCTTCGTCTCCAGCCGCCCGGCCGAGGGCGTGCGCAACGAGATCAGCTTCGTGATGAACTTCGACCTCAAGGAAGGCGTCGAGCATCAGGCGATCATCGACAAGGATCGTTTTGCTCTTGTCGCCAAGGGCCAGAACATGTGGCTCAAGAACCCGGCCGAGGAGCCCCGCATGCTGGATGCGCTGCGCAAGGGTTCGGGCCTCGAAATCAAGGGCACGTCCAAGCGCGGCAATCCCACCAGCGACAAATACTCGCTGGCCGGCCTGACGCAGACGGTGAAGCGCGCCGAAGACGCCTGCAAATAGCGCACATGCCCTCGCGGGGCTGCCGATCCGGCGCCCTGCGGGCGGACTCTCAGCGCAGCGATTTCGCAGCGCGCCAATCTTGTGCTATGAGCCCGTCATCCGGGCCCGAACGCGCTCCGATCGAACAGAGTTCCGATGACCCTTGCTGTCCTAGAATCCGCCGCGCCTGCGGCCGAAGTCGTTTTGCAGCGCCGCTCGCTTGCCGGGCGCACGCGTGCAGGCCTTGCCGAGGCACTGGCCGAGATCGGCGTTCCCGAGAAGGAGCGGCGCATGCGCGTCGGCCAGCTCTGGAACTGGATCTACCATTATGGCGTGCGCGATTTCGCCGAGATGTCGACGATCGGCAAGGGCTTGCGCGGGCAGCTCGCCGAGCGCTTCACGCTTGATCTACCCGAGGTCACGGCCGAGCAGATCTCGACCGATGGCACCCGCAAATGGCTGATCAGGATGCCATCGACCGGCCCGCGCGACCGCGGCGCCGAGATCGAATGCGTCTACATTCCCGAGGTCGACCGCGGCACGCTGTGCGTCTCAAGCCAGGTCGGCTGCACGCTGACCTGCACCTTCTGCCACACCGGCACGCAGCGCCTGGTGCGCAACCTCACCTGCGAGGAGATCGTCGCGCAGCTGATGGTGGCGCGCGAACGGCTCGGCGATTTCCCGGGCCGGGCTGCACCAGGGGGCGCGTTCGTTCCCAGGGATGGCGGACGCTTCGTCTCCAACATCGTCTTCATGGGCATGGGCGAGCCGCTCTATAATTTCGACGGCGTGCGCGATGCCATCGACGTGATTTCCGACAATGAGGGGCTCTCGCTCGGCCGCCGCCGCATCACCGTCTCGACCTCGGGCGTGGTGCCGCAGATCGGACCGCTGGGAGACCAGATGGGCACGATGCTGGCGATCTCGCTGCATGCCGTGCGCGACGAACTGCGCGACACGCTGGTGCCGCTGAACAAGAAATACCCGATCGCCGAATTGCTCGAAGCCTGCCGGACCTATCCCGGCGTCTCGAACGCCCGGCGCATCACTTTCGAATACGTCATGCTCAAGGGCGTCAACGACAGCGATGCCGATGCACGCGAGCTGGTTCGGCTGCTCAAGGGCATTCCGGCCAAGATCAACCTGATTCCGTTCAACCCATGGCCCGGCACGGTGTATGAATGTTCGGATTGGGATCGGATCGAGCGGTTTTCCGAGATCGTGTTCCGGGCTGGCTATGCCTCGCCGGTGCGCACGCCGCGCGGCCGCGACATCCTCGCCGCCTGCGGCCAGCTCAAGAGCGAGACCGAGAAACTCTCGGCGCGCGCCCGGCTGATGCTGGACGCGGAAGACGAAGCCACTGCCGCTGCCGCCGCTGTAGCTGCGGAATAAGACGGTGTTGCGCTGGCTGCTGCTGATCCCCTTCGCTTTGCTCGTCGCCATGGGCGCGGGGACGGTCGCGCTGATGATCGTCAGCGTGTCCTCTCCCGAGATGGCGATGCTGCTCGGCGGTGGCTTCGGGCAACTGGTCGATGCCCTGTTCGGCATGGCCGATGAGGGGCTCGACATCGAGCCGACGGCGCTGGCGGCGGTGTCACTGCTCAGCCGCCTGGGTCTGGCGATCATCGTGATTCCGGTCGCGGCGGTCGCGATCGGCTCTGAGCTCTTCCGGATGCGCAGCGGCTTGATCCAGAGCGGGCTCACGGGCCTGCTGGCGGCGGTGCTGCCTTTGGCGCTGCTTGGTCTGACGCGGACGCCCAGCGGCGCCGAAGTGCGGGTCATCGGCGCGCTCTATCTCGTCGGCGCGGCCAGCGGCTTCGTCTACTGGCTGATCGCCGGCCGCGATGCCGGCGGCGAGCGGCGCGCCGAGGAAGAGTAGGCGCGCTCTGCCGCGGCTCAATCCCCGATCGCGACGCCTTCACGGCGGCCGTCGGCGCCGCCGACAAACCCTTCCGGCGTCTTGACGATCGCCTGGATTCCCGAATTCATCTCCAGCACGCGGACCTCGTGGCCCTTGGCTTCGAGCGCGGCCTTCCAGGGATCGGCCTCTGTACCGGCCTCGAGTTCGGTCGGGCCGTTGCGGCTGCCGAAATTCGCGAGGTCGACGGCCGCCTGCGGATCCATTTTCCAGTCGAGCAATGCGACCAGCGTCTTGGCGACATAGCCGATGATCTGGCTGCCGCCGGGCGAGCCGACCACGGCATAGAGCCGCCCGAACGCGTCGAAGACGAGCGTCGGCGCCATCGACGAGCGCGGCCGCTTTCCGCCCTCGACACGGTTGGCGACGGGTTTTCCGTCCTCCTCGGGCAGGAAGGAGAAGTCGGTCAGCTCGTTGTTGAGCAGGAAGCCGCCCTTGGTCATCAGCCGCGAGCCGAAACCGTCCTCGATCGTGGTGGTCATCGAGACGGCATTGCCGGCGGCGTCGATGACAGAGATGTGGCTGGTGCCGTTCTCGATGCCCTCCGAGGGGCTCAGTAACTGTGCGCGCTTGTGCGGGGGGTCGCCGGGCTTGGCGCGGCCCATCGATTTGTCGGGGCTGACCAGGCCGGCGCGCGAACGGACATAGTCGCGGTCGATCAATCCGGTCACGGGGACGCTGAGGAAACCGGGGTCGGCGACGTAGAGCGCGCGATCGGCAAAGGCGAGGCGCCCGGCCTCGCTGAACCAGTGAACCGCTTCGGGGCCGGCCTTCATCCTCGCGAGATCCCGGGTTTCCAGGATGCCGAGCATCTGCTGGATCGCGATGGCGCCGGAGCTCGGGGGGCCCATGCCGCAGATGCGCCAGACGCGATACGCCCCGCAGACCGGTTCGCGCTCGACGACGCCATAGCCGGCCAGGTCGGCCAGCGTGATGTCGCCGGGATTGGTCGGGTGACCCGTCACCGTCGCCACAATGTCCTCGGCGACTGCGCCGGAATAAAAGGCGTCGGTGCCACGCTCGGCGACCGCCTTGAGGGTCGCGGCGAAAGCGGGGTTGCGCAGCACGGTCCCGACAGCCTTGGCCTTGCCGTCGGGCTCGTAGAAATAGGCGGCCGCGAGCGCGTTCTTCGCCAGCGATGTTTCACGTGAAAGCAGGCCGTTGAGGCGCGGCGAAATCGCGAAGCCATTCTCGGCCAGCTTGATCGCGGGCGCGAGCACCTCTGCCCAGGGCAGCTTGCCCCAACGCCGATGGGCGGCCTCGAGCAGCTTGAAGGTTCCCGGCACTCCGACAGAGCGGCCGCCGACGACCGCCTCCTGGAACTTCATCGGCTTGCCATCCTGCCCGATGAAGCGGTTTGGCCGGGCTGCGGCCGGGGCGGTTTCGCGTCCATCCATGGTGGCGACGCTCCTGCCGGCCTCGTCCCAATGCACCAAAAAGGCGCCGCCGCCGATTCCCGAACTCTGCGGCTCGACCAGGTTCAGCACGAGTTGGACCGCGATCGCGGCATCGACCGCACTGCCTCCACGACGCAGAATCTCGCGACCGGCGTCGGCGGCGAGCGGATTGGCGGCGGCCACCATAAAGCGCTGCGCGCTGCCGAAGGTCTTGGCGATACGCCCGGTCGATGCTTCCGGAGCAGGCGCGAGTGTCTGTGCGCTGGCCGGAGCGGTGCTGAGCGCCGCCAACAGGGCCGTTGCGAAGAGCAGTTGAGGTTTTTGCGACAGCATTGGCATCGGACTCGTCCTCAATGGCTTATGCGCGGCACAGTAACGCCGAAATCGATGGCGTCACCATGGCCTCGCGCAAATAGGCCACACGCCGCCTTGGACTGGCGGTTGAGGCGGACTAAGGTCGCGCTTCGTGAGTTTCGAGACGCCGTCAGAAGGGGCCCCCGGCATGTCGCTTTCCATTTCTATCGCTTTTCGCCGGAGTCTGACGGTTGCGGCTGTCGCCCTCATGGGCCTGGCGCTCGCCGGCTGCGGCTACAACAACGTCCCAACCCTTGAGGAGAAGGCCAAGGCCGCCTGGTCGGAAGTCCAGAACCAGTACCAGCGCCGCGCCGACCTGATCCCGAACCTCGTCGAGACCGTGAAGGGCTATGCGACACAGGAGCGCGAGGTGCTGACGCAGGTCATTGAGGCCCGCGCCAAGGCGAGCCAGGTGAAGGTCGACGCCTCGACCATCACCGACCCCGCAAAGTTCAAGGAATTCCAGGACGCGCAGAACCAACTCAGCGGCGCGCTGGGCCGGCTTATGGTGACGGTCGAGCGCTATCCCGAGCTGAAGTCGAACCAGAACTTCCTGGCGCTGCAGTCGCAGCTCGAGGGCACGGAGAACCGCGTCACCGTGGCGCGGCGCGACTACATCCAGACGGTGCAGGCCTTCAACACCGAGATCCGTACCTTTCCGGGCGTGATCTGGGCAAAGCTGTTCTGGGGGTCCAAGCCGATGGAGACCTTTGCCGCGACATCGGGTGCGGAACGCCCGCCGGCGGTGAAGTTCTGAGCGTAACCGGCAGGGTTTTCGCGTGAATCCGGGAATCCGGCGCAGCGACGTACGGAGAACCTCTCTCCCAGTTGGGAGGGGGGGTCTGGTGCGCGTGCCCGCACTCTTGCTTCTGCTCCTCTGGACCGGCTTGGCTCTTGCCGCCGAGCCGTCCTACCCCGCACTCACCGGGCGCATCGTCGATGGCGCGAGCCTGATCGGCACCGAGGCGCGCGGGCGCATCGAGACCAAGATCAAGGCGCATGAGGACAAGACCGGCGACCAGCTCGTGGTCGCTACGGTGCCCTCCCTGCAGGGGATCGGCATCGAGGACTTCGCCAACGGGCTCTTCCGGTTCTGGAAGCTGGGCGTGGCCAAGACCAATAATGGCGTCCTTCTGCTCGTGGCGCCCAATGAGCGCAAGGTGCGCATCGAGGTCGGCTATGGCCTCGAGGGCGCGCTGACCGATGCGCTGTCGAAGGTGATCATCACCACGGCGGTGACACCCAAATTCAAAACCGGCGATTTTGCCGGGGGGATCGAGGGCGGCGTCGATGCGATCCTCGAGATCCTCAGCGGCGATGCCGAGCAGTGGCAGCGCCGCGCAGTGGTGCGCGACGACGAAAGTTCGTTTGCCGAGGACATTGCGGTCGTCGTCGCGATGCTCTTCATCTTCCTGTTTATCGTCGCCTTCATCCGCGGCGTCAGCCAGAAGAGCGGTCCGCGCCGCCACCGGATGCGCAACGGCCAGTGGGTGACGCTGCMGCAGAGCACCGGTTGGAGCACAGGCTCCGGTTCGGGCTGGGGCGGCGGTGGCGGTGGCTGGAGCTCGGGTGGCTCGGGCGGCGGGTTTTCAGGTGGCGGGGGTTCGTCGGGCGGCGGCGGCGCCTCGGGAGACTGGTGATGGATTCAACCGATAGGGACGCGATCGCGGACGCTGTGCGACAGGCAGAGATGTTGACGTCCGGCGAGATCGTCGTGGTGATCGATCGCGCGGCCTCGAGTTATCGCACCGTGCCCGTGGTGATGGCGCTGGGGCTCGCGCTGTTCGTGCCGTGGCCCCTGCTGGCACTGACCATGACGAGCGCGCCCCGGATCTTCCTGATCCAGCTGATCTGCGCGGCCGTGCTGCTGGGCGCCCTGCTCTGGTATGGTCGGGGCGGTCGTTTCGTGCCCGGCTTCGTCAAGCGCCGGCGCGGGCATGACGTCGCCCTGCGCGAGTTCGCGGCGCGCGGCCTGACCCGGACGAAGGACCGGACCGGGGTCCTGCTCTACGTCGCCTTGCAGGAGCGCTATGCCGAGATCGTCGCGGATACGGGCATTGACGGTAAGGTCGACGACGCGACCTGGCGCGGGATCATCGAACCCCTGCTGGCGGCGGCCCGCGACGACAACCTGCGCGAGGGCCTGATCGACGCGGTGGGCGCTGTCGGTCGCGTGCTCGCGAGCCATGCGCCGCGTGCCGGCGACGATGTCGACGAACTCCCCAACAAGGTGGTGATCCTGTAGCCGTGCCTCAGCGCGAGCCGCGCGCGACGCCCAGGATTTCGCCTGGCAGCATGCCGTACTGGCCGGGCTTCTCGGTCTGGACGATGACGACGTAGCTGTCGGCCTCGGGCGCCTTCGTCGCTGTCAGCGGGGCGGTGACGGTCGCGGTGCTGCCGTCCCACTCGCCAACGCGGACCAGACCGCGCACGACATTGGCGTAGGAAATCGTCTTGCCCTGATTCTCGCCGCGCGCGATGGGCACCGTGACCATGCGCGTGATCGGTAGGACCCAGACACTGGCGGCCTTCGCGCCGGGCGTGCCTGTCGGCGCCAGCCGGATACGCAGGGCTCCTGCCTCCTCCTGAAGCGAGACGTTGGCTGCGAACTTCGCCGCCGGGTGTTCGCTGACCGCCCGCTGGATCTCGCCGCGCTCCGAGCCGATCACATGCGTGACGCCGTTGACCACGGCCTGCGGGGTGTAGACCTGCCCGTCGCCGCGCGCCTTCGAATACAGCTTCTGGCGCTTGGCGAAGCTGTCCTTGCCGAGCGTGTCCTTCCAGCCGAGATAATCCCAATAAGTCACGGGCAGGGTCAGCGCGACGAGATCGGGGCTCTTGCTGAGTTCGACCATCAGGGCATCGGCCGGCGGGCAGGACGAGCAGCCCTGGCTGGTGAAAAGCTCGATCACCGCCTTGGGCTGGGTCTTGTCGGACACCTGCGCAGAGGCCATCGCGCCGCCGAGAAACACGGCGAGCGAGGTCAGGAGAAGGCGGGCAGGAAGGACCATGTCTTGAACTCGGCGAGGCATCAGGACGGTTCCAGCTGCATCAGATCAGATTCGCCCTAAGATTTGGTATGGGCGTATCGACTGCCGCAGGCCGGCATCCCTGCGCCTTGGGGGCGCGCGATGCGTGACCATAACAAAGCGCGCATTCATTCTCACAGGGAAATCACGTTGCCTTGAAAATGGGCTTCATCGCGGTGGCGTGATCGGCTCGTGCCGCGGATGCCTTGATCATGTTCGGGCGCCAGCGCCGGTGCATCCAGAGCCACTGCTCGGGATGCTCGCGGACCCAGCCTTCGACGACCGCCGTCATCATGGCCATGGCGCCCTGCACGTCGATCTCGCCGGCAGCGTCACGCGGGAGATCGAGCGGCGGCGTGAGTTCCAGGCGGAAGCGCTGGTTCGGCAACCGGATGACGCGCACGCCATGGACGGGACAGTCGAAGCGGCGGGCGAACTTGCCCATGATCGGGTTGGTCAGCGCCGGCCGGCCCATGAACGGAACCACGACGCCGCGCGTAAAATGCTGGTCGATCAGCATGCCGAGATGGCCGTTGCGCTCGAGCACGCCCTGCATGGCGAAGGCGGCGCCCTGCTTGGCGGCGGCGAGCCCGCCCATCGCACCGGAGCGGATCTCGTAGACGACGCTGGCGATGGCGGGGTCGTTGGGGGCGCGGAAGACGGCCGTGGTGTCGAGATCATAGGCCGCCGCGCAGATCGCCGGCAGCTCCCAATTGGCGAGATGCGCTGAGAAGATCAGGCCGGGCTTCTCGTCGTCCTTGAGCGCGATGAAGTGCTCGATTCCGGAGACCTCGACGCGCGAGGGCTTGTCGGGATTGAGGTAGTCGTAGTCGAACAGCGTCTTCAGATGGGCGTATTCGGCGGCGGTGCGGCCGAGATTTTCCCAGGCGCCACGTGCGATCCTGCGCACCTCGGGCTCGTCCATGTCCGGGAAGGCTTCACGGATATTGGCCAGCGCGACGCGGTTGACGGGGATCAAGGGGCTGGCGCTGCGCAGGAGCCAGCCGCCGAGATCGCTGGCACGTTCCGCCCCGAGCAGGCGCAGGAAGCCGAACAGGGCCCGGATCACGCCGATCATCACGGCAGCGCCGGCGCGTGCGGCAATGGCTTTCAATCGTCTCAAGATGGCCTTGACCCCAGGCGCGCCCGTCATTGCAGCGTTCTCGGGCAAGATCAGGCGACTTGCGGCAGGAAGCCCGCCCCGTCAAGTTTTTCCGGGGCGCAGCAGGTCTTGCCAGCGGCGTTTCCTAGTTTCGAGCATAGATGCCGAGCGTACCCAGCGGCGTCGGAATGCTTTCGATCAGGCTGTACCAACGCTCGAACTCCGCCCCAAACGGATTCAATGGGTCGAAATAAGGATCCTTATAAATCAGTACGATAGCGGGACGGTTATTGTAATCTGCGTAAAACCGCTCGGTCGCTTCAAGCCCCGCAACCTGACCATTGCGCATCAGGGGAAATGTCGTGAGCATCTTCGTTCGGGCGGGCGTGACCTGAATCAGTCCGGGGATGCGGGCAATGACCGCGATTGTCGGTTCAGCGACCAGCAACGGATTGACGCGCGCGCGAATGATGTCGAGCACGGCCAAGTCTGCAGGGCGCGCCCAGATTCCCGCATAGAAGCCGCTATCGATTTTCTGGCGAGGCGGCCCGGGAAGTTCGCCGTAGTGGGTCCCGAGCGTCGTCACCAGCATTGCTGCAATGCACGCCAGCGAAGCGATGCGCTGACTCAGCCCGTACGGAGCACGGGTTTTGCACCAGTGCGAGGGTGGCGGCCGGCAGAAGTCCCACGCAACTGTTGTAGATCGAATTGTACGCAGAGAGCGTGGTTGCGATGCCGGCGGCGAGCGAGGTTGCGTAGAGTATCGCGACAATACGTCCGCGAGTGTCCGCACCTGGGCCCAATCCCGCGAGCAGCCCGATGCCGCTCATGGCCATCAGAGTGATGACATCGTGCGACTTCGAAAAAAGTGCTGGCGGAAAAGCACAGCTCGCTAAAGCCAGCAACCCGATCGAGCATGTCACGATCCAGTCGGGCAGTCTCGGGCGCATGATCCCGATCAGGATGGACGCCGCAGCGAGTATGGCGAAGGCCGGGTGATCGCGGAGGATTCCGAGCGAGAAGTCGAGTTTGCGATCGACCCCATTGGCATCGTTGATCTGCGTGAGATAGACCGCGCTCTGCCAGAGCTTGCCGGGTGTGAGACTGTACACAGTCGCTGCCAGTGATGCGGCAGATGCTCCTATCGCGATGAGCAGGAAAGAGGCGCGTCCGAGGTCGTAGATCAGCGCGAAGACGCCCAGTGTCCCGATCGCCAGCACCAAGGATGGTTAGGCAACCAGCGCAACTGCACAGCCCGCAGCCGCGATAGCAGCCCATACCGCGCGGGCGGCCGATGTCGACGCCAAAAAGCTGCAGCCATATCCCGCCAGTGCAACAACGCTGCCCTGCAGGCCAAGGGTATTATAGGACGGCGCGGGAAGGCCGAACGGTACGAAGGCAAGGACAATTGCCGGGACGAACGGCGCAAGGCCTGGCTCTCCCAGCCTGCGAAGGAAAAGCAGCCATGCCGCGCTGGCCGATAATGCGCCGAGCAGGAAGAGCGCCCGCAGGAAAAGCGCCATGCCGTCGCTGGAACCCGTAAGCACGACAAAGAGCTTTGCGGCCGGATAAACGATCAGCGCGGCTGTCTGGTGCACCGTCGAAAGGGGACTGGAAGCGATCGAGCCTTTCAGCCAATCGTCGATGAAACCCGCGTAGTAGGCTTCATCGGACAGGTCGAGGCCAAGGGGGAGGCGCCAGAGAATGGCCGCAGCTACCGCCGCCAGAACGACCCAGCCCGCGACGTCGAGCCCCGTGCCGCGGGACACATCACTGGACGTGCGATTGCGGGAACGATCCCCCTCCTCGAGGGAGACCGGCGGACGGGACTGAACGTGCTCGCGCATGGAAATCGGTGCTGTTCCGGCCGGCATCCCGCCATCTATGCGCGGGCTCTGAAAATGAGGACGTCCATCGCGCTTCCATCCCCCGACCGGATCGGCACGAGCGGCCGCGCGAGGTCTTGCTACAGCGTGACCACGACCTTGCCGAAGACCTTGCGGCCCTCGAGCCGGGCCAGGCCCTTTTCGAATTCCTCGAGCGGGAAGACCGAATCGATCACCGGCTTCATGCCTCCGGCCATCTTCTCCAGCGACTGCGCGATGTTCTCGATGCGGCAACCGAAGGAGCCCATGATGCGATATTGCTGCTGGAAGAGCTGCATAAGGTTCATCGTGGTCGAGGCTCCGGAGGTCGCGCCGCAGGTCACGAGTCGGCCGCCGCGCTTCAGGCAGAGCAGCGAGCCGTTCCAGGTATCGGCACCGACATGCTCGAAGACGACGTCGACGCCCTTGCGCTTGGTGAGCTGGCGAACCTCGCCCTCGAAGCGCTCGGTTTTGTAGTTGACCACGAAATCGGCACCGAGCGCCTTGGCCTTGGCGCCCTTCTCGTCGTCGCCGACCGTGGTGTAGACGGTGCAGCCGATCGCCTTGGCCATCAGGATAGCGGCCGTGCCGATGCCCGATCCTCCGGCATGGACCAGGACTGATTCGCCTGGTTCCAGCTTGGCATTGTCGAACAGCATGTGCTGGACGGTGCCAAACCCGATCGGTGCGCAGGCCGCCTCCTCGAAGGATACGCCCGGCGGGGCCTTGATCACGAGGCGCGCCGACTTGTTGATGAGTTCGCGCGCAAAGCCGTCGATATGGAAGCCCATAATGCCGGCGACGTTCTCGCAGAGATTGTCGCGGCCCTCGAGGCAGGCCTTGCAATGCCCGCAGGTCTCGGCGCCATAGGCGGTGACGGTGTCGCCGACTTTGAGGTTCGTCACGCCCTCGCCGACGCAGACGATCTCGCCAGCCGCCTCGACGCCTGCCGCCTGCGGCATCTTGCGCCTGGCGAAGGCCATGCCGCGAAAGCCCCAGACGTCGAGATAGTTCAGCCCGACCGCGCGGATGCGGATCTGAACCTCGCCGGCTGCGGGCGGCTGCGGCGGCTCGATCTCTTCGAGACGGAGATCACGGTCGCCATGGAGCTGAAGTGAACGCATTGGACAGTTTCGTCTTTCAGAGTGCGTCCGGCCATCCGCGCGAGGCGTGAAGCGCGGCCAGGATTTCGAGGCGTCCATCGCGGACGCGGTAGGGCAGAATATAGTTGGTTCCAAAGACGACGAGCTCACGCGTGTCTTCGACCCGGCCAGGCCGACCTATGGCGGGGTGATCGGCCAGCGCCTTGGCTGAATGTCGAAGCCTCCGCGCCAGCGCAAGCGCCGCGGTCGGATTGAAATCAGCGATATAGTGGCCGATTTCGCGTAGATCGTCTTTGGCGCGAGGTGTCCAAATCAGCTTCATCGGGCGGCATCAATGCGTGCCTGCAACTCGGCTTCGATCTCGTCGAGTTCTTCCTCGGTCGCGAACTCCCCACGATCGGCCTGGGCAATGCCCTCCTTGATCTTGGCAATCTGCCAGGCGTTGAGCTCGACATAGCTCTCGATCGCCTTGGCCGCGATCCAGCTGCGCGAGCGGTCTGTATCGGCGGCCAGCGCATCAAGCTTGGCCAGCATGTCGTCGTCGAGGCGGATGGTGAAAGCTGCTGTCATCACATGGGCTCCCTCGGCGGTGCGCTTCGGTTCGCTATGAACCTAACACGGTAGGGGCCGAGACGTCACGATCGGGTTGGATCCGTCCGTCATTGCGAGCGAAGCGAAGCAATCCAGAACAGCGTAGAGCCCTGCAAGCCTGGATGGCTTCGCCTACGCCCGCAATGACGAGCAACACCGATCAGCGATGCACGCCCAGCTGCGCGGTTACGCCGCCATCGATCGGGATCACGGTGCCGGTGATGTAGGCGGCGGGCTCGCTCATCAGGAAGGCGGCGAGGCCGGCGACCTCTTCCGGCTTCGCGAAGCGGCCGGCCGGGATCTGGGCCTGCATCTTGTCGCGATAGGCGGCATAGGGCGCCATCATGTCGGTGTCGACAAAACCCGGTGCGATCACGTTGACGGTGACACCGCGCTTGCCGGTCTCGACCGCGAGCGTGTTGGCATAGGAGACCAGCGCGCCCTTGGAGGCGGCATAGGCGGCATTTCCGGGGTTGCCGCGCAGCGCCGCGACCGAGCCGATGGCCACGATCCGGCCGGAGCGGGCGCGGATCATGGCGCGCATCAGGCTCTTGGCGAGGCGGGTGAAGGCCCAGAAATTGACCTGCATCGCGGCTTCCGCCTTGTCCTGCACCATCATCGCGGCGAGCGAATCATAGGGCTGGCCGGCATTGTGGATCAGGCCGAAATAGCCTTCGCCCTCGCGGTCCTCGCAGAAGGCGTCGAGCGCGACCTTGTCGGCAAGGTCGAGCGGCAGCGCGGCTATGCGTCGCTCGGGGTAAGCAGTCGAGATCTCGGCTGCCAGCGCCAGAGCCTGCTCGGCCGAGGAACGATAGGTGAAATCGACGTCATGCCCGGCTGCGGCCAGCGCGCGCACGATTGCTGCACCGACGCCCTTGGCGCCGCCTGTCACGAGAATCCGGGTCATCCGCGGGCGGGCTCCGCTGTCAGGACGAGCGAGGTGTTCTGGCCGCCGAATCCGAAGGAATTTGAAATTACCGTCCGGACATGGGCCTCCCGGGCGACATTGGGCACCACGTCGAGAACGATCGCGGGGTCGGGGGTGGCATAGTTGATCGTCGGCGGCAGGCGGCCATTGGCGATGGTGAGGAAGGAGATCACGGCCTCGATCGCGCCGGCGGCGGTGAGGGTGTGGCCGATCATCGACTTGTTGGACGAGATCGGCAGCGACGCCATGCGCTCGCCGAAGACGGCGGTGCAGCTCATCGCTTCCATCTTGTCGTTCTCGGGCGTCGAGGTGCCGTGCGCATTGATGTAGTCGACATCCTCGGGCTTCAGGCCGGCATCGGCGAGCGCGTCCTGCATCGCCAGTATGGCGGGCTTGCCGTCGGGGCTTGAGCGCGTGCGGTGAAAGCCGTCGCCGCGTTCGCCGCAGCCTGCGACAACGCCCAGGATGGTCGCGCCACGCGCCAACGCGTGATCATAATCCTCGAGCACCAGCGCGCCCGCGCCTTCGCCCATGATGAAGCCGTCACGATTCTTCGAGAACGGTTTGGCGGCCGCCTCGGGGACCTCGTTCTGGGTCGAAAGTGCCGAGAGCAACGAGAAACGGATCAGCGCCTCGGCATGAACCGAGCCGTCGGTGCCGATGCAGAGCGCGCTCTGGGTATCGCCACGGCGGATCGCCTCGACACCCATCTGGATTGCCGTCGCGCCCGAGGAACAGGCGGTCGAGAGCGAGATCGGCGAACCCTTGGTGCCGAACTTTTCCGCGATGTGGTCGGCGACGGCGCCGAACAGGAAGAGCTCGTGCATCGGTTTGAATTTTTGGGAGGCGGCGGCGCGCAGCAGGCCGTCATAGTCGACGGTACCCTCCAGCGTCTGCGCCAGCTCCTGCTTCTGGGGCCACTCCATCTCGACGGGGGGAACCGCCATGAAGAGCTCGCCCGGGAAATCGCCTGGCTCACCCAGGCCGCTCTGCGTGAGCGCCTCCTGCCCGGCGAGCGTCGCGAGCTTTTCAGAGAGCTCCGGGGCCGTGACCTCGCCATCGAACAGGAAGTCGACGGTGCCGGCGATGCTGGTGCGCAGGCCCTCGGTCGGGAAGCGCTCGATGCGGTGGATGCCGGATTTGCCTGATGTCAGTGCATCCCAGTTCACCTGCTTGCCCTGGCCGAGCGAGGTGACGATGCCCAGGCCGGTGACGGCGACGATCGGGCGGCCCTTCGAGTCGCGATGGGGTGTGCTCATCGGTCGTTCCTCACGCTTTCACCAGCCGGGCCGCGCCCTCGCCGCGCCAATGGCCGGCGCCGGTGACGATGGCTTCGCCGGCCTGTCCGGCCGAGATCGCCGCTGCCGCGAGGGCGACCGCAACGGGAAAGGCTGCCTCGACCGCGTGGCCTACGAGATCTCCAGCGGCGACGCGGCGTGCTTCGGGCAGGCTCGCCAGGGCGGCCGCTTCTTCAGCGGTGATTCCGGCGACGCCGGTCGAAGCTGAAATCGCCAGTGCGCCGGCTGAGACCGGCGCGAAGCCCGAGATCAGGCCGCGCAGCGCGGTTTCGACCGTGCCGGGCTGACGCTTCGAGCGCGTCGCGCCGACATGGCTGAGCTTGGCATAGGCCTTTGCGCTACGGGCTGCGGCGCGCTCCGCCGATTCGAGCACCAGGAACGCGCCGGCGCTGCCGGTGATCGCGCCGGGTCCGTCCTCGCGGGCGAAGACGGGGGCGAAGTCGCCCTTGCGGAGATAACCGCCGAGCTCGAACAGCAGCAGCATGTCGCGGCGCTCGGCGTTGTAGGCGCCGCCGACCAGCATGACATCGGCCTGTCCGGCCGCGATGCGGGCATGGGCCGTGCGGATCGCGTCGACGCCGGCCTGCTCCTCGCCCATGAAGGTGCGCGAGGCACCGGTGATGCCGTGGACGATGCCGATATTGCCAGCGAGGAGATTGGAGAGCTGAGCCAGGAACAGCGTCGGGCGCAGATCGCCCATCAGCCGCTCGTTCAGGAAGGAGCCCGGCGTGTTGCCGCCGCGCAGATCGGTCAGGATGGCGCCATCGACGGCATGGTCACGCTCGCCGCCGCCAGCGGCGACGATGACCTGAAGGGCACTCTTGGCCTCGACATCATCCTTCAATCCGGCGGCATCGAGCGCCAGCCCGGCAGTGTAGACGCCGAGGCGCTGCCACGGCTCCATCTGGCGCTGATCCGATTTCTTCGGGATCTGGCGGTCCAGCTCGAGCGGCTTCAGCGGGTGAATGGGATAGGGCGCGAAGCTCTTGGCATCGACCGCGGGCGCGGCGTCGCCGGCCACGGCCTGCGCATGGACATCCACGCCCTCGCCGAGGCTCGATGCTATCCCGATCCCGGTGATGACGACGTCGCGCTTGATCATCGGGCAGGCTCCGGCTTCAGACCGATGGCGGCGATGCGACCTTCCATCAGCGCGCGCATGTCGGCGGGAAAGGGCATCAGGCGGAAGCGCAGCTCGGCGTCGCAGATCGGCTTGCCGGCAATCGTGATCTTCGCCTTGGTGGCGGCGTAGCCGGATCCCTCGATGACGAGCTCGGCTGTGATGTCGAGGACGGCGTCGGGCTCGACGAAGGTGCGGAAACGCGCCTTGTCGACCGTCATCAGGAAGGGCATCTGCGTGAGCCCGTTGAGGCCGAGCAGGAGATAACCGGAGGCCTGCGCCATGGTTTCGGTGAGCAGGACGCCGGGGACCAGCGGGTGGCCCGGGAAATGACCCTCGAAGACGGGGCTGGCCGTCGCGGCGGGTACGGTCGAGCGGGTGGTGATGCGTTTTTGCGAAGGTTCGAACGCGACCACGGTGTCGATCATGTCGAAATATTCGAGGCGCATGCGCTTCCGATCATCAATGACGCGGCGCTGGATGAAGCGGAGCGCCGGCTATGCTCTACCGGGCGAGTCCGCATGGCTCAAGCGCAGCGACCTCGTCATTGCGAGCGCAGCGAAGCAATCCAGCGTGAAGAGCTCTACGTCTCCTGGATTGCTTCGCTACGCTCGCAATGACGGAAATGGCTACGAGAAGACTACGCCTTCTTGGCGGCGACGAGATCGTCGATGCGCTGGCACAGGTTCTCGAGCACGAAGTACTGCTCTGCCGGCGCCTTGCCTTCGTTGACTTCCTGAGTCCACTGTTCGAGCGGCAGCTTGATGCCGAACGCCTTGTCGATGGCGAAGGCGATGTCGAGGAAGGCCAGCGAATCGATGCCGAGATCGTTGATGGCATGGCTCTCGGGCGTGATTTTTTCGCGAGGAATGTCGCAGGTCTCAGAAATGATTCCGGCGACCGTCTCGAACGTAGCGGACATGCGGGTGCTCCCGTCTTGGATGCGATGGAGGCGGATGACATCCGGGCGCAGAGAATCTCCGCGCCTGCCCCAAGCCCCCCGCCAAGGATGACTGAACCGCCCCCTTACACCCCGGGGCGGGAGAGGACAACTGCGAGCCGTCACGGTCGGCCTTGAGCCGACCGTCTCTCGCAGGAAAGTCTACTGGAAGAAGTTCTCGGGTCTGCGCTTTGCGCAGCCCGAGAAGGATGCTTCGCCTCAGGCGGCGATGCCGCGCAGGACGTATTGCAGGATGCCGGCGTTCTTGAAGTAGTCGATCTCGTCCAGCGTATCGATGCGGCAGAGGATCGGCACCTTCTTCACAGCGCCGTCGGCATAGGTGATCTCGGCGTCGAGCATCTGGCGCGGCTTGACGGTTGCCAGGCCGCGGATGGTGACGCTCTCGTCGCCCTTCAGGTCCAGCGTCGCCCAGCTCGTGCCCTCGGCGAGGGTGAACGGAACCACGCCCATGCCGACCAGGTTCGAGCGGTGGATGCGCTCGAAGCTCTGGGCGATCACGGCCTTGACGCCGAGCAGGCTCGTGCCCTTGGCCGCCCAGTCGCGAGAGGAGCCGTTGCCGTATTCGACGCCGGCGAAGACGACCAGCGGAACCTGCTCCGCCTGGTAGCGCATCGAGGCGTCATAGATCGGCAGCTCTTCCTTGCTGGGATAGTGGATGGTGTAGCCGCCTTCGCGCCCGTTGGGGCCCATCATGTGGTTGCGGATGCGGATATTGGCGAAGGTGCCGCGCATCATCACCTCATGATTGCCGCGACGGGTGCCGTACTGGTTGAAGTCGGCAACCGGCACGCCATGCTCGGACAGATACAGGCCGGCCGGGGACGCCGCCTTGATCGAACCGGCCGGCGAGATGTGGTCGGTGGTGATCTTGTCGCCGAACAGGCCGAGAATGCGCGCGCCGACGATCTCGGTGACCGGCTGCGGCGACCGGCTCATGCCCTGGAAATAGGGCGGGTTCTGCACATAGGTGGAATCGTCGTCCCAGGCATAGGTCTGGCTCTCGGGGGTTTTCACTGCCTGCCAGTGCTCGTCGCCCTTGAAGACGTCGGCATACTTCGCCTCGAAGATCGCGCGGGTGACGTTCTCGCGGATGAAGGTCTGGATCTCCTTGTTGGAGGGCCAGATATCCTTGAGGTAGACGGGCTGGCCGTCCGATCCGGTGCCGAGCGGCTGCGTGGTCAGGTCCATCTGCACGGAGCCCGCGAGCGCATAGGCGACGACCAGCGGCGGCGAGGCGAGGTAGTTCGCCTGCACGTCGGGCGAGACACGGCCCTCGAAGTTGCGGTTGCCCGAGATGACGGCGCCCGCGATCAGGCCCTGCTCGTTGATCGCCTTCGAGATTGGCGCCGGCAGCGGGCCGGAATTGCCGATGCAGGTGGTGCAGCCGAAGCCGACCAGGTTGAAGCCGAGCTTGTCGAGGTCGTCCTGAAGGCCGGCCTTGGCCAGATATTCGGCCACGACCTGCGAGCCGGGAGCCAGCGAGGTCTTGACCCATGGCTTCACGGTCAGGCCCTTGGCGACGGCGTTGCGGGCGAGAAGGCCCGCCGCCATCAGCACCGACGGGTTGGAGGTGTTGGTGCAGGAGGTGATCGCCGCGATGACGACGTCGCCATGGCCGAGATCATAGCTCTTACCCTCCACGGGCACGCGGCGGGCGATCTCGCCGCCCTTCTTGTATTCGGTTGCCATAGCGGACTTGAAGCCGGCTGCGACGCCGTTCAGGTCGATACGGCCTTCCGGGCGCTTGGGGCCGGCCATCGAGGGCTGGACCGAGGAGAGGTCGAGCTCGAGCGTGTCGGTGAAGACCGGGTCGGCCGTCTCGATCGTGGCAAAGAGGCCCTGTGCCTTCGAATAGGCCTCGACGAGCGCGATCCGGTCGGTGCTGCGGCCGGTGGTGTTGAGATAGTCCAGCGTCTCGGCATCGACCGGGAAGAAGCCGCAGGTGGCGCCGTATTCCGGGCCCATGTTCGCGATGGTGGCGCGGTCGGCCAGCGTCAGGTTGTAGAGGCCCGGGCCGAAGAACTCGACGAACTTGCCGACGACGCCCTTCTTGCGCAGCATCTGGGTGACGGTGAGCACGAGGTCGGTGGCGGTGATGCCTTCCTTCAGCGAGCCGTTCAGCTTGAAGCCGATGACTTCCGGCAGCAGCATCGACTGCGGCTGGCCGAGCATGGCCGCCTCGGCCTCGATGCCGCCGACGCCCCAGCCGAGCACGGCCAGGCCGTTGACCATGGTGGTGTGCGAATCAGTGCCGACGACGGTGTCGGGATAGGCCATCTCGACCTCCTGGCCGTCGATGGTCTCCTTGCGGGTCCAGACGGTCTGGGCGAGGTATTCGAGATTGACCTGGTGGCAGATGCCGGTGCCGGGCGGCACGACGCGGAAATTGTCGAAGGCGAGCTGGCCCCATTTCAGGAACTTGTAACGCTCGGCATTGCGCTCGTATTCGAGCTCGACGTTCTGCGAGAGAGCCTTCGGCGTGCCGAATTCGTCGACGATGACCGAATGGTCGATGACAAGGTCGACGGGAACGAGCGGGTTGATCCGGGCCGGGTCGCCGCCGAGCGCCACGACACCATCACGCATCGCGGCGAGGTCGACGACGGCGGGGACGCCGGTGAAGTCCTGCATCAGCACGCGGGCGGGGCGGAAGCCGATTTCCTTGCCGGCGGTGCCCTTGTCGGTCAGCCAACCGACGAAAGCCTCGATGTCGGCCTTGTAGACCGAGCGGCCATCCTCGAAGCGGAGCAGGTTCTCGAGCAGCACCTTCATCGAGAAGGGCAGGTTCGAGATGCCCGGCAGTCCGTTCTGTTCGGCCAGCGGCAGGGAGTAATATTCGTAGGAGCGGTCGCCGACGGTGAGTGTCTGGCGGCATTTGAATGAGTCGAGCGAAGCCATGCGGGCTATCCTGATCAAGGGGTTGCGGTCGCGACCGGTCGCCCTTGCAGGCAGGCCGGATCGAAGGCCTAATGCGCATGACGCGCGCGCCGCCTCGGGAGTGCCCGAGCCCCGCGCCGGATCGGCGTGCGGCGTAGCCAAGGGCTCTATAGAGCAATTCCAAGAAGCGCGCTACATGAACGAAATAGGGTCGGATACGCGGGTGGCGCTGAGGTCTTGAGGCAGTTTTTCTATCCCGATTTGACCCTCAGTGTCGCGAACCTCGCCTGTCGCAGGGGTGGCAGGCTGATTTTCGAGGGGCTGGGCCTGACCTTGCGCAATGGCGAGGCCATCGCGCTGACGGGACGCAACGGCGCCGGCAAGTCGAGCCTGATCGCGATGCTGTGCGGGCGGCTGCGTCCGGAGGCCGGGACGATCCAGGTCGCGGGCTCCGTCGACGAGGCCCCCTTGCGTGAGCTGATCCATCTCGTCGGCCATCGCGACGGCCTGAAGACGGCGCTGACGGCGCGCGACAATCTCGATTTCGCTCAGGCGCTGCTCGGCGAGGCCGCCGCTTCGCCCGATCAGGCGCTTGCCGCGGTCGGCCTGCCGCATGTCGCGGCGCTGCCGGTCGGCTACCTCTCGGCGGGGCAGAGGCGGCGCGTGGCGCTCGCGCGGCTGCTGGTATCACGCCGGCCGTTCTGGCTGCTGGACGAGCCGATGTCGGCGCTGGACGAGGCCGCGCAAGTGATGCTGGTCGGCCTGATGCAGAGCCATCTCGCCCAGGGCGGTGCGATACTCGCCGCGACCCATGGTCCGCTCGGGCTCGATGGCGCGCGCGAACTGAGGATCGGCCTGTGAGCCGCGCCTTCCTCGCGATCCTGAAACGCGATCTCGCACTGGCTGCCCGCGCTGGCGGCGGCGGCGAACTCGCGCTCGTCTTCTTCCTGACGATCGTCGTGCTCGTGCCGTTTGCGCTGGGGCCCGATCTCAACCTTCTGTCGCGGATCGGGCCTGCGATCCTCTGGCTGGGCGCCCTGCTCTCGACGCTACTGGGTCTCGACCGGCTGTTTCAGGGCGATGAGGAGGACGGCTCGCTGGACCTGATCCGGGCTTCGTCGCTGCCGCTGGAACTCGCCGTCCTCGCCAAGGGGCTGGCGCATTGGCTGGTGACGGGCCTGCCGCTGGCGCTGGCTGCGCCGCTCCTGGGCTTGCTGGTGGCGCTGCCCACGGAAGCGATGCTGCCGATTTCCGCGACCCTGCTGGTCGGGACGCCGGCGCTCAGTTTCATCGGGGCCGGCGGGGCTGCCCTGACCGCTGGCTTGCGACGCGGCGGCCTGATCCTGCCGGTTCTTGTCGCACCGCTGACGGTGCCGGTGCTGATTTTCGGGGTTTCCGCGGCCAATAGCGCGTTGGGTGGGACCGTGCCGTTCCTGACACCGTTCCTGATCCTGTGCGCGTTGTCGCTGGGGGCGATCGTGATAGGCACGATCGCTGCCGCCGCCGCCCTGAGGCAGGGTTGAGCCAGCGCTTAGGCGCGGGATTCCGTGGTGTCGGTTCGGGCCTTGCCGAACTCGACGGCGCAGCCGCGCTGGACCGCGAGCTTGGCGATCGATGCCGCGAGATCCTCGATGGTCAGGTCGGCGATGGCGTGCTTGTGCCGGATTTCCGCTGCCGTCTCATAGACATTGACGACCAGCGAACTGCCGAGCTTCGACCGGATGGCCGTCTCGACTTCCCGTTGCGCTTCGTCTGAGAGCTGAATCAGCATGGATTCTCCTTGCATGATGCAAAAGCTAGGGCCTCCATCTTGCGAGCGCAACCGAAATCGTCGTGGAAAATCTAATATATTCAATGTGTTAGTAAGTTGCGGTAATGGCCGATTTGGCGTCGATGGCGCTACTGCCTCAGACAGGGCCAGACACGCACAATGTTGATTTTGCGCCAAGTGAGCTTATATCATCAGTTACTCATTCAACTTCGGGAAGGAGGTGCAGCGATGTCGGCAGAGCTTGAACGCCCTGAGCGCCTTCAGATCATGTTGAATCACAACGAGTTGCGAGCTCTCGAGGATTGGCGCTTCGAGAAGCGCATGCCAAGCCGTGCGGCGGCCGTGCGCGAGTTGCTGCGTCGCGGGCTGGCCGCCGACGGCTTCTCCCTTGCGGGGGAAGGCGCGCGCTCTCAGGATTTCGGCGTCGTAGCCAAGGGTGGCGACGCCCCGGCCTCTTCGGACGAAGCCTGAAGCCACGCTCGGGCGCTGGTGTCGCATGGGCGCAGGCCCGGATTGCCCGGCCAGCGCGAGGTTGTTAAAACGCAGCCCGGCAGCTGTGGGGCGGCCCCGAGACCACAGTTGATCGCGAAGACATGGCAGGCCTGATCGATCTCGCGAATCCGACCCGCTTCATGCGGCTGTCGCTGGTGCTGCTGCCCTGGCTGGCGGGCTTCGCGCTGGCCTTGCTGGCAGTGGGGTTCTATCTCGCCTGGTTCGTCGCCCCGGCCGATTACCAGCAGGGCGAGACCATCCGAATCATGTTCGTGCATGTGCCTGCCGCGTGGCTGGCGATGATGTTCTATTCGATGATGGCGCTCTCGGCGCTGGGAACGCTGGTCTGGCGTCACCCGCTCGCCGACGTCGCCCAAAAGGCGGCCGCGCCGATCGGTGCCGCGTTCGCGCTGGTATGCCTGCTGACGGGCGCCTTCTGGGGCAAGCCGATGTGGGGCACCTATTGGGTCTGGGATGCCAGGCTGACCTCGGTGCTCGTGCTGTTCCTGATCTATCTCGGGATCCTGGCGCTGTGGCGCACGCTCGACGAGCCGACCCAGGCCGGGCGGATGGTCGCCATCCTGACTCTGATCGGTTTCGTCAATGTGCCGATCATCAAATTCTCCGTGGATTGGTGGAACACGCTGCACCAGCCGGCCTCCGTGCTGCGCGCCGGCGGCCCCACGATCCATCCGGCCATGCTCTGGCCGCTGCTTATCCTTGCGCTGGGTTTCACGCTGCTGGCGCTCGCGCTGCATCTCGTGGCGATGCGCAGCGAGATCATGCGGCGGCGCGTGCGGACGCTGACGATCCTCGAAACCGAGCGCCTCGATCGCCTCGCGGCGCAGGGCCAGCCGGCATGATTGGCACCCAGCTATGAGCAGCCTCGGGCCACATGCCGGTTTCATCCTGGCTTCCTATGCCGCCGTCGTCGTGATCCTCGGCGGGCTGATCGCCGCGATCCTGCTCGACCATCGCGCCCAGGCGCGCGCGCTTGCAGCGTTCGAGGAGCGCGGTGCGGGCCGGCGCGCGGGCCGGTCGTCATGAGCGATGCCGAGACCCGCACGGACACGCCGCGGCGCTCGCCGCTCGTCTACCTGATCCCGCTGATCCTGTTTTGTGGACTGGCGCTGGTGTTCGCCGCCGGCCTGTTTTCCGGCGATGCCAGCAAGCTGCCATCGGCCCTGATCGGCAAGCCTGCGCCGCCGATCACGCTCGCCTCGCTGGAGGGGCTGCAGCGCAACGGCCAGCCGGTTCCCGCCTTTGCCATGGCCGATCTCGGCAAGGGGCGCGCCTCAATCGTCAATGTTTTCGCGAGCTGGTGCGCGCCCTGCCGGGTCGAGCATCCGTTCCTGATGGGCATGGCGGAATCGGAAGCCGTGAAGGCCGGCAAGGTTGCGCTGTACGGGCTGAACTACAAGGACGAGGCGCAGAATGCGCGACGCTTCCTCGGTGCACTGGGCAATCCCTATGCCGCCGTCGGAGTCGACCAGGCCGGCCGCGCGGCGATC
Source organism: Allobosea sp. P1_B10 (assembly GCF_056406735.1). Taxonomy (NCBI): domain Bacteria; kingdom Pseudomonadati; phylum Pseudomonadota; class Alphaproteobacteria; order Hyphomicrobiales; family Alloboseaceae; genus Allobosea; species Allobosea sp. P1_B10. The sequence continues at coordinate 9,569 of NZ_JBFTZP010000014.1, read as the reverse complement.
GAGTGGGGCGTCTATGGCGTCCCCGAGACCTTTGTCATCGCCGGGGACGGACGCATCCTGGAGAAGCATGTCGGGCCGCTCGATGCACAAGCGGCCGGACGTCTGTTGGCGCGAGCGATCGCGGGCCGCTGATCAGGCCGCGCGCTTGGTGCCTAGCAGGCTGTCAAACAGGCCGCGGCCATCGATGCCGCCGGTCAGCCCATCGATCAGGTTCTCGGGATGCGGCATCAGGCCAAGCACGTTGAGCTTGGGCGAATAGATCCCGGCGATGTTGTTCAGCGAGCCGTTGGGATTGGCTGCGGCCGTGACCTGCCCGTCGGCATCGGCATAGCGGAAGGCGACAAGTCCCTCGCCCTCGAGCCGCGCCAGCGTCTCGGCGTCAGCGATGTAGTTGCCCTCGCCATGGGCGATGCAGACATCGATGACCTGGCCCTTGGCATAGGCGCCGGTGAAGGCCGTGTCGGCACGCTCGACCGTGAGATGCTGGCGCTTGCAGACGAATTTCAGGTCGGCATTGCGCACCAGGATGCCCGGCAGGAGCCCGGCCTCGCAGGCGATCTGGAAGCCGTTGCAGATGCCCAACACGTAGCCGCCGCGTTCGGCATGGGCGCGGGTCGCGTCCATGATGTGCGCGCGGCCTGCGATGGCGCCGGTCCGCAGATAGTCGCCATAGGAAAAGCCGCCGGGCAGCACGACGAGGTCGGTTCCGGCCGGCAACGCCGTATCGGCGTGCCAGACATGCGCGACCTCAGCGCCGGCCTGGCGCAAGGCCTTGGCAACGTCGCCCTCGCGGTTGGAGCCGGGAAAGGTGATGACGGCGGCTTTCATCGGCTCAGGCTCCGATCTCGACGCGATAATTCTCGATGACGGTGTTGGCGAGCAGCTTTTCGCAGGCGACCTTCAACGCGGCCTCGGCGGCGGGCTTGTCGGTGCCGTCGAATTCGATGTCGAAGACCTTGCCCTGGCGCACAGAGGCGACGCCGGCGATGTCGAGCGATTTCAGCGCGCCCTCGATGGCCTTGCCCTGCGGGTCGAGCACGCCGGTCTTGAGGGTGACGGTGACGCGGGCTTTCATGGTCTTCTCCGGGGGAATGTCGCGGGTGACTTAACCGCGAATTGTGGCAGGCTCAACCTCTTGCGTGCCGTTTCACGTGAATCAACGGTCTCGCCAGGCGGCACGGGCTTGAGTCCGGGCGGCATCGGGGTCGGTGCTGACACCGATTGCGACGTTCAATGTTGTGCCGGACCGAGCAGACAGGATGGCGGTGACGGCGCGCTTGCCGCTGTCGCCGAGCGCTCGGATCTCGACAAGCAGGCCGTTTGCATCGCCATCCGTGTAGCGAGTGACGCTTGTGGCGCTCTTTGGGGCGTCAGGCCTTGCGGAGCGCGCTGTCGTTTTTGCCGCAGCCTTCGTGCTCGCCTTGTCGGCGGGTGTCGGCGGCTTGGCGAAGTCACGGGCGAGACGGGTGGGGTCGGTTGCCAGGGTGCGCTCCAGCGCATCGGCCTCGCGGCCCTCCAGCGCGATCAGCGCCGCAAAGCCCTGTCTTGTGCAGCTCTCCCGCGGGCAGATCGCCATGGCCTTGGCGGAGAGCCCGTCATTCAGCACCCAATGCCCGATCGGGAGAGGCTGCCAGCCGCGGTCGGCGGCGAGCTCCGCGAAACCGATGCCGAACTGGCTGCTGCATCCTGCCAGTAGCAGAGCCGCACCCGCGAGCGCAGAAACGCGAAAACGGGAGCGCGAGGGCTCCCGTTTCGAGATGTGCGACACGCCGGAGACCGGACTCACGGGAAGCCGATCGGGCTTACTGGACGAGGCGGGGCCCGGCCGGCCCGGCCTTCTCGTTCTCGCCGAGGATGCCGAGGCGCCGCGCGACTTCGGTATAGGCCTCGATGAGCCCGCCCATGTCCCGGCGGAACCGGTCCTTGTCCATCTTGTCCTTCGACTTGATGTCCCAGAGGCGGCAGGAATCGGGGCTGATCTCGTCGGCGACGACGATGCGCATCATGTCGCCTTCCCAGAGACGGCCGCATTCGATCTTGAAATCGACGAGGCGGATGCCGGCACCGAGGAACAGGCCTGACAGGAAGTCATTGACGCGAATGGCGAGCGCCATGATGTCGTCGATCTCCTGGGGCGTGGCCCAGCCGAAGGCGGTGATGTGCTCTTCCGAGACCATCGGGTCGTTCAGCGCGTCGTTCTTGTAATAGAACTCGATGATCGAGCGCGGCAGCTGGGTGCCTTCCTCGAGCCCGAGACGGGTCGAGAGGGAGCCGGCCGCGACATTTCGGACCACGACCTCGAGCGGAATGATCTCCACCTCGCGGATGAGCTGCTCGCGCATGTTCAGCCGGCGGATGAAATGCGTGGGCACGCCGATATCGTTCAGGTTGCTGAAGATGTGCTCGCTGATGCGGTTGTTCAGCACGCCCTTGCCGTCGATCACCTCGTGTTTCTTGGCGTTGAAGGCGGTCGCGTCGTCCTTGAAATGCTGGATCAGCGTACCGGGCTCGGGTCCTTCATAGAGGACCTTCGCCTTGCCTTCGTAGATGCGACGGCGGCGATTCATGGGGATGTACCGTGGCTTGAGGAAATCCAAAACTTAGGCCTTTACTCTGGACGCAGGTTGCCCCGCGGCGGGATCATGGGCCCCTGTTCAGCCGGACTGCGCAATGGCTCGAGCCGTCCGGTCGAAACCGAACCAGCCTAGTCTGCGCTGCCGCCTGGCTCAATGCGATGGAACTCGCGGGAGCTCCGATTGCGCCCGCTATATGGGACTTCTGCACTGCAAACGCAACAAACGCGGGGCGCGCAGGCTGGCCTGATCGGCGATCGCCCCTCTGGTCCTGTGCCATGTGGCGTCTTATATGGCAGGCAGGGCATCGCCTGACCAAACGCCAAGAGGACGAAACATCGCATGACGACCTTCGATCAGCGCAAGGATGCCTTCGAGCACAAGTTCGCCCATGACGAGGAGCTGCGCTTCAAGGCGACGGCCCGGCGCAACAAGCTTTTGGGCCTGTGGGCCGCGGAAAAGCTCGGCAAGAGCGGCGCTGAGGCCGATGCCTATGCCAAGTCTGTCGTCGTCGCCGATTTCGAGGAAGCGGGAGACGAGGACGTGGTGCGCAAGGTCAAGTCCGACTTCGCGGCCGGCAGCGTCGGCGTCGACGATGCCGAGATCCGCCGGGTGATGACCGAACTGCTCGTCCGGGCGGCCGAGGAAATCCAGGCCGGCCGCTGAGCCCGGCTTGGCGCCGCGCTCGCTTTCGCCGAGTAGCGAACGCAGGTCGTGATTGAAACGGGCGCATGGGCGCCCGTTTGCATTTCCGGCCCGGCATAGTCCAATTACGCGACCCGCCGATTTCCCAAGAGCGGGCCTTGAACGGATGAACGCTGCCATGGCCAAATCGACAATCCTGTCCTCCCTCGCCGACCGTCTCGCCAAGGGTGACACGATCCTGTCTGCCTGGTGCGGCATCGACGATGCCAGCGTCGGCGCGACCCTGGCCCAGGAGGCTTTCGACGCCGTCACCCTCGACATGCAGCACGGCCCGATCCAGCTCGGCACCGTCATCCGCGCGATCCCGCTGATCAACGCGGCGGGCAAGCCTGCCCTGGCTCGCATCCCCGTCGGCGAGTTCCAGAACGTCTCGCGCCTGTTCGACGCCGGCGTCTCGGGCGTGATCGCGCCGATGATCAACACCATGGCCGACGCAAAGACGTTTGCGGCCTATTCGAAGTTTCCGCCGATGGGCGAGCGCAGCTGGGGCAGCTATGGCGGCCTCGCAAATTCCGGCCTCGACCAGAACGGCTATCTCAAGGAAGCCAACCGCTTCTCGATGTCGTTCGCGATGATCGAGACCCGCGAGGCCATGGCGATCCTCGACGACATCCTGGCGCTCGACGGCATCGACGCCGTGTTCATCGGTCCCTCCGACCTGTCGATCGCGCTGTCGGACGGCGCGAAGGTCGATGCCGCCTCGCCTGCGGTCGATGAGGCGATTGCTCACATCATCGCGCGCGCCTCGGCGGTGAACAAGCCGGTCGCGATCTACGCCGGGACCGCCGAACGCGCCAAGGCATTCGTCGGCATGGGCGCAAAGATGGTGACGGTGATGAGCGATACCGGCCTGCTGCGCGCCGGAACGCAGGCCGCGCTCAAGACGATACGCGGCTGAAGGCCGCCTCAGGCGTCGATGCCCTCGCGCGATTTCAGGACCGCGTAATAGGCCCAGAGCAGCCTTGCCGCCACGCCGCGCCAAGGCCGCCAGGCCTCCGCCATGGCGAGGAGTTCGGCTGCCTTCGGTCGCGCGTCGAGGCCGAAGGCGACCTTCGCCGCCTCCTGGATCGCAAGATCGCCGGCGGCGAAACCGTCGCGGTGGCCAAGGCAGAACAGCAGATAGATGTCGGCGGTCCAGGGACCGATCCCCGAGACCGTCGTCATATGCCGATGGATGTGGTCCGCCTCGGCCTCCTCCAGCCCGCCAAGATCGAGGCTGCCCTCATGGATGGCGGCGGCGATGGCGCGGATGCTGCGCTGCTTGGGACGCGACAGGCCCGCCAGCCGCATCTCCTCATCGGTCGAGGCCAGGATGCGCTCCGGCGTCAGCGGCGTGAACACCGTCTCGACGCGGGCCAAGATCGCCCGGGCGCTGGCGACGGAGACCTGCTGCGCCACGATGATACCGAGCAGGCCGGCAAAGCCGCCCTCGCGCCGGCGCAGCGGCGGCAGCCCGGTCTTCGCGATGATATCGGTCCAGATCGGGTGAAGGTCGCGCAGCGCGGCCATGCCCGCTTCGAGATCGGCGTTGCTGGTGATTCTGGTCATCGTGCCCTTAGAAAACCCACGCTTGCGACGGGCCGTGTCAGCAGCAAAACGGACCGCTCGAGCCCTCGCCATTAAGCTCGGCGCGGCCGCGACTCATGATAGAGGGTGGCGATGAAAACGTCCCTCCCCGCCAGCGGTCAGCCGCTGTTCCGCTTCGCGCCAAGCCCCAACGGCCTCCTTCATCTCGGCCACGCCCTTTCGGCGCTGACCAATCAACGCAGTGCCGCCGAGATCGGCGGTCGGTTGCTGCTGCGCATCGAGGATATCGATCCCACGCGCTGCACGCCGGAATTCGAGCAGGCGATCCATGACGACCTAGCCTGGCTGGGCCTGCGTTTCGATGGCGCGGTCAGGCGGCAATCCGAGCATCTTGCCGACTACGCCTCGGCATTGGGCAATCTGCAGAAGCGCGGACTGGTCTATCCCTGCTTCTGTTCGCGCCAGCAGGTGAAGCAGGCGCTTTYGGCCCGCGAGGCTGTGACGGGAACACGCCAGGCGGTCGACCCCGACGGCGCACCGCTTTACCCCGGCACCTGCAAGGAGCTGGATGCCGCGCAGACCAGTCAGCGCGTCGCGCGCGGCCTGCCGCATGTCTGGCGCCTGGACATGACCAGGGCCGTGGCGGAGCTCGGCTGCCCCGTAACCTACCCGGTATGCGACGCAGCCGGCGACGACACGCTGGTCACGGCCCAGCCCGAGCGCTGGGGCGATGTCGTCGTGGCCCGCAAGGAGACCCCGACGAGCTACCATCTGTCCGTCGTGGTCGACGATGCCTTGCAGGGCGTCAGCCATGTTGTGCGCGGCCGCGATCTCGAGGCGGCGACCGACATCCATGTCGTGCTGCAGCAGCTTCTCGGCCTGCCGACGCCGCGCTATCAGTTTCACGCGCTTCTGCTTGATGAGACCGGCCAGAAGCTGGCGAAAAGCCGGATGTCGGAAAGCCTCGCCGATATGAGGGCGCGCGGTGTCACAGCCACTGACGTCCGGGCGAAGCTGGGCTTTGCCTGATCAGCCGACGCCGAGAAAGGTCAGCCAGGCGGCGGTGGTGAAAAGCGACATCATCGTCGACAGCGCGATGGCGCTCGAGGCGTCGGCGACGCCCTGCCGGTAGCGCTCGGCAAAGAGATAGGCGTTGATCCCGCAGGGGCAGGCGGCAAACAGCACCGCCACGCCGGACCAATGTGCCGGCATCTCGAAAACCTTGGTCGCCAGCACATAGACGATCAGCGGATGCAGCCCGAGCTTCAGCCCGCTCAGGATAGCGGGCAGGGCGAAGCCAGCCTCGACGCCATAACGGCGCAGCGCGATGCCGAGGCTGATCAGGGCGCAGGGCACGGCGGCACCGGCGAGCAGGTCGATCACGGTCCAGAGCGGGTCTGGCAGAACGCCGATGAAAGGCCGCGCGGCCGAGCCCAACAGGATGCCGATGATGATCGGATGCGTGAACAGACGCTTCACCAGCATGGCGAGCGAGGTCGAGCGTCCCTCGGCCAGCACGGTCGCAATGGTCATCGTCACCGGAAGATGTACCGCAAGCAGCAGGCCGAGCGGCACCGCGCCGGCCTCACCATAGGCCTTCAGGATCATCGGCACGCCGACAAAGACGGTGTTGGACTGCGCGGCGGCAAATCCCGAGACGACGAGCTCAGGGCCGTTGCGCGCAAACAGGCGGCTCGCAAACAGCATCGCCAGCGCCCAGACGATGGCGAGGCCCGCGAAATAGGCGATCCAGTAACCCCAGGGCTGGACGGCCGGGATCTCGGCCTTGGCCAGCGTCCTGAACAACAGGCAGGGCACCGCGAGCACGAAGACGAAATCGGAAAGTCCCTCGCCGGTGGTCTCGCGCACAAGCCGGGTCCAGCGCGCGACATAGCCGAGCCCGATCAGGCTGAAGACGGGTAGAACGACAAGAAGGGAGGCAAGCATGGGGTCGCGAACTCAGGAGGGCTGAAGGGCTGTGACGCCCGCTCTTGCAAATCCGATGCCTAAGTCACGCGCTGGACGCAATCGCAATCGCCATCCAAGCGCGCGTTATGCGTCTAGCGCATTTGCGCTACCGAGCCACCGGCCTTGGCGATGAGTCCCTGGATCTCGTTGCGCTGGCGCTTGAACTCGGCAAGCGCACCGCCGTCGAGCTCGCGACCGCGCGGCACGCGGATCTTCATCGGGTTCACGAAATTGTCGTTGACCTTCACCTCGTAGTGCAGGTGAGGACCGGTCGAGAGGCCGGTGTTGCCGAGATAGCCGATGACCTGGCCCTGCCGGACGCGAGCGCCCGGCACGATGCCATTGGCGAAGTTCGACTGGTGCGAATAGGTCGTGACGTAACCGTTGGCGTGCTGGATCTCGGTGTGTTTGCCATAGCCGGAGGACCAGCCGGCCTTGAGCACAGTGCCGTTTCCGGCGGCCAGGATCGGCGTGCCGATGCGGTTAGACCAGTCGACACCGGTATGCATCTTCGAATAGCGCATGATCGGGTGGTAGCGCATGCCGAACCCCGAGCGCAGCTCGCCATCGGCGATCGGCTTGCGCAGCAGGAACTTCTTCAGCGAACGCCCCTCCTCGTCGAAATACTCGATCAGCCCGTCATCGGGCGCCTGGTAGCGATAGACCCGCCGGGTTTCGCCGCCGACCGTCAGCGAGGCCGAAAGGATCTCCGCACGCTCGCCCTCGTCCTCTTCGGTGAAGGTCACCTCGAGCGAATCGCCGCCGCGCACGCGCTGCTGGAAGTCGAGGTCATAGGAGAAGATCCGGATGAGCTCGTCGATCAGCGGGCGCGGCATCTCATGGCGCATGCCGGTCTCGTACAGGCTCTCATAGAGCCGCGCGCCGGTGCCTCCGGTATCGTCATCGTCATCGTCGTCGGTGTTGCCCGCCTTGCGCTGGGGCCGTTGCGGACCGACGAGATCCTGTCCCGGAAGGGCCACGGAGACGAACGCGCCGGCGTCGTTGATCGCGACGATGCCGTCGGGCTGTCCGTTGGTCAGGAAGGCGACGCGGACGACCTGGCGGGGATCGTTGGGGCGAGGACCCGGCGCATAGAGGATCTGCAGCACCTGGCCATCGGGCAGCGAGGCGATCCGGACCTTGCCGGAGAAGGCCTGGATCATGCCGCGGATCTGCTCGGGGCTGGCGCCAGCGCCCCGCATGACCTGTTCGAAATTCTCGCCACGCTTGGCGATCACCAGCTTGTCCTCGACGAGCGGCTCGCGCGAGGCGGGGATCGGCGTCTTGGGCGCGTTGGTGACGTTCTCGGGCACGACGCGCACCTCGATCCCGGAAAAGCGCGTATCGGTGGAGGGCGCATAGCCCAGGATGTCGCCCGTGGGCTGGGCCGCACCGTTGAGGGTGCGGCTCAGCATCAGCTGTGGCGGAATAGGCAGAGGGCGCTGGCGCCCTGCGGCGGCGAGGTTGGCGCGCTCCTCCTCGATCTGGGTGATCACCTCGGCATCGCCGAGCAGCGCCTTGCCGGCGGGGATGACGATGTCGGCCAGGCTGCGCTTGACGATGGTGACGTCGGCGTCCGGCATCTCGGCGACCGGTTCGGCATAACGCTCCGAGGGCTCGCTCCCCTCCGAGAACAGCCGCAGCGGGTTGAAGGCCGGAATATTGGTCGCGTAGGTACCGGTCGTCAGCGAGAGATTGGACGCCAGCCGAACGAAGGGGCGCACCCGGATGACCTCGCGCGCGCCGATGCGCTGGGACATCGGTGCGCGAAGTGCCTGCCGCGCCGCCATCACCGGCTGGTCGGAGATCAGCTTGTCGCCCTTGCGCGCGCCGTCGCCGGAGCCCGCACCCGAGGAAGCCCGCACGGTCACGGTCTCTGGCTGCTCGGCAATATTGGCATCGCCGCGCATCGCCACGAGGATTGCTGCACCCAGCAGGGCTGCCCCGCAGGATCCCACCAGCATGCAGGCGAAGAGCCAGCGCAGCGAGACGCCCCGGCGATCCTGGACGGCCTGCGTGGCGCCATCGGGCTGGATCGGCGGCTCGATCCCGAGATCGACCAGCAAAGCCGCTGCCTCGGGGGCGAGCGGCTCGGCGGGCAGGTTGAACTCGGGGTGGGCGTTCATCGTCGGGTGTCTTGGTCCGTCTGTCTACAAGCCGTGAAAAACGGGTTCGACGCCTGCGCGCGAGCCGCTTTCGGAAATGTCCGGCCCGCAGGGCCTGCGGACCATGCCCGCCTCACAGGGCGGAATCAATCTCACTCGCGCCGTGTGAATGCTTTTGTGAGCCGATTGCGGCTGTTTGCGGGCATCGTCGCGCACGCGCGCGAACGCTTAAGCACCGGGGACCGGATTTCGCGGGCCCGCGGGTAAAAACGAGGGGCCTGTCAGAAAAACGTCGCGAAGCGTGTTGACATGTTCGGGGTCCGTCGCCTATATACGCCACATCAGGACGGCAGCGCCGCTGGCGCCGCCGCCTACCGCTTCATGAGAATTCAGGGCTTGCCGCCGACCAGTTCGGTGTGCAAGGTCGTCTCGTCGAAGACATGCTGTTTGAAAATTGAAGACAGAAAGAGAAACGTGGACGGCGATGTTCTTGCGGTTCCGGTCTAAGGACTGGGACAAGAGAACTTCGGTGTGCTGCGTTTTACAAGAGCCATCGCTGGTTACTTGGGTTTCGGCCTGGGTGATCAAGCAATGACTCCGTCAATACGCAGTGACTGCCGGAACAAGCTCAAGATACAATCTGAGAGTTTGATCCTGGCTCAGAGCGAACGCTGGCGGCAGGCTTAACACA
>NZ_JBFTZP010000013.1:0-106176 GCF_056406735.1 Allobosea sp. P1_B10 | reverse complement strand
AGGTCGAGATGGCCAGGAAGTTCGGCATGACCGACTTCATCAACCCGCGCGAGGTCGGCAACGACAAGGTCGTGCAGGCGATCGTCGACCTCACCGGCGGCGGGGCGGACTTCTCGTTTGATGCCACCGGCAACACCGATGTGATGCGCCAGGCGCTGGAATGCTGCCATCGCGGCTGGGGTGAATCGATCGTCATCGGCGTCGCCGAGGCCGGCAAGGAGATTGCGACCCGCCCGTTCCAGTTGGTCACCGGGCGCGTCTGGAAGGGCACGGCGTTCGGCGGCGCGCGCGGGCGCACCGATGTACCGAAAATCGTCGACTGGTACATGGAGGGCAAGATCAACATCGACGACCTGATCACGCACAAGCTCTCGCTCGACGAGATCAACACCGGCTTCGACCTGATGCATGAGGGCAAGTCGATCCGCAGCGTCGTCGTCTATTGAGCGGTCGCTTTCTGGCCTCATCAATGGGGCAGTGAGAGCGCCGGAATCGCCATTCGGCGTGGTTTCCGTCATGGTCGCCCTTGTGGCGACCATCCGCGTCCCTGCCGGCCCTAGATCACGGCTGGGACGTGGATTCCGGGGCCCAGCCCGGGCATGACGATAAAGGCGACCTTCCAGCGCGCGGCATCGAAAGGACACCCATGGAACTCCTCTCCAGCTCAAAGGCCTTTGGCGGCTCGCAGCGTGTCTATCGCCATGACAGCGTCGCCTGCGCCTGCCCGATGACCTTCGCGATCTTCCTCCCCCACCAGAGCGAGGAGCGCCCGGTTCCGCTGCTCTGGTATCTCTCGGGTCTGACCTGCACGCACCAGAACGTCATGGACAAGGGCGAGTACCGCGCCGCGGCAGCCGCCAACGGTATCGCCATCATCTGCCCCGACACCTCTCCGCGCGGCGAAAGCGTGCCTGACGAGCCCGACAACTGGCAGTTCGGCTCGGGCGCGGGCTTCTATCTCGACGCCACGCAGCAGCCCTATGCGAAGAACTATCGCATGGAGAGCTATATCCGCGACGAACTGCCCGATCTCGCCGCTCACCACTTCCCGCTCGACATGGGCCGGCAGGGTATCTTCGGCCATTCCATGGGCGGCCATGGCGCAATCACGCTCGCGCTGAAAAACCCGATGCGCTACGCCTCGGTCTCCGCCTTTGCGCCAATCACGCAGCCTTCCACCGCCGGCTGGTCGCGCCCGGCCCTGGAGAAATACCTGGGAACCGACGAGGCGGGCTGGCGGGCCTATGACTCGACCGCGCTGATCGCAGACGGGCATCGCGTCAAGGACCTGCTGGTCGACCAGGGGACCGCCGACGGTTTCCTCGAGGAGGGCTTGCGCCCGGCGTTGCTGGAACTGGCCTGTCTTCAGGCCGGCATCCCGCTCGAGCTCAACATGCGCGACGGCTACGACCACTCCTACAATTTCATCTCGACCTTCATGGCTCAGCACATCGCCTGGCACGCGCAGCGACTGGTGGCCTGAACGACGCTCCACCTGGAACGCGGAGAGCTCGACGACGTTGATTCCCCGCAGGCCCATGACCGGGTCCGGGGGTACGCACCATGTCGTCGACTGAACTGCTGACGGATCGCTCGCTGTTCACCCGCCTCTCGCAGGCGACGGCGCGCTGGGCCGGCAAGCCGGTCACCTTCGTCCTGGCGGTCGGCATCATCATCGCCTGGGGAATTTCGGGGCCGATCTTCGGCTTCAACGACACCTGGCAGCTGGTGATCAACACCTCGACCACCATCGTGACCTTCCTGATGGTGTTCATCATCCAGAACAGCCAGAACCGCGACACCGCCGCGATGCAGATCAAGCTGGACGAGTTGATCATCCGGCTCGAAGGCGCCCGCGAGGAGTTGATGGACCTCGAGGAGCTCGACGAGGACAAGATCGAGGCGATCCGCGCCGAATTCGAGAAGCGCGCCGCGAAGGCGCGCAGTGCGGGGACAATGGCCCCCACGTCGCCAATCAAGGGCGAAGCTGGCTCAGGCTAAATCGTCATTCCGAGCAGAGCGTAGCAATCCAGAAAAGTACAGCGCTCTGCCGCCCCTGGATTGCTTCGTCGCATGCGCTCCTCGCAATGACGGGAAGCTGTCAGACCACGACCGTCATGCCGCCATCGACCATCAGCAGATGGCCGTTGACGTAGTTCGACGCTTCCGCCGAAAGGAATATCGCCGCGCCGATCAGTTCCTTGGTCTCGCCCCAGCGACCGGCCGGGGTGCGGCTGCTGACCCAGGCCGAAAACGCCTCGTCGGCAATCAGCGCCTTGTTGATCTCGGTGGCGAAATAACCTGGGCCGATCGCGTTGACCTGGATGTTGTGTTTGCCGAGTTCGGCGGCCAACCCACGCGTCATCATCTTCACCGCGCCCTTCGAGGCGGTATAGGGCACGATGCTGGCGCGCCCGAGCTCGCTCATCACCGAGCCGATATTGATGACCTTGCCGCGGCCGCGCGGAACCATCCGCTTGGTCACCGCCTGCGCCACGTAGAACACCGAATGCAGGTTGGTCGCCATCACCTCGTGCCAGCCATCGACCGGGAACTCGGTGAAAGGCGCGCGCTTCTGCATGCCGGCATTATTGATCAGGATGTCGATCGGGCCGATCTCGGCCTCGATCTTCGCGACGCCCGCCTCGACGGCGGCGTGGTCGGTCACGTCGAACGGCGCGATCGAGACCTTGCGGCCGGTCGCCGCGATCACGGCGCGGGCGGCCTCGAGCTTGGCGGCATTGCGTCCGTTGAGCACGACATGCGCGCCGGCTTCCGAAAGTCCCTCGGCCAATGCCAGACCAATGCCCTGGCCCGAGCCGGTGATGAGGGCGACCTTGCCCTCAAGGCTGAACAGCGACAACGACATCGGCATATCTCCAGTTGGCAGTAATCGTCGGTGCGCATATTGCGTTTGCGCGGCGAACCCGTATTTCGGTAAGCACCTTTCAATCGATTAGACAACTGGCCGAAGCGGCCGCAATCTCTCGAAACCCTCATCCCGAGGAGCCGCGGTAGCGGGGCCATCACGGATATCCAGAGGGTCGCCCTGCGGCACCCGGAGACGCAAAGCCGGCGGCTTGCTCTGGGACGGAGGCAGACGATGCGGCAGGCCCGGCAGGATAGAGGAAAAATCATGCGCGCCGTCGTCATCCACTCCGAGAAGGATCTACGCGTCGAGGCAGCCAGCGTCGCGGAGATGGGCCCGCTCGACGTGCGCGTCCGCATCGAGGCCGGCGGCATCTGCGGCTCCGACCTGCACTACTACCTGCATGGCGGCTTCGGCACGATCCGGGTGCGCGAGCCGCTGATCCTGGGCCACGAGATCGCCGGCACTGTCGAGGCCGTGGGCGCCGAGGTTTCGCGCGTGAAGCCGGGCGATCGCGTCGCGGTCAATCCGAGCCGCGCCTGCGGCCACTGCCGCTATTGCCAGACCGGTCAGCAGCAGCACTGCACGGACATGCTGTTCTATGGCAGCGCCATGCGTTTCCCCCATGTGCAGGGCGGCTTCCGCGATGTGCTGGTGGTCGAGGAGCGCCAGGCCGTGAAGGTCGCGCCCGGCGTCAGCGCCGCGATGGCCGCCTTTGCCGAGCCCCTCTCTGTCTGCCTGCACGCGGCCAAGCGCGCCGGCCCGCTTCTGGGCAAGCGCGTACTCGTCACCGGCTCGGGCCCGATTGGCGTCCTCGCCATGGTCGCAGCCAAGGCAGCCGGTGCGGCCGAGATCGTTGCGACCGATGTCGTCGACGCTCCGCTTCCGACCGCACTGAAGATGGGCGCGACGCAGGCGATCAATGTCATGGCCGAGCCGGACCGGCTGAAGGCCGAGTATGGCGCCGACAAGGGCGCCTTCGACGTGATGTTCGAGGCCTCGGGCAACCAGCATGCCCTGACCGGAGCCTTCGACGTCGTGCGGCCCGGTGGCGTGATCGTGCAGATCGGCGTGGGCGGCAATTTCACGCTGCCGATGAACGTGCTCGTGGCCAAGGAATTCGACCTGCGCGGTTCCTTCCGCTTCCATGAGGAGTTCGACTGGGCCGTCGCGATGCTGGGCTCGGGCGCCATCGACCTGTCGCCGCTGCTGACCGCCTCCATCCCCGTCGACCGGGCCGTCGAGGCCTTCGATCTCGCCGCCGACAAGTCGCGGGCGATGAAGGTCCAGCTCGACTTCGCCTGAACCGCGCAGCGAGCCCTGAATCGAAACCGCCGCGCTGGCCTCCAGCGCGGCGGTTTCTCGTTGAACCCAGACCCTAGAAGAGGCCTTCGATCCGCCCTGCTCCGTCGATATGGATGCGCTCGGCGGCAGGCTCGCGCGGCAGGCCCGGCATGGTCATGATGTCTCCGCAGATCGCCACGACGAAGCCGGCTCCCGCCGAAAGCCTGACCTCGCGCACCGGCACCTGATGGCCGGAAGGCGCGCCGCGCAGCGTCGGGTCGGCCGAGAACGAGTACTGCGTCTTGGCGACGCAAACCGGCAGCGCACCATAGCCACCCGCTTCCAGTTCGGCGAAGCGGGCCCGCACCTTGGCACCTGCAACGAGGCCGGCAGCGCCGTAGATCTCGCGCGCAACCGTCTCCAGCTTCTCCCAGAGCGGCATCGCATCGGGATAGAGCGGCTCGAAATCGGCCTCGCCGCCTTCGGCCAGCGTCGCCACCTTGCGCGCGAGTTCCTCGGCGCCGGCCGCGCCCTCCGCCCAATGCCGACAGATCACAGCCTCCACACCGAGATGATTGCGGCAGAAGCTGGCGATCAGCGCATGTTCGGCGGCCGTATCGCTGCTGAAATTGTTGATCGCCACGATCGGCGGCACACCGAATTTGCGGATGTTCTCGACATGGCGGGCGAGATTGGCGAGGCCGGCCTCGACCGCAGCCAGGTTCTCCTTGCCGAGATCGTCCTTGGCGACGCCACCATGCATCTTCAGCGCGCGTACCGTCGCGACCACCACCGCGGCCGCCGGCTTAAGCCCCGCCTTGCGGCATTTGATGTCGAAGAACTTTTCCGCGCCGAGATCGGCACCGAACCCCGCTTCGGTCACCACGTAATCGGCGAGCTTGAGCGCCGCGCGCGTCGCGATCACCGAATTGCAGCCATGGGCGATGTTCGCGAAGGGTCCGCCATGGACGAAGGCGGGCGTGCCTGCCAGCGTCTGCACGAGATTGGGCATGAGCGCGTCCTTGAGCAGCACGCTCATGGCACCCGTCGCCTTGAGATCGCCGGCTGTCACCGGCCGCTTCTCGCGCCCGCGTCCGACAACAATCCGGCCGAGCCGCTTCTCGAGGTCGGCCATGTCGGTCGCCAGGCAGAAGATCGCCATGACCTCGGAGGCGACGGTGATGTCGAATCCGTCCTCGCGCGGAAAGCCGTTGCCGGCCCCGCCCAGCGAGGACACGATCGAGCGCAAGGCCCTGTCGTTCATGTCCATGACCCGGCGCCAGGTGACATGGCGGGTGTCGAAGCCCAGGCCGTTTCCCCAGTAGATGTGGTTGTCGACCATCGCCGCAAGCAGGTTGTGCGCGCTGGTGATGGCGTGGAAGTCGCCGGTGAAGTGCAGGTTGATCTGCTCCATCGGCACCACTTGCGCATGGCCGCCGCCGGCCGCGCCGCCCTTCATCCCGAAGGAGGGCCCCAGAGAAGGCTCGCGCAAGGCGATGATGCTGCGCTTGCCGATGCGCGCGAGGGCATCGCCGAGCCCGACCGTGGTCGTGGTCTTGCCCTCGCCCGCCGGCGTCGGGCTGATCGCGGTGACGAGGATGAGCTTGCCGTCGGGCTTGGCGGCGAAGCCGGGAATGGCGGAGGTATCGACCTTGGCGATGAACTTGCCATAGGGGCTCAGCGCGTCCTGCGGAATTCCGGCCTTTTCGGCAATAGCCGTGATCGGCTGTAGTGTCGCCGCGCGTGCAATCTCGATATCGGTCGGCATCGGGTCCCCTCATGGCGTGCCCGTGAACATCCCACCCATGAGCGTTCCGAAAGCGGGCGCGCTTTCGCGGGCGGGAGACTGCCGCGAAAGCGACCGGCCTGCCACTGCTTTCAAGGCTTTGCCAACAGTTCAGTCTCTGCCCGAACGTCATTTGACGCAGCCTCACGTCCGGATCGATGCTAGCAGCTCGGAGCTCTCGACCTCGGGCTCGACGAACCGATCGGCTGACTTGCGCGTCGGCTAGTGACGTGCCGCAATAGGCACCGGCGTTCGGGCTCCTGTCGATGGCATGGCGGTTCGGCCCGCGGGGGAGTGACTATGGCTAAACGGATTGGGCCGCATGGCGGCGGCGAGGTCGGCGCATTGCTGCGCGGCTGGTCCGGGCGGGAATGCGCGCTCGGCGCACCCCAGGATTGGCCAGACGTGCTGGCCTCGGCTGTGCAACTGATCCTGACCTCGCCGGCGCCCATGACCATTTTGTGGGGGGAGCCCGGCGTCCTGATCTATAACGATGCCTATTCGGTCATCGCCGGCGCCCGGCATCCCCAGATCCTGGGGCAGAGCGTGTTCGAGGCCTGGCCGGAGATCGCCGATTTCCATCGCATGGTGATGGCGCACGTCCAGAGGGGCGAGCCACTCTCCTATCGCGACCTGGATCTCGTCCTGCACCGAAACGGGGTTGCGGAAGACACCTGGCTGAATGTCGATTACGGCCCGATCTTCGATGAGACCGGCGCTGTCGCCGGTATCCTCGCCGCCGTCACGGAGACGACTGCGACCGTCAAGGCGGGCCTCGCCCGAGAAGCGGCCGAGCAGATGTTGCGCAAGCGCGAGCAGGAGCTTGCCCAGGTCCAGAAGATCGGCCGGATCGGCGGATTCGAGGTCGATCTGCGGACCGGTTTCCGGAACACCCGTTCGCCCGAGTACATGCTTCTCCACGGCCTCCCCCCCGAATCCGCGAATGAGACCCATGATGAATGGGTCCAACGCATCCACCCCCACGAGCGCGCCATGGTCGAGACGCATTTCAGGGAGACGATCGCCGGCACAACGCGCGACTATCACGCCGAGTACCGCATCATCCGCCCCTCCGATGGCGAAGTGCGCTGGATCGGCGCACTCGCGCAGATCGACCGCGACTACGACGGCTCGCCCCAGCGGCTCGTGGGCGCCCATATCGACATCACCGAGCGCAAGGAAGCGGAGGCTCAGCAGCGTCTGCTGATGCAGGAGCTGTCGCATCGCGTGAAGAACTCGCTCGCCATGGTGCAGGCGATCGCCTCGCAGACGCTTCGCAACGCGACATCCCTCGAGACCGCTCGGGTGACCTTTTCGGAAAGGCTGGCGGCCCTGTCGCGGGCGCATGACCTGCTCGTCGGCGGCGGTTGGGCCAATGCCGCGCTGTCGCAGGTCATCGAGAGCGTGGTCGCCATTCAAGGCGAGCCCGGGCGTTTCGCGATCCAGGGCCCCGAGGTCGTGCTGGGCCCCAAGGCGGCGCTCGCCCTCACCCTCATCCTCCACGAGCTCGCGACCAACGCGGTGAAATACGGCGCGCTGTCGAACGCGACCGGGCGCGTGGTATTGCACTGGCGTCTCGACGAGATCGACGGCGAGACCCAGTTCCGCCTGCGCTGGCAGGAGGAAGGCGGCCCTCCGGTCGTGGTCCCGACGCGACGCGGCTTCGGCTCGCGCCTGATCGAGCGCAGCTTCCCGACCGTGAAGGGCAGAACGCAGCTCGCGTTCCCGCCGGCCGGGATCGTCTTTACGCTGGACGCACCGGTCTCGGCCCTGAAGGACGACGACGAGGACAGCGCCTGAGGACTCGTTTCTCGCGGAGCGAGAAGGCCTGGATCGAACGCGTCGCCGGCTCAGGCCATCAGATGGGCATTCTGCGGATATAGGATCCTGCGCGCCTCGTCGTCCATTTCGGTCTTGAACGCGAAGCGTGTCTTGAGTGCCATCACCCGCTGCGCCGCCGGACGCGCCGAAATCTCGTCGAGATGGCGCTTGACGTTGGGCAGCCGCAAAAAAGCCTCGTCACCGAGCGCGAACGGGGCGCGGGTCGACCAGCCCCAGAGAGACATGTCGATCAACGTATAGCTGTCGCCCAGCATGTAGCGGTGCTTGGCCAGCCGCTCCTCGACGATGCCCCAATGCCGCTCGGCCTCGCGGGAATAGCGGTTGATGGCATAGGGAATCTTCTCCGGCGCCGCCCGGGTGAAGTGAACGGCCTGCCCGCAATAGGGGCCGATACCGGTTGCAATGAACATCAGCCAGGACAGCATCTGCGCCCGCGCCTCCGGCCTGTCGTCCGGCAGGAACTGGCCGGTCTTCTCCGCGAGGTAGAGCAGGATGGCGCTGCTGTCGAAGATGGTCGCGTCGCCATCCGTCAGTGCCGGCGTCTTGGCATTGGGATTGATCGCGAGGAATTCCGGCTTGAACTGGTCGCCCTTTCGGGTGTCGACGGGCACGATCTCGTAGGGCAGCCCGGCCTCTTCCAGGAAGAGCGCGACTTTGTCGGGATTGGGCGACGGATGGTAGTAGAATCTGATCATCGATGAACTCCCTGAAACCGGCCGCCACAGCCACTTATAGCGCTGGACGACGGCCGGCCAAGTGTCCACCCGCGTTCTCGCCCACAGCAGGCGGCTGTGCTATCCGCCTTGCGCCCGTCGATAGGCCTGAAGGATTTGCGATATGCCAAAACGCCCCGTGATGCTGATGATCCTCGACGGCTGGGGCTGGCGCGAGGAGGCCCGGGACAATGCCGTCCTGCTGGCCGACACTCCGAATTTCGATCGTTTCTGGGCAACCTCGCCGCACGCATTCCTGACGACTTCGGGCCTCGATGTCGGCCTGCCCGGCGGGCAGATGGGTAACTCCGAGGTAGGGCACCTCAATCTCGGCGCCGGCCGCGTGGTGATGCAGGACCTGCCGCGCATCAACCAGGCGATCGCAGACGGATCGATCGAGGCGGCGCTGGAACAGTCGGGCCTGCTCGCCGCACTGAAGGCGAGCGGCGGCACCTGCCATCTGCTCGGCCTGGTCTCGCCCGGCGGCGTCCATGCGCATCAGGAGCACGCGGTCGCGCTGGCGCAGATCCTGGTCCGCCACGGAATTTCCGTCAGCGTGCATGTCTTCACCGACGGCCGAGACACGCCCCCGCAATCGGCAGCGGCGTATGTGGCCGCCTTCAGCGCAGCCCTGCCGCAAGGCGCGCGCATCGCGACGCTGTCGGGCCGCTATTACGCGATGGACCGCGACAACCGCTGGGAACGTGTCGAGCAGGCCTGGCGCGCCATCGTGCTCGGCGAAGGGCGCCCCTTTGCCGATGCACAAGCCGCCATTGCCGATGCCTATGCCAGCGGAACAACCGACGAGTTCATCCTCCCGGCCGTGATCTCCGGCTATGCCGGCATCCGCGATGGCGATGGGCTGCTCAGCTTCAACTTCCGTTCCGACCGCATCCGCGAGATCCTGGCTCCGATGCTGCAGCCGGGCTTCAGCGGTTTCGAGCGGCCGCGCCGTCCGCTGCTCGCCAAGGCCGTGAGCATGACGGCCTACAGCGCCGAGCTCAGCCCGCTGATGCCTGCACTGTTCCAGCCTCAGACACTCGCCAACGGCCTCGGCGAAACCGTGTCCAAGGCAGGCCTGGCGCAGGTCCGGATGGCGGAGACGGAGAAATACCCCCACGTCACCTACTTCTTCAACGGCGGCGAGGAGACGCCCTATCCCGGCGAGGACCGCGTCATGGTGCCCTCCCCCAAGGTCGCGACCTATGATCTCCAGCCGGAGATGTCGGCACCCGAACTGACCCAGCGTGCCGTGGAGGCCATCGGATCGGGCCGCTACGACCTTGTCGTGCTCAACTTCGCCAACCCCGACATGGTCGGCCATACCGGCGTGCTGGCGGCGGCGATCAAGGCGGTCGAGACAGTCGATGCCGGGCTCGGGCAAATTGCCGAAGCGGTCATCGCGGCGGGCGGGGCGGTGCTCGTCACCGCCGACCATGGCAATTGCGAACTGATGGTCGACCCGGTCACCGGCGAGCCCCATACGGCCCACACCACGAATCCCGTCCCGATCATGCTGATCGGCGGCGACGCCTCTGCGTTAGCCGATGGCCGGCTCGGCGACATCGCGCCGACGCTTCTGGCCCTGATGGGGTTGCCGCAGCCTGCCGAGATGACCGGCCGTTCGCTGCTGCGCTGAGTCGAAAAGCGAAACGGCGCGGACCTGGGTCCGCGCCGTCGTCGATGGACGCGATCTCTCGCGATATCAGTATTTGCGGATCGTGGGAGCCGGTGCGAAGGCGACCGGACGCTCGGTCGGGCCGCAGCAATCGGGCTCGCCGAAATTCCAGCGCATGCCGATCTTGATGTCGTGGCTCTCGAGGTTCTTGGCCTTCAGCGGGGTGTAGCTCTCCGGCAGGAAGGCATTCTGGATATGGCCGGACTGCGCATCGCCGAGGTTCAGGTAGCGATACCCGACTTCGAGGGTGAGGTTCTTGTTCACCTCGTAGCCGAGACCGGCCATGAGCGCCCAGGCGACACCCGACTTGCTGCCGCTGCCAGCCGTGCCCAGCGTTGCCGAGGACGGACCGCCGGCATAGACGATGCCCTGGTCGGTCATGCCGCCGATGCGGTTGTTGGCGTAGCCGATACCGGCGCCGATATAGGGCGTCAGGCAGTTCCAGGTGCCCAGATCGACGTAGCCGTTGAAGAGCGCCACCATTGAGGTGACATTGCCCTTGTAGGTATTCGTCTGCTGAACGTTGGTGAAGCCGTTGCTGTAGGTCAGGTAGTCGTTGACGCCGACGGTCGCGCCACCGCGATACTCAAAGGTGCCGTCGATACGGAACCAGTTGTTGAAGCGATAGCCGACACCCGCGCCTGCGAAGACCGAGTGGCTCTCGCTGTCCCCGAAGAAGCTGCCGCCGGCATTGATGACGTCGCGCTGCTCGTATTTCTGGATCTTCAGCTGGCCGACGCCGAAATCGCCGCGCAGGTAGATGCCGCTGCTGATCGAACCCTTGAGGCCCAGCGGTTCCGGCGGCGGCGGGGGCGGATAGCCGAGATCGGCGGCATTGGCTAGCGCGGAGGCGCCGACAGCCATCGCGCCCGCCAGCGCAAGAGTCTTCAGGCTGCCCATGGCAGTATCCTTCGTGTTTGCGCGACGCCAAGGAACGCAGCTCGCGCGAGTTACCGATGGGAAGGACGATGCCAGATATTTCTTAAACGAGGCTTAACCCTAACCTTTAACCTCAAGAAAGCCTGAACTTCTCCTTTATACTTGCCGAATAGTTAACGCGGAAACCGCGAGGCAAGCGCCCTCGCACAGCGCGGAAGGCGCCGTATCGGCTCGTTGGAGAGCTGGAAAGATGCGGGGCGACGCGCGAAACCGACGTCGCAATGATGTCGGCGGGGGCTGCCCGCGCTTAGGCGGCAGCCTTGGTCACGGCATCGACGACATCGTCGACCGCGCGCATGACGAGGTCGCGGTCATCGCCCTCGGCCATCACGCGGATCAGCGGCTCTGTGCCCGACGGACGGATCACCAGGCGCCCGCTTGAACCCAGCAACTGGCGCGCCGCCTCGATGGCGTTGACCACGGGCTGCTCCTTGAGCGGCTGCCCCTGCTTGTAGCGCACGTTCTTGAGGATCTGCGGCACCGGTTCGAAGCAGTGGCAGATCTCCGAGACCGGCTTGTCCATGCGCTTGACCACAGCGAGCAGTTGCAGCGCCGCGACAAGCCCGTCGCCGGTCGTGGCGTAGTCGGACAGGATGATGTGGCCGGACTGCTCACCGCCGAGATTGAAGCCGTTGGCGCGCATGTGTTCGAGCACATAGCGATCGCCCACCGCAGTGCGTGCCAGCGAAAGGCCGAGCCCGGCCAGGTAGCGCTCGAGACCGAGATTGGACATCACCGTCGCGACGATGCCTGGCGCCGACAGGCGGCCGTCCTCCAGCCAGGACCGTGCGATCACCGCCATGAGCTGGTCGCCATCAACGGCCTGCCCCTGCTCGTCGACGATCAGCACCCGGTCGGCATCGCCGTCGAGCGCGATCCCGATATCGGCGCGCAATTCGCGCACCTTGGCGATCAGCGCGTCGGGCGAGGTCGAGCCGACATCCTTGTTGATGTTGAAGCCGTCGGGTTCGACGCCGATCGCGATGACCTCAGCGCCAAGCTCCCAGAGCGCCTCGGGGGCGACCTTGTAGGCCGCGCCATTGGCGCAATCGACGACGATGCGCAGGCCTTCCAGGCTCATGTTGCGCGGCAGGGTGTGCTTGGCGGATTCGATATAGCGCGCGTGTACGCTGTCGATGCGCTTGGCCCGCCCGAGCTTCGGCGAGGCCGACAGCCGGGGCGCCATGTCGGAGTCGATCAGCGCCGCGATCTCGGCCTCGACCTCGTCGTTGAGCTTGTAGCCGTCGGGACCGAACAGCTTGATTCCGTTGTCCTCATAGGCGTTGTGCGAGGCCGAGATCATGACGCCAAGATCGGCGCGCATCGACCGTGTCAGCATCGCCACCGCCGGCGTCGGCATCGGGCCGAGCAGCATCACGTCCATGCCCACTGAGGTGAAGCCGGCGACCATGGCGTATTCGATCATATAGCCCGACAGGCGGGTATCCTTGCCGATGACGACGCGGTGCCGGTACTCGCCCCGCCGGAAGGCGATGCCGGCGGCCTGGCCGACCTTGAGCGCGAGATCAGGCGTGATCACGCCATTGGCGCGACCACGGATGCCATCGGTTCCAAAGTATTTGCGTGTCATTTCAAATCCGTCCGGGCGGCGCGAGGCGCGCGATCTGGCCCTGTTCTATAGCCGCAATTGGTTTCTGCCTTCTCACGATTTGTGACGAATCCTATCGGCTGGCTGCTCCGGGGCGCTGGGGGCCGCAGCGCAAAACGAAAGAGGCGGCCCGCAGGCCGCCTCGTCCAGTTATCCAATCCGCCTGCGGTCAAACCTGCGGCTGCGGCTCCAGCGGCGCATCAGGCTCGCCGCGCTTGCGACCCTTGCCGGCGCTCGGAACGGCCGAGCCGCGTGGCGCATGCGGGGTGTCGTCGGCCTCGCGCGTCGGGCGCTTGCCGGCGATCAGGTCGCGGATCTCGTCGCCGGTCAGCGTCTCGAACTCGAGCAGCGCCTCGGCTACCGCGACGAACTGCTCGTGATGTTCGGTCAGGATTGCGGTCGCGTCGAGATAGCCCTGATGCACGAGCTTGCGCACCTCGGAGTCGATCTTCTGGGCGGTCGCTTCCGACAGGCTCTGGGTACGGCCCATCGACATGCCCAGGAACACTTCCTCCTGGTTGTCGCCATAGGCGACCATGCCGAGTTCCTTCGAGTAGCCCATCTGCGTGACCATGGCCTTGGCCATCTTTGTCGCCTGCTGGATGTCGCCGGTCGCGCCCGAGGTGACGTTCTCCATGCCGAAGGTCATCTCCTCCGCGACGCGACCACCCATGGCGACTGCGAGCTGCGAGGTGAATTCCTTGTACTTCATCGAGTAGCGATCGCCTTCCGGCAGGAACTTGACCATGCCCAGCGCACGTCCGCGCGGGATGATCGTTGCCTTGTGTACCGGGATGCCGGCCGGGACATAGAGACCGACGATGGCGTGGCCGGCCTCGTGATAGGCGGTCAGCTTCTTCTCTTCCTCCGACATCGCCATGGATTTGCGCTCTGCGCCCATCATGACCTTGTCCTTGGCGTCCTCGAACTCGGCATGGGTGACCATGCGCTTGGCGCGACGCGCCGCGAGCAGGGCCGCCTCGTTGACGAGGTTCATCAGATCCGCGCCCGAGAAGCCCGGGGTACCACGTGCCAGGATCTTGAGGTCGACGTCGGGCGCCAGCGGCACCTTGCGGACATGGACCTTCAGGATCTTCTCGCGGCCGGCAACGTCGGGGTTCGGCACCACGATCTGGCGATCGAAGCGGCCCGGACGCAGCAGCGCGGGATCGAGCACGTCGGGACGGTTGGTGGCGGCGATGATGATCACGCCTTCATTCGCCTCGAAGCCGTCCATCTCGACCAGAAGCTGGTTCAGCGTCTGCTCGCGCTCGTCATTGCCGCCGCCGAGACCGGCGCCGCGATGACGGCCGACAGCGTCGATTTCGTCGATGAAGATGATGCAGGGCGCGTTCTTCTTGGCCTGTTCGAACATGTCGCGGACACGGCTGGCGCCGACGCCGACGAACATCTCGACGAAATCCGAACCCGAGATGGTGAAGAACGGCACATTGGCTTCACCCGCGACAGCGCGTGCCGTCAGGGTCTTGCCGGTGCCGGGAGGGCCGACCAGCAGCACACCGCGCGGAATACGTCCGCCGAGACGCTGGAACTTCTGGGGGTCTCGCAGGAACTCGACGATCTCCTGGAGGTCTTCCTTGGCCTCGTCGATACCAGCGACATCTTCGAAGGTGACGCGGCCATGCGCTTCGGTGAGGAGTTTGGCCTTGGACTTGCCGAACCCCATGGCGCGGCCCGCACCGTTCTGCATCTGGCGGGACATGAAGATCCACAGGCCGATGAAGATGACGAAGGGCAGCGAGTTCACGAGCAGCGCGACGAACCAGGGCGTGCCCTCTGACGGTGCACGGGCCGAGACCTGAACGCCCTTCTGGGCCAGCGTCTTGAGCAGGGCCGGGTCGCCATAGGGAGCATAGGTCACGAAGGTCCGGCCATCGGAGAAGCTGCCGGAGATCTCCTGGCCTGCGACCACCACATTGGCGATGCGGCCGGCCTCCGACTCATTGATGAGCTGGCTGTAGGGGATCTCGTTCGTGCTGGCACGCTGGCTCGGGCTCTGGAACAGCGTCACGAGCGCCAGCACCAGGAGGAAGATCACCACCCAGAGGGCGAAATTTCGGAAATTCGGATTCATCATCTGTCCGATCAGGCCACCGGGAAGCGCCGGAGAGGCCGGGGGTTTGCCAAGCTAATCTAGGTGGCGCATGCCCCCTTGCCAAGGGAAACGGGGCAAATGCCACGACCTTATGATGGCGAAGGGTGAATGCCGCGCTTCCGCACCGGCTCGCGCCGCACCTCGAGTACTCCGTCGCGCCGCAGCGCCAGCACGCAGCCCGACAGCGTCCGCGTCATTGCGTCCCCTGCACGCACCGCTTCCCGCAGCGCAGCAAGGCAGGCTTCCAGCCGCTCAAGCCGCCCCAGCCTGTCACCGGCGACCCGGTCGAGCGCCCGTGCGACGACCCGCAAGGCTATCTCTTCGGGTTCGTCGAGCAAGGCCTGGAATCGCAGCGCGACGGTGTCGGACGCCGCATCTTCGTGAGCCAGTTCCGGCCAGAGGCGCTGGGCGCGCTGCGCCAGCGCGTCGTCCATGCGTGCGATCCGGCTCGCCAGTTGCCCGAGACGCCCGGCATCGAGCCCGGCTTCCGCCAGCGTCGGCATCAGCATCCGCCAGCGCACGCGCTCGAAGCTCCGGTTGGCGTTGCTGGGGTCCTGCGCGAAGGCAAGTCCGCGCGACTCGACGGTCGCGACCAGCCTGTCCTTCCCGACGGAGAGCAGCGGCCGGGCAATGACGAACCCGTCGCGCATGACCCGCGCCCGCATGCCTGCAAGCCCCGAAGGCCCCGAGCCGTGCGCCATCCGCATCATCAGCGTCTCGGCCTGGTCATCGAGCGTGTGGGCGGTAACGATCACCGCGCCACCCAGCCGCTTCGCCTCAATCGCCAGAAGTTCGTAGCGCGCCGAGCGCGCGCGCGCCTGCAGGGCCGTTTCGGGCTTGTCGCCCTGCCAGGTCAGTATCGCGTGTGGCACGCCTAGCCTGCCACAGAGTTCCGTGACCGCCCTCGCCTCTCCGGCGGACGCCTCGCGCAGGCCGTGGTCGACTGTGGCGGCGGCGATGCGCGGGCGGCCAGAGTATCCGGCCCATTCGCACAGCAGGGCAAGAAGAGCGACGGAGTCAGGCCCGCCGGAAACCGCGACCAGCAGGGCCTGTTCATGAACGAGCCCGGCAAAGAGCGTCTCTGCCTCGGCGGCGGTGACCGGGGCGGGTGCAACGACGATCGTGGCCGGCCCGCTCACGCGCAGCCGGAACGCCGGCGCTCGCGCTGGACGCCCTGGCGCACGGCGTTGGAGGCCGCGGGATAGTCGACATTCACCTTGGCGTAGGTGGCGCAGGCCTGGTCCTTGGCGCCGAGCCCGTTAAGCGCCATGCCCAGCCGGAGCAGGCTGTCGGGCGCCTTCGCCGAACGCGGATTTTCACGCGAGATCTTCAGGAACTGCTCGGCCGCCTCGCGATAGCGCTGGCGCTGGAGATAGCTCTCGCCGAGCCAATAGGTCGCATCGGCCGCAAGCCGGTCGCGCGGAAAGCTCTGCAGGAACTGCCGGAAGCCCATCTCGGCCTGCTCGTATTCCTTGCGCAGCACGGAAGCATAGGCGAGGTCGTAGGTCTCCTTGGCGGAAGTGGCTCCACCGGTTGCCGCCACGCTCTGGCCGCGCGGCGCGCCCTGCGGCAGCCCGCCCTGCGGCACGACACGGCCGACACCCTGAAGATCGAGGGGCCCCTGGCCGGGGCCGCCTGCGACGTCATCCTCGATGATGTCGCCGATCCCACCGTTCAGGGAGCGCGGAGCACCGGCGGCGCCCTGCTGCTGCGTCGGGTCGAAGGCGTCGCTGCGGCGCTGGCGCTGTGCCGGAGGTGCGGCCGGCGCGGCAGACGGCGCAGCGCCACCCGCACGCGCTCCGCCACGCTCGCTGAGGCGGAAGTCGACGTCTTCCTGGAACTTGCGCAACTGCTCGCTCAGCCGCTTGTTCTCGAATTGCAGCTGTTCGATCTGCCCCGAAAGCTGGCGCATCTGGTTCTCGAGACGGCCGGTGCGGATCGTGAGGTCCGAGACGTCCTGCGCCGAAGCCCCGGAGGCAAACCAGCCGGTCGCCAGGAGCGCCAGGCACATGGCGCCGAGGTTGCGGGAAATGGCGGTGCGGAAGATCATCACAATAACCAGTCTGCCAGCGAAGCTGGCCTATAACATGCGGCGACCACGGCTAAAATATGGAAAGCCGGCGCTTTCCGAGTGGGAAAGCGCCGGCTTTGGAGTGTTCAGACGGCTGGCTCGCTCAAACGCCGCCAGCGCCGTCCAGCACAGTCACCGAGCGCCGGTTCTGCGACCAGCACGAGATGTCGTTGCAGACGGCGACCGGGCGCTCCTTGCCGTAGGAGACGATGCGCATGCGGTTGCCCTGGATGCCGCGCGAGGAGAGATAGTCGCGCACCGTCTGGGCGCGGCGCGCCGAGAGCGAGAAGTTGTATTCGCGGGTGCCGCGCTCGTCGGCATGGCCTTCGACGACGAAGGTGTAGCGCGGATAGCGCTGCAGCCAGGCCGACTGCTTGTCCAGGGTCGAGACGGCGGTCGAGGTCAGGTCGGTG
This sequence comes from Allobosea sp. P1_B10, assembly GCF_056406735.1. Taxonomy (NCBI): domain Bacteria; kingdom Pseudomonadati; phylum Pseudomonadota; class Alphaproteobacteria; order Hyphomicrobiales; family Alloboseaceae; genus Allobosea; species Allobosea sp. P1_B10. The sequence continues at coordinate 88,856 of NZ_JBFTZP010000013.1, read as the reverse complement.
GAGTCGGTCTCGAAGAAGACGCGGTCGCCGACATTGACGACGAAGTCCTGGGTGCTGCCGGGCGTAGCGGCGCCGCCTGCTCCGAAGCCGCTGCCATTGGCATCGGCGTTCTGGTCCTTGGCGCAGGCGCCAAGAGCCAGCGTTGCGGCGATGGCAGCGGCGAAGCGAACGGCACGTCCGCTGGCGAAGAAAGTGGCGAGCATGGGAAACTCCGGGACGAATGAAGATGTCGACGCAAGCTCAAGAGCCTTGCACTTGCGTCATCAATGAAGCGTCAACCTAAACGAGACCTTGCCAGATCAAGGCGAAGTGGCGGCATTGCGGCGTATGGTTAACCAATTCGGATGAAATGTCGGTTCTCGCGCGATGTGGCAAATCCGCACCGCCCCGAGATCAGGAGCCGCCCGGCGTCGCTCAGCGCGCCGCGGTCAGCAGCGGCGACCAGGTCGGGTCCGAAGCGAACGCGGGGGTCGGCACCGGCACTTCGACGCGGCCAGTGATGTCGACCATGTAGAGCTTGCCACCCGACTGGCCGCCGGGATCGCGGAAGAACATGATGTACTGGCCGTTCGGAGCCCAATTCGGCGCCTCGTTGTGGAAACCTTCCGTCAGCAGGCGTTCGCCCGTGCCGTCCGGGCGCATGACGCCGATGGCGAAGCCACCGCTGCCGCGACGCGTGAAGGCGATCAGGTCGCCGCGCGGCGACCATGAAGGTTGCGAATAGGAGCCCTGCCCGAAGGATAGGCGCTTCCCCTCGCCACCGCCCGATCCCATCAAGTAGAGTTGCTGCGAACCGCCGCGATCGCTCTCGAACACGATCTGCGCGCCGTCGGGCGAATAGGACGGCGAAGTGTCGATCGCGCCCGTCGAGGTCAGCCGCGTCGTGGTGCGAGAGCCGATGTCCATCGCGTACAGGTTGGCGTTGCCGCCCTGCTGCAGACTGAGCGCGATACGCGCGCCATTGGGGGAGAAGCGTGGGCTCGAGGTCATGTCGGGGAAATTGCCGACGACCTGGCGCTGCCCGGTTTCGATGTTCAGGACATGCACGCGCGGCTGCTCGCCCAGGCGCTGCGACATGTAGGTCACTTCTTGGGAGACCGGCGAGTAGCGCGGGGTCACCACCGAGACATCGCCATTCGTCAGGTAGCGCACATTGGCACCGTCCTGGTCCATGATCGCGAGCCGCTTGCGGCGGTTCTCCTTGGTGCCGGACTCGTCGACGAACACGACGCGCGTGTCGAAGAAGCCGCCCACGCCGGTGATCTTGGTGAAGATCGCGTCCGAAATGATGTGGCCGACGCGCCGGGCATTGTTGGGGTCGGTGAAATATTGCTGCCCGTCCGTCTGCGTGCCCGTCGAGACGTCCCAGAGCCGGAACTCCGCGCGGATGCGGCCGGAATCACGCGAGACGCGACCGGTCACGAGGGCCTGCACGCCAGCGGCCTTCCAGAGCTCAAACTGCGGCGCCGCATCGAAGGGCGGGTTCTTCTCGGGGTGCCGGCCCTTGTCGATCGGCGTGAAATAGCCGCAGCGCTTGAGATTGTTGGTGATCACGCCGGAGACCAGGACACCGCCCTCGCCCGCGAAATCCGCGATCGCGATCGGCAATGGCTGGAAGGAGCCGCCGCGCAGGTCGATCACGAGTTCGGCACGCGCAGCCGCAGGCACCAGCAGCGAGGCGCCGGCCAGCGCCAGCGCGCGGCGGCGGGTCAGGCCGGTTCCAGCGACATCGGTCACATCGGACTGCGCCGACTGAAGTCCGGCCGGCAGGAATTTTGTGGGAAAGCGGGTCACAGCACGTCCCTTGCGTCGAAGTTGACGACGACGTCTCGCCAGTCGTCGTAGTAGGAGGCGAATTGAGCCGGAATGCGCAAAGGCGCGCAGCGGCGGGTTGCGGTCAGGGCCGAATCGGCCGCTACGCGAAACAGCGGATCCGACGAGGAGTTGATCACGCCGGGCGTGCCCGCCAGCGACCCGTCGGTATTGAGTTTCATGCGCACCGACGGCACGACCTGACCCTTGGCGTTGGCCAGCGCGATCGGCACGTTCCAGCACTTCAGGAGCTGGTCCTGGATGATCCCGACCAGTTGCGCCCGCAGCGAAGGGCTCAGCTTCTGCGCGGAGCCGCGCTCGGTGCCCAGCGAGGCCGTGCGATTAACCTGCGGCGCCGACGAACCCGACGATTGCGCCGGCTGCTTGGACTGAAGCAGCTTGTCGATATCGTTGGCATTGAAATTCTTGGCGATCTCGGCCTCGCGCTTGGCCTTGGCCTCAGCCTCCTGCTTGGCCTTGGCGGCAGCAGCGATCTTGGCTTTCGCCTCAGCTTCGGCCTTCGCCTTTGCCTGGGCCTCGGCCTTTTCCTTGGCCTCCTCCTCGGCTTCAGCCTTCGCAACCGCATCGGCCTTCGCCTTTGCGGCAGCGGCCTGCGCGCGCACCTTCTCGGCTTCGGCCTTGGCGAGCGCATCGGCCTTCGCCTTGGTTTCGGCCTCCGTCTTTGCCTTGGCGGCAGCCTTGGCCTCTTCCTCCGCCTTCTTGGCCTGGGATGCGAGCTCGGCCTCCTCGGCCAGGCGCGCGAGCTCCTCGCGCTTCTCCTGGGCTTCGGCCTTGGCCTGCGCCTCGCTCTTCTGCGGCGGCTGCGGCTTCACGGGCTCCGGCGGCTTGGGCAGCGGCTCAGCCTTGGGCAGCGCGGCGGCGCGCGTTGGCGGAGGCGGAGCCGTGGCATTCTCATCGGCGGTCTTGAGGTCGGCCGGGCGCGTCGGCGGCGCCGGCGTGTCCTGCTTGGCCTCGCCCGCTTCCTTACGCTCGACGATCTCGGACTGGCGCTCGGCGCGCGGGGTCGGCTGGGCCTGGACCTTCTCGGCCTTGCGCTCGCCGCGTGTGACCTGGTTCAGCGTGCTGGGGTCGACGACCTCGACGGCGATCGCCTCCTCATTCTCCGGCAAGGGCGCAGGCGCCGAGAACGCCAGCAACCCCGCGACGAGAAACGTCGCGTGGCCCAGCGCCGACATCACCATGCCCGGTTCGGAGGTCGATAGCTTCACAGCCGTTGAGCCCTCACTTATGCCAGTTCTCAGCGCGCCGGTTCGGTGACCAGCGCGACGCGCTTGAAACCGGCCGACGTGATGGTCGACATCACCGAGGCGACGCGGCCGTAATCGACCATGCGATCGCCGCGGACATAGACGCGCTGATCGTAGCCGTCCTTGGCAAGACCCTGCAGCTTCATCACCAGGTCAGGCTCCAGCGTCGGCTGGTCCTGCAGGAAGATCTGGCCCTTGCCGTCGATGGCGATGGTGATCGGCTTCTGGTCGACATTGATCGGCTTGGCGCCGGTCTGCGGCAGGTCCAGCGGCACGCCAGTCGCGATCAGCGGCGCCGCGACCATGAAGATGATCAGCAACACCAGCATGACGTCGATGAATGGCGTCATGTTGATCTCGGCGATGGCGCCGTGACGACGACCGCGCTTGCCGCGTCGTCCGCCGGACTTGGCCCTGGATGCTGCTGACATGCCCATTTCGCTAACCCCTCAGGCCGCCAGCCGTTCGTCGATCTGCCGCGACAGGATCGCGGAGAACTCGTCGGCAAAGGCCTCGAGGCGGTTCTGGGCCTTGGCGACCTCGGCTTGCAGCTTGTTGTAGGCCATCAGCGCGGGAATGGCGGCGAAGAGGCCGATCGCGGTGGCAAACAGCGCCTCGGCGATGCCCGGCGCGACGACGGCGAGCGACGAATTCTTGGAGACCGCGATCGCGGTGAACGAATGCATGATGCCCCAGACCGTGCCGAACAGGCCGATGAAGGGCGCAGCCGACGCGATCGTCGAAAGCACCAACAGCTTCGACTCGAGCCGTTCGGTCTCGCGCTGAATGGTGACGTCGAGCACCTTGTCGATGCGCTGGGACAGGCTGGCGACCGAGCGCCCGCCATTCTCGAAGGAGCGCTTCCACTCCCGCATCGCAGCGACGAAGACCGCAGCCATGTCGTTGGCCGGCTTGTTCGAGAGATCGCGATAGAGGTCTTCGAGCGAGCGCCCGGACCAGAAACCTTCCTCGAAGGCATCCATGTCCTTGCGGGTGCGGCGATACAGGATGGTCTTGTCGATGATGATCGACCAGCACCAGATCGATGCACCGATCAGGCCCATCATGACGAGCTTGACGACGATATGGGCGTGCCAGAACAGTGTCCAGAACGACATATCGATCGGCGGCGCCGCTTGCACGACATCGGCGGGGTTCATCTATGTCATTCCTTCTGCCTGGCGACCCGGCACAGCCTTGCCGCACGCGTCGCGGAAGACCCGCGCCGCCGCCCGATCCGCGATCCGGGGAACTGCCTGCCTCCGTCAATCGCTTGTGAATCCGGCGAAAGATGGGCGCAAACAGGGTTTCCTACGGAACGCTGCTCCGCACCGAGTTAAGCCTCCGGCAAGGTTAATGCCCGGTATACGCCACAGCTGAACCCGCTGCGTCGAGAGCGCGCAGGGCCAGAAAAGCAAAAAAAGCCCGCCCCGGTTTTCCGGGGCGGGCTTAGCTACTCTACGTCAGCGCATGAGAGCGTGCGGTTAGTGGGCTGGCGGAGGCGTCACATCGCCGGCGCGGCGCTCTGCCATGAACTGGTCGAACTCGGCCTTGTCGCGGGCCATGCGCAGGCGCCCAAGGAAGTCCTGGAACTCGCGCTGTTCGTCCTCGAGACGGCGCAGCGTCTCATGACGATACTCGTCGAAGGCGCGGTTTCCGCTCGCAGGACCGCGATTCCAACCGCCGCCGAAGCCTCCGCCCTCGCCGCCCATGCGCTGGCGCAGACGCTCCATCTTATCCTGCAGACGGCTCATCCTATATTCGTATCGTCCGGCATGCCCGCAACCCATGCGTCCACTCCCTAACGTAAAGGCCAGGGTCGCCAGACCCAAGGGCCACCACACGATGAAGCCGAGAACCGTGAAGGCGATCCAGGCTCCTCGTCCAAACTCGTCCAGCTTCGCAACAATCGGCATCTCGACCCTCTCTGATCAAGCGTGAATGTAAATCACATTTACATAATTGGATGCAACGGCGCGGCTTGTCAAGATCGTAGCGAAAAAAGCGCGTTTCAGGCGCCTTTGGCGGGTCCCAGGCCCAGCCCCTGCAGATAGATGAGCATGCCAGCCTCGAGCAGTTCGGCCGCCGTCATCGGCAGCGGCCGCCGGCCGCCATCCGCGCGCCCGAACAGCGCCGCAACGCCATGCGACATCGACCAGACATGCAGCGCCATCATCAGTGCAGGTGGACGATTGCCGGCCGGGAGCAAAGCGATCAGCGCCTCCGATGCCTGGCGGAGCCCCTGGAAGGCCCGATCGGCGGCGCTCCGTAGTTCCGGACTGGCATCGAGCGGCACCCCCGCCTCGAACATCGCGGAATAATAGGCGGGCTCGTCATGGGCAAAGGCTAGATAGGCCCGGCCAATGCGGTGGAAAGCCGTCTCGGGATCGGGTTTTCCCTGGTCCCAGGCGCGCGCCAGGGCGGCTTCGAAAACCTCGAAACCGCGCGCAGCGACATCGGCGAGCAGGGCATCCTTGTCGCGGTAGTGCCGGTAAGGCGCAGCCGGGCTGACCCCGGCGACCCGCGCCGCTTCGGCGAAGGTGAAGCCGTTGGGACCCTTCTCGCCGATCAGGCCGAGCGCGGCACGCACCAGCTCCTCCTTGAGGTTGCCGTGATGATAGCCGCGGGGCGGATCGGGGTTGTTGCGCTTCCAGCTCATGTATCGAGCGCTAACATGGCACTGGGCGGCCGTCGACCGCTCAGTCTTCCAGCATCAGTCGCCGGCGCAGGCCATCGGGAATGCGCCGTGCCCTGCCGCCACCGACGCAGGCGACGAGGACCTGTGCCGTGATCAGCACGTCACCGCCGCGCAGCACGCGCTGCTCCACATCCATCGTCGCCCCGCGCGCCGCCACGGATCGCGTCTCGACGGTCAGCAGGTCGTCCATCACGGCGGGCCGCAGGAAATCGATTGTCATCCTCCGGACGGCAAATCCGAGCGCAGTCTCGCCATCGAAGAGCTCGCGCTGCTCGATGCCGAGCGAGCGGATCAGTTCGGTGCGGCCACGCTCCATGAAGCGCAGATAAGAGGCGTGATAGACGACGCCCGAGAAGTCGGTGTCCTCGTAGTAGACGCGAACGGAGAGGCGGTGGGTCTGGCTCATGGTGTTCCGAAACGGATTCAGGGCGATCGGGCATGCATAAGCCAATGCCCGCTCCATCGGAATGGTCGGAACCGCCGGGCGGCCCCGGCGTTTCTCCATTTCGTGATTTCAGCAAGGGAGGTCCGGATATGGCCCAATCAAACAAGGCGACCGCGAGGCTGCTGGACAAGACCGAACGCGACCTCGTCGCCGCGACCGGGCGGACGATGATCGGCGAGCGTTCCGACGCGGAGCTGACCGACCTCGCCGCCAAGTTGCGCGAACGTCGTGACAAGGCCCGCGACGGCGCGAGGCGGCAGAAGCGCGAGATGCGCGGCAAGGCCGAGCCGAAGGGCGCAAAGGCTGCCAGCGACAACACCGGGACCAAGGCGAAGGCCGATGCCCTGACCGCCGCGCTAAAGCGCCTCGGTGCCGAGCGCACGCGCCGGGCCGAGAAGGCCAAGGCCCCGAGCCAGCGCAGCCTCGCCAGGAAGGCGCTCGCGCTCAAGCAGCGCGAACGCTCGCGCAGCCAGCCAAAAGACCGCACGCCAGGCAAGGGCATGCAGCCCATCGAAAATCCGAAAGCGGCAAAATCCGGTGCCTTGAACGATGCCGGCGCGCGGCCTGCAATGATGCGCGCCAAGATCGCTCGCCAGTGACGACCCCGGTCAGGGTGTGCAGGGCTTCTTCATGAAAGATCCGCACGAATAAGGCTGCGAAAGCGATTGGCGGACGCCGAGATCCCTGCCGTCATGGCGGTTCACGATATCGTCGATCCGCCAGTCGCCATCTTCCTCGATCAGGCTGAAGCGCACGCTCGTCGGCTGCTTGAAGCTGGTAAAGCTGGCCGTGACCTCGGCCTTGCCGCCTTCGGGCTTGCGCGTCACCGCGACGCGCAGGCCTTTGACCTCGCCGTCCTGCCCGCCGATGAACGGGTCGTAGCCGAGATGGCCGATCTCCTGCGCCTCTTCCTGGTAGAGATCGTCGCGGGCGAACATGTCCGCGAGGCCGCGGCTGATCAGCCTGTCGCGGTGGGGCGGGCGCCAGGGCGGCTCCACCCCGTCGCCGTTGGGCCCCAACTGCTTCACGACGATGGCATAGGCCTCTCGCACCGGCGCCTCGGGACCGGCGCCGGCCGCGACAGCCGCGCTCAGCGAAAGCCCGAAAACGACGACAGCACCGACCCGCCTCAGCAAACGACGCATCAATCCTCCTCCGCGTCTCCAAACAGACCGAACTGGCCGGTCTCCCGGCTCGGCTCTGGCATACCCAGATGCCGGAACGCATGCGGCGTCAGCAGGCGGCCGCGCGGCGTGCGCTGGATGAAGCCCTGTTGCAGGAGGAAGGGCTCGATGATCTCCTCGATCGCATCGCGCGGCTCCGAGAGCGAGGCGGCGATCGTCTCGATCCCGACAGGCCCGCCACCGAAATTGACGGCCACCATCGTCAGATAGCGCCGGTCCATCTGGTCGAGGCCGATCGCGTCGACATCGAGCAGGGTCAGCGCCTTGTCGGCGACCTTGCGGGTGACGATCGGGTCGCCGTCGACGATGGCGAAATCGCGCACGCGCCGCAGCAGACGGCCGGCGATGCGCGGCGTTCCGCGCGAGCGCTTGGCGATCTCGTTGGCGCCATCGTCCGACATCGCGATGCCGAATACGCGCGCGCCACGCGCCACGATGCCCTGCAACTCCTGCACGGTGTAGAACTGCAGCCGGATCGGGATGCCAAAGCGGTCGCGCAGCGGCGTCGTCAGCAGGCCTGCGCGGGTTGTCGCGCCCACCAGCGTGAACTTCGGCAGGTCGATCTTGACCGAGCGGGCAGCGGGTCCCTCGCCGATGATCAGGTCGAGCTGGTAATCCTCCATCGCGGGATAGAGGATTTCCTCGACCGCCGGGCTGAGGCGGTGGATCTCGTCGATGAAGAGCACGTCGCGCTCCTCGAGATTGGTCAATTGCGCCGCGAGGTCGCCGGCCTTGGCGATCACCGGGCCGGAGGTCGAACGGAAATTCACGCCGAGCTCGCGTGCCACGATCTGAGCCAGCGTCGTCTTGCCCAAGCCCGGCGGCCCGACGAAGAGGACGTGGTCCAGCGCATCGCCGCGCGTCTTGGCAGCGTTGATGAAGACCTGGAGATTGGCGCGCGCGGCAGCCTGCCCGGTAAAGTCGGACAGCGACAGCGGCCGCAGCGAGGTCTCGCTGTCGTCGTCGCGACGCTCAGGCATCACAAGGCGGCGCGGCTCGCTCACAATGCGATCTCCAGTTCGAGCGCATCGCGCACGGGGATGTCCATATAGCCGGTCCGCACGATCGTGGGGATCACCGAGCGATACACGTCGATTGCCTCGACATAGAGGCCCGAAAACCGAAAGCCGTGCCTTTGATAGAAGGTAAGCCCCGGAATATTGTCGTTGGTCACCATGGCGCGCAGCCTGACCGCGCCCTTGGCGCGCGCGGCGGCCTTGACGGCTTCGAGCAGCTCGACGGCGATGCCCTTGCCGGGATTGAGCGACAGCAGCGCACAGAGAAGGGCGGTGTCGCCATCGGTCGTCCAGCTTGCGAGCGCGAGCGTCGCGCCCTGATCGTCTTGGAGCCCAAGCAGGTCGATCTCGGCACAGTCATAGGTGTTCAGGCCGATCATCATGCGATGAGAGCCCCAATTGGCCATCATCAGCGCAAGGAAGTCGTGTTTGTCCTCGACCGGACGGATGATGAAGGGAGGCGCGCCGGCGCTCATTTGGAGAGCTCCTTCAGGCCCAGCTTGATCAGTTGCGCGGTACCGGCGCCCTCGCCCGCCTCTCGCGCCGCGGCAGCGACCGCGGCAACGGCCTGCGCCTGCGGATAGCCGAGATTGCTCAGCGCCGAGACGGCATCGGCCACAGGCTGAGGTAGTTTGCGATCCGCCAACGCGCCGGCGAGTTGCGCCACGCCCGGGTCGATATGGCCGAAGGCGGGCGCCTTGTCCTTGAGCTCCGCGCAAAGCCGCTGGGCGAGCTTGGGCCCGACGCCGGGCGCGCGCGCCACCGCTGCCTTGTCATTGGTGGCGATCGCGGTAGCGAGCGCGGCTGGCTCGAGCGTCGACAGGATGGCGAGCGCGACCTTGGCGCCGACGCCCTGCACCACCTGCATCAGGCGAAACCAGTCGCGCTCATTGTCGGACATGAAGCCGTAGAGACGGATTGCGTCCTCGCGCACATGCGTCTCGATCGAGAGCGCGGCCGCCTCCCCGGGCTTGGGCAGGCGCTGCAGTGTCCGCGACGAGCACTGCACGACATAGCCGACGCCCTGGACGTCGAGGATGACGTGATCCTCGCCATAGGAATCGATGACGCCTTTCAGCTTGCCGATCATATGCGGATTCCGCTGCGTTTCATCCGGGTGAGGCTCATCTCAGGCGCTCGCACGCATCTGCGCCACGAGCGAGCGCATGCCGCGATGCTGGGCATGGCAGATCGCCACGGCGAGCGCATCCGCCGCATCGGCCGATGTGGTGTTCGCCTTCGGCAATAGCACGCGGATCATCATCTGGACCTGCTTTTTGTCGGCGTGACCGACACCCACGACGGTCTTCTTGACGAGATTGGCGGCATATTCGGCGACGCTCAGCCCTGCGATTGCGGGGACCACCATCGCGATGCCGCGCGCCTGGCCAAGCTTCAGCGCCGATTGCGGATCGCGATTGACGAATGTTTCCTCGACCGCGACCTCGTCGGGTTCATAGGAGGTGATCACCCTGGCGAGGCCGTCGTGAAGCTGCCGCAGGCGCTCAGACAGCGGCAGCGTGCCGTCGCTCTCGACGCAGCCGCAGCCGACGAAGGAGAGCTTGCTGCCCTCGGAGAGGACGATCCCCCAGCCCGTCTTCCGAAGGCCCGGGTCGATGCCGAGAATGCGAATCAGTGGCGCCATGACGGGCTCAGCCTAATGCTTGTTTTCGTTTTGTGCTCGTCCAGCCTTCGCATCGATTCAGTGAGCAGATTGATAACATCACAAGGAAACGCTTGATCGCCTGCACGATCGGACGATGGTGAGCGCAGCCTTTGCCTCCGCTTGCGTGATCCGATGCCCGCCCTCCTCGCCTCAATGTTTCCCGGCCTTTCAGCGACGGGCATCGCAATCCTGCTTGCAGCCACCCTGCTCGGCGGGCTCGTACGCGGCTTCACCGGCTTCGGTTTCGCCATGGTGTTCATGCCCTTGGCCTCGATCGTGCTCGGCCCGGTCGCGGCGCTCGGCCTGATCTGGTTCATCGACCTGCCCTTCGCATTGCCCATAGCCGCGCGCAGCGCCAAGCAGGCGGAATGGCGCGAGGTGCTGCCGCTGCTGCTGACCGCGACGCTCGCCCTGCCCGCCGGCATCTGGCTGCTGATCTGGCTCGACCGCGAAACCATGCGCTGGATCCTGGCGGCGCTGGTGCTGACGGCGGTCGCGCTGATGGCCTCGGGCTGGCGCTATCACGGCCGCCCCGGCATCCCTCTTTCGCTCGGCGTCGGGGTGCTCTCGGGGCTGTTCAACGGCATGGCCTCGATCGGCGGCATGCCGCTCGCCGTGTTCTGGCTCGGCGCCCAGCGCAACGACCGTCACAAGAGCCGCGCCAACCTCCAGACCTTTTTCGGGATCTCGACGCTGATCTCGGGCGCCGTGCTCTGGTACAAGGGCATCCTCACCCTTCAGGCGGCGATGACGGCGTTGCCGTTGTTCGCAGTCTACGGAGCCGGCCTGTGGGCCGGCGTACATGGCTTTCGCGTGTCCTCGGAGGAGGGATTCCGCAAGATCGCCTATCTCGTGATCTTCCTCAGCGCCTTCGTCAGCCTGCCGTTCTGGGACGGGCTGATCGGGCGGTAGGCCTCGCCGTCATTGCGAGCGTAGCGAAGCAATCCAGGGGCGGCCGAGCTCTACGTCCGACTGGATTGCTTCGCTACGCTCGCAATGACGGTGTGCTCGATGCCTCAGGCGCCGAGCTTTGCCATGATGTCGTCGGCGATCTCGAAATTGGCGAAGACGTTCTGGACGTCGTCGTCATTGTCGAGCGCTTCCATCAGGCGCATCATCGAGGCCGCCTTCTCTTCGTCCAGCGGGGCCGTCGTGGTCGGGCGCCAGACCGGCTTGGCCGAGGCAGGCGCACCCAGCGCCGTTTCCAGCGCCTTGGAGACCTCGTTCAGGGAATCGAAGGCGCACAGGATGGTGTGGCCGTTCTCGTCGCTGATGACATCGTCGGCGCCGGCTTCGATCGCCGCTTCCATGACCTTGTCTGCGTCGCCGGCGGTCAGCGGATAGCTGACCTCGCCGACGCGATTGAACATGAACGACACCGAGTTGCTCTCGCCCATCGCGCCGCCCGACTTGGTGAAGTAGGAGCGCACGGCGGAGGCGGTGCGGTTGCGGTTGTCGGTCAGCGCCTCGACGATGACGGCGGCACCGCCGGGGCCATAGCCCTCGTAGCGAACCTCGTCGTAGTTGTCGCCCTCGCCGCCGGCCGCCTTGTTGATGGCGCGCTGGATGTTGTCCTTGGGCATGTTTTCCGCGCGCGCGGCGATCACAGCCATGCGCAGGCGCGGATTCATGTTGGGGTCGGGCATGCCCAGCTTGGCGGCGACGGTGATTTCGCGTCCGAGCTTCGAGAACAGCTTGGCGCGTACCGCGTCCTGCTTGCCCTTGCGGTGCATGATGTTCTTGAACTGGGAATGGCCGGCCATGGGAATTCAGCCTCTTGGTCTGAGATCGGTCGAGATGGCACCTATAGCTCTTGCAAGAGCGTGCGGCGGATTGTCGGCCTTATAGGCGCTTTTGCGCGCAGGCAAGACGGCATGGCGCGATGATGACGCGTAGACTTGCCTGACACCACGTTGGCGCAGCATATCATGGGTGGCGTCCCCAGCCCGAGTATCCCAATGCGTCTCGAAACACCCAACCAGCCAGCCGGCGGCTCATCCTTTCTCGGCGCCGATATCGTCTCCGTCGATGCCGTCCCCGCGGGTGCGGTCGCTACGATCGGCATTCCCGGCGCGACGCCCTATGGGTCGGGCGCCCCGCTCTGCGGCCCGGCGCCAGCGGCCATCCGCGCCGCAAGCCAGCGCCATGTCGCTAATCGCGGTCATTTCGATTTCGACCTGGGCGGCCCGCTGCTTCCCGCCGGCGCTACGCTGGTGGATTGCGGCGACATCGCCTTCGAACCCAGCGACTTCGCCGGAAACCGCGCACGCATACAGGCGACCTTCGCCGCCCTGCTCAAGCGGGGCGCGGCGCCGCTGTTGCTCGGCGGCGATGACAGCGTGCAGATTCCAGCACTCGCGGCCTTCGCCGCGCATACCGACATCACCATCCTCCAAATCGATGCGCATATCGACTGGCGCGACGAGGTCCAGGGCGAGCGCCTGGGCCTCTCGAGCACGATGCGACGGACCTCGGAACTGCCGGGCGTCAAGAAGATGGTCCAGGTCGGCGCACGCGGCATGGGCAGCGCCCGCCCCTCCGACGTCGCCGACGCGCGCATTGCCGGCGCCGAACTCATCGACATGCACACACTGCGGGCGAAGGGATTCGGCCACGCCATCCAATGCGTGCCGCAGGGCCGGCCGGTCGTCGTCTGCCTCGACCTCGACGGGCTCGACCCAGCGGTTATGCCAGCGGTTTCGGGCTTCGCGCCGGGTGGCCTCGGCTATGGCGATGTCGTCGCACTGCTCACCGGCGTCGCCGAGTGCGCGCCGATCATCGGCTTCAACATCGTCGAGCTCGTGCCGGAAAACGATATTGGCGACCTCGGCGTCCGCACGGCCTGCAAGCTGGCGATGCTGGCCGCGGGACTGCTGGCGCGGAGCGTGAGATCCTAGCCGCCCGAAGTCCTCATCCCGAGAAGCCGTTCCGGCAGGAATGGCTTCTCGGGATGAGGACTGAGGAGAAGCGGGCGGGTGGCAGCCTACTTCAGCCATCCCGTCGGCAGCGCCTCGCTCAGATGTGGCCCGACCCTGACCGGCCAGACGGCCCTGGCGAGGCCCGTAGCATCGTCGATCTCGACGGCGACGCCCGACAGGGTGCCCTCACCGGTTGCGGGCTCGAGCCTTGCACCCGGCGTCTTGTGCAGGAAGCGCCGGATCGGCTCATCCTTCTGCATGCCGAGGATCGAATCGTAGTCGCCGCACATGCCGGCATCTGACTGGTAGGCGGTGCCGCCTGGCAGGATACGCGTATCGGCGGTCGGCGAATGGGTATGCGTGCCGACGACGAGGCTGGCACGCCCGTCGAGGAAATAGCCCGCCGCCTGCTTCTCGCTGGTCGCCTCGGCGTGGAAATCGACGATCACGGCATCGGCGACCTCGCCCAGCGGGCAGGCACCCAGTTCGCGTTCCATGGCGGCGAAGGGGTCGTCGAGCGCATCCATGAAGACGCGCCCCATCGCATTGACCACGAGGACGCGGGCGCCGTTGCGGGCCTCGATCACGGTTGCACCACGGCCCGGCGTGCCCTTGGGATAATTCGCCGGCCGCACCAGCCTGTCCTGGCGTTCGATGAAGACGAGCGCCTCGCGCTGGTCCCAGGAGTGATTGCCGAGCGTGACGGCGTCGGCGCCGGCCGCGAGCAACTCGTCGCAGATCGCCTCCGTGATGCCGAATCCTCCTGCGGCGTTCTCGCCATTGATCACGACGCAGTCGAGCGACCAATCCTTGCGAAGGCCCGGCAGGCGTTCCTGCACGGCGATCCGTCCAGGACGGCCGACGACATCACCAAGGAAGAGAAAGCGCATGAGAGGGGTTCCAGAGGGGTTTCGAAGAGCAACGTTGCCGCTTCCGTGACCCGAACCGCCTCAAGAATCAACCTGAGCGCTTGAGCCGCGCGTGATCATGTCCCGCTCGGTGACAATCCAGTCCAGCCGGCGGTCATGGTCTTCATCGGGCACATTCTCGACCTCCTGGGCGGCGTAGGCGATGCCGATCGTCAGCGCCGGGCCAATCTCCGAGAGCGCGCGGTCATAATAGCCGCGACCATAGCCGATCCGGTGGCAGCGGCGGTCGAAGGCGGCCATGGGCACCAGCAGGATTCCGGGCTGTATCTCGCGCTGGGCGGGATCTGGGACCAGCGTTCCGAAGCCGCCGGGAACCAGCGGTTCATAGGGCGCCCAGCGCCGGAAGATCATGCGGCGGTCGACGATGGCCGGCAGGCACAACGGCACGCCGCGCTCATGCAGAGCCTCGAGCACCGGACGCGGATCGGCCTCCGAGCGCATCGGCCAATAAGCCGAGACCGGGCCGATATCCCGCCCATCCGCACGCGGATGGTCCACAGTACCCAGTAAGGTGTCGAAGATGGCGAGGACGCACTGCGTGATGGCGCTATCCCATTCGAGCCGGTCATCGATCTCCAGATCGTCGCGGCGCGACAGCGCCTTGGCCCTCAGGGCCGACTTGCGCATCCGGATCTCGTCGGTGGGAGCGTCTGTCATGGGAGAAAAGTGCGGAGCCACCTTGGCCGTGGAGTTTCGATCCCGGGACACCTACAAAGTAGGTGGGCGCCGTGTGTCCGGGTCCAGGGACCCAGTCAGGGACAGCTCCCTAGGGAGTCGTATGGGCCCGGGAATACATGCTCTGCACGCACCAGCCAGCCCCGCCCGGACAATGTAGGCAATGCATCGCCAAAGCGCCAGTGGCAGATTGGTCGCGATGCGCCTCAACCCACAGGGCTGGGGATCAGGCTGCGCGCGATCCCCTCGATCCGCTCGGCAGCCAGCGCCAGCGCCTCGGCAGCCCGCTCCTCGAGCTCGCCGATGCGCTGGTCGGCGGCGCCGGCATCGCCCTCGCGCGCCGACAGCTGCGTCTCGAGCGCAGCCACCCGCTGCTTCAGTTCCGAGACCTCGTCGGCCACCATCAGGGCCGCCATGACATGCAGGCGCATGTCGCCGATCTCTCCGAAGGCCTGCCTCATCTCGTCGATCTTGCCGTCATAAAGCAGGGCAAGCCCCTCCAGATGCGGCTCCTCGCCCTCGCCGCACGCCATGCGATAGGCCTTGCCGGCGATGGTCACGTTGACTTGCGGCATTCCCGCCTCCGCTCAAATGTCCTGGTCGGCAGGTTCCGGCGTCGCCCGCGCGATCACCGCGCCGACGACGTTCATGGCCCGCTCCAGGCGCTGGTCGACGTCGGCCGCGGCGGTCTCGACCGCACCCAGGCGCGACATCGCGCCGTCGAGTTCGGAGGCGAGCCTTGCGCGGTCGTCCTGCATCAGGGTCAGTTCGGTTTCCAGATTGGCGCGCCCCCGCTCCGCCTCGGTGCGGCGACGGGCAGCGGCTTCCAGCTGCGACAGCGCGCTGTCGAGGCGCGCCAGGGCGTTCTCCAGCATCAGGCTAGCCACAGTCCATCTCCCCTCTTGAAAGCCGGCTCTACGATTCGAGAGACTAGCGCAAATCGCAGCGCGAGTGTGAATCGCCGGAGGCCGCGACGCTTCCGATCCCAAGGGTTTGCTGGGGATTGCTCAGGCGATGGATGGGGCCTGCCGTCCACTGACGTTATGGCAAGGACGTCTCTATCGAATTGACTCCGGTCGCGCCCGCAGCCTAATCCGACCGCGAACGTCAGATTGCCGAGAGCATGATCAATCGACCGCCGCCGTCCTGCCGCTGCGCAGGGGCCGGTTGCGGCCTTGTCCCCATTGCCGGCGGGAGCCAGAGATACTCATGACATCGATCGACCGCACGCAGCACGACAAGCTCGCCAACGCCATTCGCGGCCTCGCCATGGACGGCGTCGAGCAGGCGAAGTCCGGCCACCCCGGCCTGCCCATGGGCGCGGCCGATGTCGCGACCGTGCTGTTCACCCGCATCATGAAGTATGACGCCGCCGATCCGCGCTGGCCCGACCGGGACCGCTTCGTGCTCTCGGCCGGCCACGGCTCGATGCTGCTCTACGCGCTGCTCTATCTCACCGGCACGCCCGGCCTGGAGCTCGACGACCTCAAGAAGTTCCGCCAGCTGGAATCGAAGACCCCGGGCCATCCCGAGAACTTCATGACCGCAGGAGTCGAGACCACGACCGGTCCCCTCGGCCAGGGCCTGGCCACCTCGGTCGGCATGGCGATGGCCGAGCGCATGCTCGCCGCCGAGTTCGGCAAGAAGGTCGTCGACCACCATACCTATGTGCTCGCCTCCGACGGCGACCTGATGGAGGGCATCAGCCAGGAGGCCATCGCGCTGGCCGGCCACCAGAAGCTCAACAAGCTGATCGTGATGTGGGACGACAACGGCATCTCGATCGACGGCCCGCTCTCGATCTCCGACAATGTCGACCAGGTCGCGCGCTTCAAGGCCTGCGGCTGGCGCTCGGAGCGCGTCGACGGCCATGATCCCGAGGCGATCGAGGCAGCGATCCGTCGCGCCCAGAAGTCGACCAAGCCCACCATGATCGCCTGCAAGACCGTGATCGGCTTCGGCGCGCCCAAGAAGGCCGGCACCTCCAAGGCCCATGGCGAGCCGCTCGGCGCCGAGGAACTCGCCGCCGCCAAGAAGGCGCTCGGCATCACCGGCGGCCCCTTCGAGGTCGCTGCCGATGTGCTCAAGGCCTGGCGCGGCTTTGGCGCTGCCGGCGCCAACGCCCATGCCAACTGGCGCAGCATTTTCGGCGTCCTGCCCGAGCGCAAGCGCAATGATTTCGAGCGCCGCCTGGCCCACAAGGTCCCCGCCAAGCTCGAGAAGGTCATCGTCGCGCACAAGAAGGCGCTGATTGCGAATCCCGTCACCGTCGCGACCCGCAAGGCCTCCGAGCTCGCGCTCGAGGTGATCGTGCCCGTGATGCCGGAAATGGTCATCGGCTCGGCCGACCTGACCCCGTCCAACAACACCCGCACCAGCCACGCGGTCGACTTCACCCTGAAGACGCCCAAGGGCCGCTATGTCCGCTACGGCATCCGCGAGCACGGCATGGCCGCCGCGATGAACGGCATCACCCTGCATGGCGGCTTCCGCACGGCGGGCGGCACCTTCCTCGTCTTCGCCGACTATGCCCGCCCGTCGATGCGCCTCGCCGCCCTGATGGGGCTGCCGGTGGTCTATGTCATGACCCATGACTCGATCGGCCTGGGCGAGGACGGCCCGACCCACCAGCCCGTCGAGCAGATCGCCTCGCTGCGCGCCATGCCCAACATGCGCGTCTTCCGCCCGGCCGACGCCATCGAGACGGCGGAAGCCTGGCAGTATGCGCTCGAGCACACCACCGGCCCGACCGTGCTCGCCCTCTCGCGGCAGAACCTGCCGCAACTGCGCACCGATGCCAACGCCACCAACCGCTCGGCTAAGGGCGGCTACGAGTTGCTCGCGGCAGAGGGCGGCAAGGCGCAGGTCTCGCTGTTCGCCTCCGGCTCGGAGCTGGAAATCGCAGTCGCTGCCCGCAAGCTGCTGGCCGAGAAGGGCGTGCGCGCCCGTGTCGTCTCCGTGCCCTCGCTCGAGCTGCTGCTGGAGCAGGACGAGGCCACCCAGGCCGCGATCATCGGCTCCGCGCCCATCAAGATCGCGATCGAGGCCGGGGTGCGCTTCGGCTGGGATGCCGTGATCGGCCATGACGGCGGTTTCGTCGGCATGAACTCCTTCGGCGCCAGCGGCCCCTACAAGGACGTCTACAAGCATTTCGGCATTACGCCTGACGCATTGGTCGAAGCCGCGATGAAGCGGCATAACGTCTGAAACTCAGGGTCGAGCTCTTGCAATCGGCCTGCTTCTGGCCGATTTGCCCCTGATCCATGACGACAAGAGCCGGAAACCGGCGAAGGAGAGGATTGAGATGACGGTCAAGGTGGCGATCAACGGCTTCGGCCGTATCGGACGCAACGTTTTGCGTGCAATCATCGAGTCGAAGCGTCGGGATATCGAAGTCGTCGCAATCAACGATCTCGGCCCCGTCGAGACCAATGCCCATCTCTTCCGCTTCGACTCTGTCCACGGCCGCTTCCCCGGCACCGTGACCGTCTCCGGCGATACCATCGACGTCGGTCGCGGCCCGATCAAAGTCACCGCGATCCGCGATCCCAAGGACCTGCCGCACAAGGCGCTGGGCGTCGACATCGCGTTCGAATGCACCGGCATCTTCACGACCCGCGACAAGGCCGCCGCACACCTTGCGGCCGGCGCCAAGCGCGTGCTCGTCTCGGCTCCCTGCGAGGGTGCAGACCTGACCGTAGTCTTCGGCGTCAACCACCACGAGCTGACGAGCGAGCATCTCGTGGTCTCGAACGCCTCCTGCACCACCAACTGCCTGGCTCCGGTGGTCCGCGTGCTTCATGACGCCGTCGGCATCGACAAGGGCTTCATGACCACGATCCACGCCTATACCGGCGACCAGCCGACGCTCGACACCATGCACAAGGATCTCTATCGGGGCCGCGCCGCCGCGCTCTCGATGATCCCGACCTCGACGGGCGCCGCCAAGGCGATCGGCCTGGTGATCCCCGAGCTCAAGGGCCGGCTCGACGGCTCCTCAGTGCGCGTGCCGACCCCGAACGTCTCGGTCGTCGACTTCAAGTTCATCGCCAAGCGCAAGACCACGGTCGAGAAGATCAATGACGCGATCATCAAGGCCAGCAAGCGCGGCCCGCTGAAGGGCATCCTGGCCGTCACCGACCAGCCCAACGTCTCGATCGACTTCAACCACGACCCGGCCTCGTCGACCTTCGCGCTCGACCAGACCAAGGTCATGGACGACAAGTTCGTCTCGATCCTGTCCTGGTACGACAATGAGTGGGGCTTCTCGAACCGCATGAGCGACACCGCCGTCGCGATGGCGAAACTCATCTGAGCCGTCTTATCAAGGCCACGTTCCTGTCTCAGGTCGTGGCCTTGTTTTTCTCAACCGCAGGAACGGACAGAGCATGGCCAAGATCGAGCCCACAGTCGCAGGTTCGCCCATCCCGGACGAAGGCATCGTGATTGCGCCGCAGCCCAATCCATCTCCCCTGTCGGTCGTTCCCAGCCCCAGCGTGAGCGTTCCCGTCGCCACGACGCCGGCGACCCCCATGACCGAGCCGCGCCAGCTCGACCAGCTCTCCCGCATCGAGGAGAAGGCCGCACGCATCGAGGAGAAGTTCGCCCGCTACGAGGCCGTCCTGACCCGCGCCGAAGCCTCGCTCGAGCGCAGCGCCCACAAGGTCGATGCCGCCGCCGGGACGATGGATTTTGCCTCTATCCGCGGCGAGATAGCCGCCATGCGTGACCGCGTCGACGCCACGCCGCGCGCAGCGACGCTCTTCACCACGGCGATCGTGACCGCCGTTCTCACCGTTATCCTCACCGTCCTGGTGCTGAAATTCGGCGTTCCAGGCGTCATGCCCAAGCTGCTGCCGTGACCGATCCCGTGACCGCCTTCAAGACCCTCGACGACGCCGATCTCTCCGGCAAGCGCGTGCTTGTCCGTGTCGACCTGAACGTTCCCATGGAGGACGGAAAGGTCACAGACAGCACCCGCATCGACCGTGTGCTGCCGACCATCAGGGAAATCTCCGCCAAGGGCGGCAAGGTGGTCCTGCTGGCGCATTTCGGCCGGCCCAAGGGCCACGACGCCAAGGACAGCCTGAAGCCGGTCGCGGTGGCGCTCTCCCATGCGCTCGAAAAGCCGGTGATCTTCGTCGATGACTGCATCGGCGAGGACGTCGCCAAGGCTGTGGCCGCCGCCAAGAACGGCGAGGTCCTGCTGCTCGAAAACACCCGCTTCCATGCCGGCGACGAGAAGAACGACCCGGACTTCGTCAAGGCGCTCGCCGCCAATGGCGACCTCTTCGTCAACGACGCCTTCTCGGCCGCGCACCGGGCCCATGCCTCGACAGAGGGTCTCGCCCATGTGCTGCCGGCCTATGCCGGGCGCTCCATGCAGGCAGAGCTCGAGGCGCTGAGCGCCGGTCTCGACAATCCCGCCCGCCCCGTGATGGCGATCGTCGGTGGTGCAAAAGTCTCCACCAAGCTCGAACTCCTCGGCAATCTCGTGCGGAAGGTCGACGTGCTCGCCATCGGCGGCGGCATGGCCAACACCTTCCTCGCGGCGCGCGGCGTCAATGTCGGCAAGTCGCTCTGCGAGCACGACCTCGTCGCCACCGCACGCGAGATCGAGGAGAAGGCCAAGGCCGCCGGTTGCGAAATCATGCTGCCGGTCGACGCGCTGGTCGCCCGCGAGTTCAAGGCCCATCCCGGCCATCGCGTCGTGCCAGTCGGCAAGGTCGACGCCGATGAGATGATCCTGGACGCAGGCCCGCTCAGCGTCGCCGAGGTCGTGCTCAAGCTCGCCCACGTCAAGACGCTGGTCTGGAACGGACCCTTCGGCGCGTTCGAACTACCGCCCTTCGATACCGCCACCGTCACCGTCGCAAAGGCGGCTGCCAAGCGTGTGCAGGCCGGCGAACTGGTGGCCGTTGCAGGCGGTGGCGACACCGTCGCCGCGATGAACCATGCCGGCGTGGCCGAGCAGCTGACCTATGTCTCGACCGCGGGCGGCGCCTTCCTCGAATGGATGGAAGGCAAGGCCCTGCCGGGCGTCGAGGCGCTCAGGAAGGCGTGAAGGAAGACCGCCGCCGCTCTCGTGGCTTGCGGCGGCACCCCCACTATTGGGGACGCTTTCTCGTGCCCAGGCCTTTCGCCGAAGCGGTGTCTCTTCAGTGCGACGCCGTCATTGGCCATTGATAGCCGAAGCGGCGGCAGGCACGGTCCGCAAGCGATCTGCCCGGCCCCTTGCCGCTGAACGCGCGTCGACAGCTGCCGCGCTGGCGGCAGGGAACCTGCTGTTCGGGCGTCACGAGCAGACGAGTTTGGTCGCGACCGACGCTCAGGGACGGACATCCGCTGAGCGCCGGCTCTGGAAAGCCGCTTCAGCCGGCTCACCGGCGCGGAATCCGAGACGATTTCTTATCTGACGGACTCGACGACAACACAGCCGTCGCCACCATCCGCGACGCAATACGCGTTTGCTCTTTTCCTGGCTTCGGCAACCGAGATATTGCCCCCCGGCCCCTTCCAGCCACACCCCTTGCTCCTGCCTTTCGCAAATGCTTTCGGAGAATCTGACGCAAAGTATTTGTCGTAGAGTTTCTCACAGGCTCGCGTCAGCCCTGCTGGTTCAGCCAGAACAGTCGGAACAGGCAGAATAAAAACGCTGATAGCTGCAGCGCAACAAAATTTAATCACGACATTCACGATAATTCCCCCCGGAAAATAACCCAGAGAGAATGCCCAGCCAAGCGAATGGGAGCAACATGAAAATCGTGATCATCGACGAAGGATCTAAGTCGGATTCGAGCTGCAACGCTTCGAGCCCTCAGGCCGTGGCTAGCGAGCGTCATGAACGTGCGGTAATGGAGCGTGACAGGTTTCTACCGGAGAGAAAAAGAACATGGCCCGCATCACGCTCCGCCAATTGCTCGACCACGCCGCCGAAAACGACTACGGCGTGCCCGCCTTCAACATCAACAACATGGAGCAGGCCCTGGCCATCATGGCCGCGGCGGACGCGACCGACGCCCCCGTCATCATCCAGGCCTCGCGCGGCGCCCGCTCCTACGCCAACGACATCATGCTCAAGCACATGATGGACGCGGTCACCGAGATCTATCCCCACATCCCCGTCTGCGTGCATCTCGACCACGGCAACGAGCCCGCGACCTGCATGACCGCGATCCAGGCCGGCTTTACCTCGGTTATGATGGACGGCTCGCTTCATGCCGACGGCAAGACACCGGGCGACTGGGACTACAATGTCGGCGTCACCCGCAAGGTCACGGAGATGGCCCATCTCGGCGGCATCTCGGTCGAGGGTGAGCTCGGCGTTCTCGGCTCGCTGGAATCCGGCGAGGGCGAGAAGGAGGACGGCCACGGCTTCGAGGGCAAGCTCTCCCATGACCAGCTCCTGACCAACCCGGAAGAGGCGGTGAAGTTTGTTGCCGAGACCAAGGTCGATGCGCTCGCCATCGCCATGGGCACCTCTCACGGCGCCTACAAGTTCACCCGCAAGCCCGACGGCGCGATCCTGGCGATGCATGTCATCGAGGAGATCCACGCCAAACTGCCGAACATGCATCTCGTCATGCACGGCTCGTCGAGCGTGCCGCAGGACCTGCAGGACATCATCAACCAGTATGGC
This sequence comes from Allobosea sp. P1_B10, assembly GCF_056406735.1. Lineage (NCBI taxonomy): Bacteria > Pseudomonadati > Pseudomonadota > Alphaproteobacteria > Hyphomicrobiales > Alloboseaceae > Allobosea > Allobosea sp. P1_B10. The sequence continues at coordinate 66,606 of NZ_JBFTZP010000013.1, read as the reverse complement.
GGCAAGATGCCCCAGACCTGGGGCGTGCCGGTCGAGGAGATCCAGCGAGGCATCAAGCACGGCGTCCGCAAGATCAACATCGACACCGACAACCGCATGGCCATGACCGGCCAGATCCGGAAGATCCTGTCGGAAAACCCCGGCGAGTTCGACCCGCGCAAATATCTGAAGCCCGCCATGGAGGCGATGACCGCGCTCTGCAGGAAGCGGCTCGAAGAGTTCAACACCGCCGGCCAGGCCAGCAAGATCAAGCGCGTCGCGACCACCGCCGAAATGGCCAAGCGCTACGCCAAGGGCGATCTCGACCCGACCTTCAGCGGCAAGGCAGCCTGATTCTCGAACCGTCATCGCGAGCGCAGTGAAGCAATCCAGCGTCGTAAAGCACGATCGCTGCTGGATTGCTTCCTCACTGCGCTCCTCGCAATGACGTGTAGGTAACGACAGCAAAACGCCCGGCATCGCTGCCGGGCGTTTCGCGTTTCGAACCCATGTGGCCCCGACGGCCCGGCTCACACCCCGATCTTGCCGCCACCTGTCCTGGTGATCGCCACCACGGACGGCCGCACCGGCATGTCGGGCTTGAAATCGGGCCAGCGCGTCGAGAGGTCCTCGTAATAGGACCGGCGGCCGAAGGCCGGCCAGTCCGGCCCGTCATCGCCGGGGTGCTGCACGGCGACGAAGGCGGTCGTGTCGTCTGGCGTGAAGCAGGGCCCGCAGAGTTCCGCGCCATGCGGCACCCGGTAGAACAGTTTCGAGGTACGCCGCGCCTCGCCTTCCGTATCGACCGCCCAGAGCCCGTCGGTGCGCCCGGTCTCGGGCAGGCTGTTGCCGTCGGTTGCGACCCAGAGCCGCCCGGCGGAATCGACGACGGCGTTGTCGGGCATGCCGAACCAGCCGTTCTTGGATGTCTCGGTCGAGAACGTGGCGCCGACCGCAGCGACCGCCGGATCGCCGCATTTCAGCAGGATTTCCCATCGGCCCGTGGTGGCGCTGAAGTCGCCGCCATCCTCGGTGATCTCGACGATATGGCCGAAGGCGTTCTTGGCGCGCGGATTGGCGGCGTCGACCTGGTCGTCCTTGCGGCTCGTATTGTTGGTCAGCATCACATAGACGCGGCCCGTCACCGCGTTGGGCGTGATGTCCTCCGGGCGGTCCATCTTGGTCGCGCCCAGCAGGTCCGCAGCCCGGCGCGTCTCGATCAGCACGTCAGCCTGGCTCTGGAAGCCGTTGGCGGCCGTCAGCGGCCCCTCGCCGAAGACGAGCGGCAGCCACGCCACAATGCCATCGGCCGAGAACCGCGCGACATGAAGCGTGCCGCTGTCGAACAGATCGAGATTGGCGGCGCGGTTGCCGGCGTCGAAGCGGCCCGCCGTCACGAATTTATAGACATAGTCGAAGCGCTCATCGTCGCCGAGATAGGCGACCACCCGGCCATCCCGGGAGACGATGCTGTCGGCGCCTTCATGCTTGAAGCGCCCCATCGCCGTGCGCTTCTTCGGCACCGAATTGGGATCGAACGGATCGACCTCGACCACCCAGCCGAAGCGGTTGGCCTCGTTGGGCTCCGTGGCGAGATCGAACCGGCTGTCGAAGCGGCCCCAGCCATAGGGAGCCGAGGGTACGGCGAGCCGCTTGTAGTTAGCCTCCTCGCGATGGCCGTCGGGCAGCTTGCCGGAGAAGTAGCCGTGGAAATTCTCCTCGCCGGAGACAAAGGTGCCCCAGGGCGTCAGCGCGCCCGAGCAGTTGTTCAGCGTCCCCAACACCTTGCGTCCCGTAGCGTCCGCGCTTGTCCTGACGCGATCATGCCCTGCGACGGGGCCGGTAAGCTGCATCTCGGTCGAAGCCGTGATGCGCCGGTTGTAGCGGGACTCGCGCACCAGCGCCCATTTGCCGTCGGTCCTGCGTATCTCGGCGACGGTCGCACCATGCGCCATGGCCTCGATCGCGAAGCGCTCGGGCGTGGCGTTCTTCATCACCGGCTTGCCGTCCTTGATCTCCACGACGCCGGGGAACATCAGATGCGGGTTGGTGTATTCGTGATTGACGAAGAGCAGCCCATGGCCGGACGGGTCGGCCGTGCCGGGCATCGGCACATAGCCGACGAAGTCGTTGTTGTAGCCGAACTGTTTCGCCTGTGCCTCGGGCGTCTGGCGCGCGGGATCGAACTCGGGCGCGTCGGGGGTCAGCGGGTCTCCCCAGCGCAGAACCACATCGGCATCGTAGCCCTCGGCGACGTGGTGATCGGCATCGACCCCGACCTCGACCTCCTTGAAGGCGAAAGCCGATCCCTTGTCCGATCCCTTGGCAGGCGCCTGCGCCCTTGCATCGTCGGCAGTCGCGAGCGCGACCGAGCCGACACTCGCCGAGATCGCCGATACCGCCAGCGCGCCCCTGAGCAGCCCCCGGCGCGAGAAGCGCTGCGAGATCAGTTCGCCCATTGTCGGGTTGTCCGTCGGGTTCTGCGGCGCAGCATCCTCATGTTCGAGCAGGCTCGCACCGAAAGTCGATTCATAGGCCGTGTCTTCGCTCATGGTCTTGGCTCCCGCGCCCGCATCAACTTCCGATTGGACGAAGTCGAAAGCTAGGGGCCGGCGTTGACAGTCCCGTGACAGGCAGGCGCGCCATGACGGGCATGCCCTTCCGAGCGCTCCCGATTTCTGATTGAACTGTGGTCCTGCCCCGCCACAAGAGCCACCATGTCGATTGTCTTTTCTGCGCTGGTCGCCGTCTTCGTCGGCTTTGCGGCCTCCGTCGCCGTCGTTCTCGCCGCCGCCCAGGCCGTGGGCGCGACGCCGGCCCAGACGGTCTCGTGGATCGCGGGCCTCGCCCTCGCCAAGGGCACGGCCAGCCTCTGGCTGTCATGGCGCCATCGCCTGCCTATCATCTGCGCCTGGTCGACGCCGGGCGCAGCCCTGATCGCCGCGACGAGCGGCATCGACTTCGCCGCCGCCATCGGCGCCTTCCTGGTCGCCGCGGCGCTGATGATGCTGACGGCCGCCTTCCGGCCGCTGGGCGCGCTGATCGAGAAGATCCCGATGCCTATCGCAGCCGCGATGCTCGCGGGGGTGATCTTCCGCTTCGTCGTCGCAGTCTTCGACGAGATGAAGCTGAACCCGGCGCTTGTCCTGCCGCTGCTGCTGGTCTTCCTCGTCGCCCGACTGCTGAACCCGTTCCTCGGCGTCATAGCCGCGCTGGCCGCAGGCATTGCGATCAGCTTCGCCGGCGGCCTTGCGAGTTGGCCTGCCGGAGGTTTGACGCTGACCGGCCTCGAATTCGTCATGCCGCGCTTCGATATTGCCGCCATGGTCGGCATCGGCATCCCGCTCTATCTCGTCACGATGGCAGCGCAGAACCTGCCTGGCTTCGCCGTGCTGCGCGCCTCGGGCTATGACAACCCACCGACATCGGCCGCGTTGTTCGTCACCGGCCTGACCTCCTTCCTGACGGCGCCATTCGGCGCCCACATGGTCAACATGGCCGCGATATCAGCCTCGATCTGCACCGGGGCCGACACCCATCCCGATCCGCGGCAGCGCTGGAAGGCCGGCGTGCTGTACGGTCTCCTGTGGATCGCCGTCGCGGGCTGCGCCGGGCTGCTGCTCGCGCTCGTCGTCGCCATGCCCAAGGCGCTGATCGTCGCGGTTGCCGGCCTTGGCCTCGTCGGCTCGCTGACCGGCGCGCTCGCGCAGGCGATGTCCTCGGATACGCACCGTTTCGCGGCCGTCATCGCCTTCAGTGTCGCGGCCTCCAGCCTGACACTGTTCGGCGTGGGCTCGGCCTTCTGGAGTCTCGTCGCCGGGCTGGCAGTCTTGACATTGGACCTCGCTGCGGGCCGTTTGCGCGCAAGATGACAAACGCACCCACACCCACTCGCCTGATGCTCGTCACCCCGCCGGTCGCGGACGCCGAGGCCATGGCCTTCCGCCTCATGCAGGCCTTTGCCGGCGGCGATGTCGCCGCCGTGCTGCTGCGCCTGACCGAGGGCGACGAGCGCAGCAAGATCGAGCGCGTCAAGCGCCTCGCGGGCCCCGTCCAGGCCAACAATGTCGCGCTGGTGCTCGAAGGCACGGCGCTCGTTGCGAGCCGTGGCGGCGCCGACGGCGTCCACCTGACAGATGGCCCGGAGGCCATCGCCGAGGCGCGCTCCAGCCTGAAGGACGAGCGCATCGTGGGCGCCGGCGCCCTGCGCGCCCGCCACGACGCCATGGATGCAGGCGAAGCCGGCGTCGACTATGTGATGTTCGGGGACCCGCGTCCCGATGGCTCGCTGCCGCCGCTGCCCGCCGTGATCGAGCGCGCCTCGTGGTGGGCCGACATCTTCGAGACACCTTGCGTCGCCTATGCGCCGGACGCCGAATCGATACCCGCCCTCGTCGAGACAGGCGCCGAATTCCTGGCACTCGGCGCCTGGGCCTTCGACGAAGGCAGCGACATCCGCGCGCTGGTCGAGCAGGCCAATGCCGCCATCGCCGCGCGCGCGGCGCGGAAATCGGCGCGATGAAATCGGCCCGCCGCGGTCTCCTGCTCGCCAGCCTGCTGTCTGCGGCAGCCGGCGCGGCGCAGGCTGCCGCGCCCGACCTCGCCTATGGCGCCTACCAGGCCGGCCACTACCGCCGCGCGCTCGAAGAGGCCCTGAAGCGCGTCGAGGCCGACACCACCGACTCCGCCGGCATGACCCTGATCGGCGAGATCTATCGCCAGGGCATCGGCGTGCCACCCAGCGCCGCCATCGCGACCGAATGGTTCGAGCGCGCGGCCGAGCGGGGCGACGTCAACGCCACCTATGCGCTCGCCAACGCTCTGCTGGACGAGCGCAACCCCAAGCGCGATCCGGCGCGTGGTGGCGCGCTGATGCAGAAGGCCGCTGCCGCCGGCCATGCCGCGGCCAACTACAATCTCGCCCTCGCCCTGCTCGCCACCGGGCGCGACGAGGACAGCGCCCGCGCCGTACCCAGCCTGCAGATCGCGGCGGCGGCCAATATCGGTGACGCCCTGCACGCGCTCGGCATCCTCGCCAAGCAGGGCCGCGGCATGCCCGAGAGCGAAACCGTTGCCGCGCAATGGATGGCCAAGGCGAGCGCCACCGGGCATGTCGCCGGCGAGGTCGAGTATGCGATCATGCTGTTCAATGGCAGCGGGGTCGCCAAGGACGAGGTCGCAGCCGCGAAGCTTTTCCTGCGCGCGGCCAACAAGGGCAACCCGATCGCGCAGAACCGGCTGGCCCGGCTCTACCAGAGCGGCCGTGGCATCCCCCCCGACTCGATCGAGGCCGCGGCCTGGCATCTCGCCGCCCGCGCCCAGGGGCTCGACGACCCCATGCTCGACCAGCTTTTCGACCGCCTGAATCCCGAGCAGCAGAACCGCGCGGCACAGCTTGCCGCAACCCGGATCGAAGGCGCGGCCTTGACGACGCCCGGCCAGACGAGCAAGTGACAGGTTCAATTCCATAATCGTGCGGCCATCTGGTCGACGCCGCGCCGCGCAGCCGCGCCAGAGGTATCCATGATCCGCTCCCCCCTGATGACCGTGATGACGGACGCCGTGATGAAGGCGTCGCGTTCCCTCAAGCGCGATTTCGGCGAGATCGAAAATCTGCAGGTGCTCGCCAAGGGCCCCGGCGACTTCGTCTCCAAGGCCGATACGAAGGCCGAGGAAATCCTCCGCGCCTCGCTCGAGCGGGCCCGCCCCGGCTACGGCTTCGTGATGGAGGAGAGCGGCATCGTCGCCGGCACCGACGAGAGCAACCGCTGGCATATCGACCCGCTCGACGGCACGCACAACTTCCTGCGCGGCATTCCGCACTGGAACATCTCGGTAGCGCTGGAGCGCGACAACCAGTTCATCGCCGGCGTCGTCTACGATGCCGCCAAGGACGAGCTGTTCATCGCCGAGAAGGGCAAGGGCGCCTATGTCAACAACCGCCGCATGCGCGTCTCGGGCCGTCGCGAGCCGGCCGAGATGCTGATCGGCATGGGCGTTCCCCATATCGGGAAGGGCGGGCATCCGCTGTTCCTGCACGAGCTCGGCGCCGTGATGACCCGCTTCGCCAATGTCCGCCGCATGGGCTCCGCGGCTCTCGACATCGCCTATGTCGCAGCCGGGCGCATGGACGCCTATTGGGAGCGCGGCCTCAACACCTGGGATTTCGCGGCCGGCGCCGTGATGATCCGCGAGGCCGGCGGCACCTTCGGCACGCTCGACGGCAAGCAGCCGACAATGGCCAAGGACATCATCTGCGGCAACGAGGTCGGCGAGCAGTCGCTGCGCGCGGCCCTCAAGACTGCTGGCTGACACCACTCCCCCTCATTCGCGCTTGATCCTTGCGGCACGGGAGGCGACAGTCCCCGTGCGGCAGGATGCTAACGGAAGACGAAGCATGGCGAATGAGGAGATGGTGGCCGAGGGAATTCCGGCCGCACCGCCGCGGGATGAAACCCGCTTTTCGCGCCCGCTGCGCTACGTCATCCGCGCAATCCTCTTTCTCGCCCTGATCGGCTTCCTCGGTTTCATCCTTCAGGGTGGGCTCCGAGGCGCGTTCATGACCAATCCAGGCCTGAACGGCCTGATTTTGGGCTCGCTCTTCGTCGGCATCCTGATCGCGCTGCGCGAACTCTGGCGCATCCACAGCGAGGCCCGCGCCGCGACGCGGCTGGCGGCCGACCCCGCACAGGCCGAAATACGGCGCGGCCAGGTCATCTCTCCGCTCGGCAGCGTGCTGCCGGCGCTCGACCGGCGCAGCCTTGCCCCCGCCCAGGCCGCGACCCTGCTCGAATCGATTGCGGTCAGGCTCGACGACGGCCGCGAAGTGCTGCGTTACCTAGGCGGTCTCCTGGTTTTCCTCGGCCTGCTCGGCACCTTCTGGGGCCTGCTCGACACCGTCTCCTCGGTCGGCAACGTCATCAAGTCGCTGCGCACCGGCGCGGAGGCCGGCGTGCTGTTCGACGAGCTCAAGGCCGGCCTTGCCGCGCCGCTCGCCGGCATGGGCCTGTCGTTCTCCTCCTCGCTGTTCGGCATTGCAGGCTCGCTGATCCTCGGCTTCCTCGAACTGCAGGTCGCACAGGCGCAGCGCCGCTTCCGCAACGAGATCGAAAGCTGGCTGGGGACCCGCACCGCGAGCGCGTCCGGCGTCGCGCAGGGCTATCAGCCCCTGGCGGACACTGCCCTGAACGAGCGCTTCGAAAAGCTCAGCAGCGCCATGATCGAGGGCGGCGCCAACAATCGCGCCGCGACGCAGGCGCTGGCCAACCTCGCGGAGGGCATCCAGGGCCTGGTCCAGCACATGCGCTCCGAGCAGCAGCTCATTCGCGACTGGGTCGAGGCACAAGCGGCCCGTGAAAAGGATCTCAAGCGCCTGATCGACCGCCTCACCGCCGACAGCGTCAGCGAGCCCTGACACCGACCCTCGCAGTGCAGCGGCGCGCCACGGCGCGCTGACCCCCAGGAGCCTCCAGCATGGCCCTTTCCCGTTCCCACCGCCGCTACGAGGTCAATTTCTGGCCCGGCTTCGTCGATGCGCTTTCGACCATGCTGATCGGCATCGTCTTCCTGCTGTCCGTCTTCGTGCTCGGGCAGTTCTTCCTGTCGCAGGAGTTGACCGGGAAGGACACCGTGCTCGAGCGCCTCAACCGCCAGATCTCCGAACTCACCGACATGCTGGCACTGGAGCGCTCGTCCAACCGGCAGGCCCAGGAAAGCCTGACGCTGCTGCAATCGACGCTCACCCGCGAACAGGGAGAGCGCAGCCGTGTCCAGGGCATGCTGGACTCGCAGACCAGCAACGCCCCTGCCCAGCTCGCCGATACCCAAAAGGCGCTTGAGGCCGAAAAGCAGCTCTCGGAGCGGGCCCAGGCGACCGTCGAGATGGTCAACCAGCAGATCCTCGCGATGCGCCGCCAACTCGCGGCGCTGGAGGAGGCGCTGAACGCGTCTGAAGCCAAGGACAAGGATTCCCAGGCCCGCATCTCGGAACTCGGCTCGCGCCTGAACGTCGCGATGGCACAGCGCGTCCAGGAACTGGCGCGCTATCGCTCGGACTTCTTCGGACGCCTGCGCCAGGTGCTGGGTACGCGCCCCGACATTCGCGTCGTCGGCGACCGCTTCGTCTTTCAGTCGGAGGTCTTCTTCGATGCCGGCCAGGCCGTGCTGAAACCGGAAGGTCGCGGCGAGCTCGACAAGCTCGCCACCATCCTGGTCGATCTCGGCCGCGAGATGCCGCCGGATATCCCATGGATCCTCCGGGTCGACGGCCACACGGACAACAGGCCGATCCGCTCGGCCCAGTTCCCCTCGAACTGGCATCTCTCATCGGCGCGTGCCATCGCCGTGGTCGAATACCTGATCACGCGCGGCCTTCCCAGCGACCGCATCGCCGCGACCGGCTTCGGAGAATACCAGCCGCTCGACGTCGCCAACACCGACGAGGCCTTCCGCCGCAACCGCCGGATCGAGTTCAAGATCACCGAGCGGTAAGCGAGTTGCTTGGCAGACCCAGAACGCCCACCCCTGCCAGCCCGGACGCATCGGAGCGGAGATCCGGGATGGAATCCCGGATCCGTGTCCAGTAGGGTTCAGGGCTGGATCCCAGGTCTCCCTGCGGTCGCCCGGGATGACTGCGCGCTTGCTCTCGAATGGAACGCGCCCTCGCGCAGCTCAGGCTTCCTCGAGCCCGAACTGCAACGCTGCCAGCCTCGCATAGAGCCCGCCCTGCGCCTTGAGCTGCGCATGCGTGCCCTCCTCGACGACGCGGCCCTCATCCATCACCAGGATACGGTCGGCCGATAGAATGGTCGCGAGGCGATGCGCCACGACCAAAGTTGTGCGCCCCTGCATCAGCGCGTCGAGCGCATCCTGCACGGCGCGCTCGCTTTCTGAATCCAGCGCACTCGTCGCCTCGTCGAGCAGCAGGATCGGCGCATCCTTGAGGACCGCGCGCGCGATGGCCAGGCGCTGGCGCTGGCCACCGGACAGGGTGACGCCGCGCTCGCCAACCACCGTGTCGTAGCCGTCGGGCAGGTTCTGGATGAAGCCGTCGGCCGCGGCCAGGCGTGCCGCCTCCTCGACTTCGGCCCGGCTGGCGTCAGGCCGCCCATAGGCGATGTTGTCGGCGACGGAGACGCCGAACACGGTCGGCTCCTGCGGGACCAGCGCGAAGCGTGCCCGCCACGCCTCCGGGTCGGCCTGGGGGGCCGCCACGCCATCGACTGTCACGCGCCCCGACGACGGGTCGTAGAAGCGCAGCGCGAGTTGCAGCACCGTGCTCTTGCCGGCGCCTGACGGCCCCACCAGAGCGATCCGCTCGCCCGGCCTGACCGTGAAGCTGAGGTCCGACAATGCCGTGACCGCGCGCGAAGGATAGTTGAACGAGACGCCCTCGAAGGCGAGTTCGCCGCGCGAAGGCTGCGGCATCGGCTTGGGGTTGGGTGGTGCCGCGATGGCTGGCTTGGTGGCGAGGATCTCGCCGAGCCGTCCAGCCGCGCCTGCGGCGGCCGAGATCTCGCCATAGACCTCCGAGAGCTGTCCCAGCGAGCTCGCCGCCATCACGGCATAAAGGATGAACTGCGAGAGCCGCCCGCCGGTCATGCGCCCCTCGAACACCTCCGTCGCGCCGGTCCACAGCACCCAGACCACGCTGGCGCTGACCAGGAAGATCGCGACGCCCGAAAGCAGCGCGCGCGAGGCCGTGGCGCTGCGCGAGGCGTCGAACGCCTCGTTGGAGGCCTTGGCAAAGCGCGCCGCCGTCTGCCGCGCTGCGCCGAAGGACTGCATGGTGCGGATCGCACCGACAGCCTCCGAGGCGAAGGCGGAGGCATCCGCCAGCCGGTCCTGCGCCGCGCGCGCGCGCCGGCGCACGGAACGGCCCGACAACACCAGCGGCAGGACGATCAGCGGGATCGCCGCGATGACGATCGCCGAAAGCTGCGGGCTGGTGAAGATCATCAGCCCGATCGCGCCGACCACCATGATGCCGTTGCGCAGCGCGATGGAGGCCGTCGAACCGAAGGTCGACTTGATCTGCGTTGTGTCGGCGGTGAGGCGCGAGACCAGATCGCCCGCGCGGCTGGAATCGAAGAAGGCCGGCTCGAGCCGCGTCAGATGCGCGAACACATCCGAGCGCAGGTCGGCGACGATGCGCTCGCCCACCGTCATAACGAGATAGAAGCGCGCCGAGCTGGCCAGCGCCAGCGCGGCCACGATTCCGATCAGCAGGATGAAGTAGCTGTTGGCCAGGCGCTGCTCGCCCCCGGAGAAGCCGACATCGATCACGCGCCGCACCGCCACGGGCAGCGCGAGCGTCGCGACGGACGCTACCACCAGCGCCAGCACGGCAAGCGCGATGCGCCCCTTCTGCGCCGCCGCATAGGGCCAGAATGAGGACAGCGAACGGAAATCTGGCCGCGGTTTCTTGTCGTCTTTATCGGCCTCGGTCACGCGTCTTTGTCCTGTCATGCTTGCACTGTCGGCGCGGCTGGGATATGTGCACGCGACTTCACGACAGGCTCATACGAATTATTCGACGGGCCGGCAAAGCACGTCTGCTCATCGATCTGCGTCCGATGGTTGATGCAGGCCCGTTTTAGGACACTGAGGATTTCGCCATGGCCAAGACCGGCATCCATCCCGATTACCACACCATCAAGGTCGTCATGACCAATGGCACCGAATATTCGACGCGTTCGACGTACGGCAAGGAGGGCGACACCCTCAATCTCGACATCGATCCGTCCACCCACCCGGCCTGGACCGGTGGCACGCAGACGATGCTCGACCGTGCTGGCCGCGTTTCGCGCTTCAACTCGCGCTTCGGTGCGTTCGGCGCGCTCGGCAAGAAGTGATCCGGTGGCGATCGAAAGATCGCCTCTGATCCTGAATCAGAAAAGGCCCGGCCTCATCGGCCGGGCCWTTTCTGTTATGGCGGCAATTGGTCGCGGATAAAGGGGACAGCCGGCAGACGTCGCGCGACGCAGTCCCGGCGACGCGACGTTTCGCCGCCGCCGGATTGCCTCGCTGCGCCCCGCGACGACGCGCAACGTCAGTGCGCCAGGCTCAGCCTTGCCTGAAGGCGCGTGAGCTGGTCCTGGACCGGATTGGCCTGCCAGGCAGGGACGATCGACATCTGGCCTTCGAGATGGCGGATGCGGTCCTGCAGCCTGATCGAATGCGCCATCAGATTGCGCAGCCCCTGGGGCAGCAGAGCGGCATCCTCATGGGCCGGCGTGACCATCGGCTCGGAAATCCGCACCTTGTTGTTTTCGGCGCGAGCCTGCTCGGCGGTCATCTCGCCCTCGGCAACCGCGCGCTGGACCAGCAGCCAGGATGCGATCTGCATCAGCCGCGTCGTCAGGCGCATGCTCTCGGTGGCGTAATTCAGCGAAATCTCGCGCGGCAGCGCCGCGGAATCAGCACGGCCCTCGCCGTCAAGATAGGCGGCGGTCTGCTCGACCAGCCCCATGCCCTCGCGGAACAGCAGCATGAACCCGTCAGATTTGACGTAGCCGCGGGCAAACGAAATCGCGCCGTCATCGATATGCGGCTCAAGCATCAACTGGTCGTTCATTCCGGTGTCCCCTCGCGGCACAATTCCGTGTGCGTCTGAGACGCAGCCACGGTTCATGCCGACAACAGCGCAAGGATAGCGCCGATGCGGTTCGGAGGCTGCGGTAAGATTGTGTTAACCTTAACGGCGGTATGAGACCAAAAAAAGAGCCGCCTCGAAGGCGGCTCGAAGGTCAACAGGGAGGCGTCAAACAGAGTGGGCAGGAGCCACTCGACATCCAGACAAACTGGATGATCAGATTCATACTTTGGAATCGTTAAGGGACGGTTAAGAGCCGTACCCACTGCCCCCTTTTCAGGCAGGCTTTCGGAAAAACGCATCCGCGGCCGAGCGCGAGGCGTCCTTCCTGGCCCGAGCCTCCCCGAGGCGCTCGATCTCGGCTTTCAGGGCCGCGACGCGCTGATCGATTTCTGCCAGCGACAGCATCGACAGGTCCTGCCCGATCTCGTGGACAGATTTGGCCTTCGGACGGTCATCCTCTGGAAAGATCGACATGGCTGCCTCACATTCGGTCTTCGATGGCGGCGCACAGTAGTCGTGTCCGCCCCGCAACTCCACACCCGGCAAGGCGCGCTCGACATCCGGCCGCGCCGGACCAGCCTACGCCTCGACAGGACCCAGCCGCCATGACCGCCCTGCCCCAGACCATGACAGCAATCGGCTTCGCGGCCCCCGGGGGCCCGGAGGTGCTCAAGCCCCAAGCCCGCCCGGTGCCGCAGCCGGGTCCAGGCGAGGTGCTCGTCGCGGTAGCAGCCGCCGGGATCAACCGCCCCGACGTCCTCCAACGCAAGGGCGGCTATGCCCCGCCGCCCGGCGCCTCCGACATTCCGGGTCTCGAGATCGCCGGCCGGGTCGTCGCCCTGGGCGAAGGCGCCAAGCGCTTTGCCATCGGCGACAGCGTCTGCGGCCTCGTGGCAGGCGGCGGCTACGCCCAATATGCCACCGTGCATGAGAGCAACGCCCTGCCCGTGCCGACCGGGTTGTCGGTGATCGAGGCGGGAGCCATCCCCGAGACCTTCTTCACCGTCTGGGTCAACGTCTTCCAGCGCGGTGGCCTGAAGGCTGGCGAGAGCTTCATGGTGCATGGCGGCACCTCGGGCATCGGCACGACGGCGATCCAGCTTGCAAAGGCGTTTGGCGCCACGGTGCTCGCAACCGCCGGCTCGGCTGAAAAGTGCCAGGCCTGCCGCGAACTCGGCGCCGAGCATGCGATCAACTATCGCGAGGAGGATTTCGTCGCCGCGGCCAGGCAGGCCACGGGCGGTCGTGGCGTCGACCTGATCCTCGACATGGTCGGCGGCGACTACATCAACCGAAATTACGAGGCCGCCGCCGAAAGCGGACGCATCGCCCAGATCGCCTTCCTCAACGGCCCCAAGGCCGAGGTCGACTTCCGCAGGCTCATGATGAAGCGCCTGAGCCATACCGGCTCGACCCTGCGTCCCCGCAGCATTGCCGAGAAGGCCGTTATCGCGGACGATCTCAAGGCACGGGTCTGGCCCCTCCTCGAGGCTGGCCGCTGCAAGCCCGTCATCCACAAGACCTTTCCGTTCGCCGAAGCAGCCGCTGCCCAAGCCCTGATGGAAAGCAACGCGCATATCGGAAAGATCGTGCTGGTGATGTGAGAATGGGTGATGCCTGCCGCTCCTGAACGCGTCATCATCATCCCGCGCGACGGGCAGACGGCCCGGACTGACGGCGGCGGAGGATGCAAGGGCCTCGCTGCACGCTTTTTCTTGGACACCTGCCCCGCCCTCGCTTATAAGCCCGCCATCCTGTTCATCGTCGATGATTTGGATGGCCGGCCGGGGAGGCCGGTCTGCGCATGAGAGCTATTGTCCGCGACGCTGATCCGGCCCAAGCCGCCGACTTTCGAGATTCAGGAGACGTCCCGTGTCACAACCCCCGCTGATGCCTAAAGCCACCGCGGTATGGCTCGTCGAAAACACCTCCCTGACCTTCGAGCAGATCGCCGAGTTCTGCAAACTGCACCCGCTCGAAGTGCGCGGCATCGCCGACGGCGAAGTCGCGGCCGGCATCAAGGGCCTCGACCCCATCAACTCCGGACAGCTCACCCGCGAGGAACTCGAGCGCGCCGCCAAGAACCCCAGCCATCACCTCAAGCTCGCCGAGCGCAAGGTGAAGGTGCCCGAGATGAAGAAGTCCAAGGGCCCGCGCTACACGCCGGTGTCCAAGCGCCAAGACCGCCCGAACGCGATCCTCTGGCTGCTGCGCAACCACCCCGAGCTCAAGGACGCGCAGGTCATCCGCCTCATCGGCACGACCAAGTCGACGATCGCCCAGATCCGCGACCGCACGCACTGGAACGCCCAGACCCTGACGCCGATCGACCCGGTCAGCCTCGGCCTGTGCTCGCAGATCGATCTCGACTTCGAGGTCGGCCGCGCCGCCAAGGACCGTCCCGCGGCGATCGCCGAGATCGGCTCGACGCTGCTGTCGGCGGAGGAAACCACCGCCCCGGCGCCCGCCCCGCTCAGCCAGACCTTCGCCGACATGGGCAAGCCCAAGCGCGAGGAAGAGGCGGCGATCGACGTCGCTTCCGTGTTCGCCAAGCTCAAGCAGATGCGGCGTCCCGCCGAAGACAAAGACGACGAGTGAGTTTCATGGGCCGCTGCTTGCAGCGGCCCATTTCTTTAGTGGGCTTAGCCATGAGCGAGACCGACGCCGCGATCGCGTTCAGCTTCCTCGGCACGGGCGCGCCGCCCGTCAGCCTGCGCCGCAGCGGGCCTGCCCACCTGATCGAGACCGATGAGTGCAAGGTCCTGATCGATTGCGGCTCCGGCGTCAGCCAGCGCCTCGTCGCGGCCGGCGCGCGTGGCGCCGATATCGATCTCCTGATCGTCACCCACGAGCATTCCGATCATCTCGTCGATTTCTACCAACTCGTCGTCTCGAGCTGGCATCAGGGCCGCAGCAAGCCCTGGCGCGTGCTTGCACCTGCCCCGGCGCTCGCGAACATGCAGGCGCAGTACCAGGCCTTCGCCCGCGAGCGCGCGCTGCGCATCGCCTTCGAGAAGCGCCCCGACGCGTCCGGCCTCCAGATCGTCTTCGAGGACTTGCGCGAAGGTCGCATCTCCGGTCTCGGGCGTCTCGCCATCGACGCTTTCCTCGTGGACCATCATCCCGTCGAGCCCGCCTTCGGACTGACCCTGTCTATGGCAGACACGCGGATCGTCTTCTCCGGGGACACGCGCCTGACGCCCGCGCTGGAGCGGGCCGCGCAGGGCTGCGACCTTCTGGTCAGCGAAGTGTTCGTTGCCAGCGAGATGCCGGTCGTTGCCGGCGTCCGCTCCGCCGAGACGGTCGCCTCGGTGCAGAGCTATCACATGACTCCGGCCGTGGTGGCGGGGCTTGCAGCGCGCACCGGCGCCAGGGCACTCGCCTTGACCCATATCGTGCCGCCGGCGGCGGATACTGCCGCACTTGCCCGCGAAGTCCGGCAGGCTGGGTATCTCGGGCCCCTGATCGTGGGCGAGGACCTCATGCGTCTGGAATGGCCAGAACGCCTGCTGCGCTGGAACGGCGCGACAATCGGCTTCTGACGCAGCACCTTTCGGCAGATCGGGCCGTCAGCCCGGGCGAAGCGAAGCGCAGACCCGGCAGCCCTATACGAGCCCCCTGCCCTTGATCACGGCGGCGATCTCGGCGAGCACGCCCGGATCCTCGATCGTCGCCGGCATGGCGTAATCCTCGCCGTCGGCGATCTTCTTCATCGTCGAGCGCAGGATCTTCCCCGAACGCGTCTTGGGCAGCCGGTTGACCGTCAGCGCCAGCTTGAACGCCGCCACCGGGCCGATCCGCTCGCGCACCAGCGCGACGAGTTCCCTCTCGACCTCGGCCGCGCTCTGGGTAACGCCAAATTTCAGCACGACGAAGCCACAGGGCTGCTCGCCCTTCAGCGCGTCCTTGATCCCGACGACCGCACATTCCGCCACGGCCGGGTGCGAGGCCAACACCTCCTCCATCCCACCGGTCGAAAGCCGATGGCCCGCGACATTGATGATGTCGTCGGTGCGGCCCATGATGAAGACATAGCCGTCCGCGTCGATATAGCCGGCATCGGAGCTGTTGTAGTAACCCGGGAAGGCCGCGAGATAGGCTTCCCTGAAGCGCGCATCGTCACGCCAGAGCGTCGGCAGCGCGCAGGGCGGCAGCGGCAGCTTGACGACGATGGAGCCCATCTTGCCAGCCGGCACGGGCTGCCCGCCCTCATCGACGCAGCGCACGTCATAGCCCGGCAGCGGAACAGTCGGCGAGCCCGGCTTCACGGCAAGATGCTCGAGCCCGATCGGGTTGCCGACGATGCAGGAACCGGTCTCGGTCTGCCACCAATGGTCGATCACCGGGACTTTCAGGATCTCGGCGGCCCAGTTCAGCGTGTCCGGATCTGCCCGCTCGCCGGCGAGGAACAGGGCCCGGAATTGCGAGAGGTCGTGCCCCGCCAGATGCCGGGCCTGCGGGTCCTCCTTGCGGATCGCGCGAAAGGCCGTGGGCGCGGTGAACAGCGCAACCGCCTTGTGCTCGGCAATGATCCGCCAATAGGCACCCGGGTCGGGCGTCCCCACTGGCTTGCCCTCGTAGAGGATCGTGGTCGCGCCCTGCAGCAGCGGTCCGTAGACGATATAGGAATGCCCCACGACCCATCCGACATCCGAGGCAGTGAACATCACCTCGCCAGGCTTCACGTCGTAAAGGTTGTCCATGGTCCACTTCAGCGCGACCATATGGCCGCCATTGTCGCGCACCACGCCCTTGGGCTTGCCCGTCGTGCCCGAGGTGTAGAGCACGTAGAGCGGATCGGTCGCCGCGACCTCGACGCAATCGGCCCTGCGCCCGTTCGCCTTGGCGGCGGCGACGAGCGCGCGCCAGTTCCTGTCGCGACTGACCCGCATCGACGCGTCGGCCTGCGGCCGTTGCAGGACCAGGCAGGCCTCCGGCTTGTGCGTCGCCAGTTCGATCGCCCCGTCGAGCAGCGGTTTGTACTCGACCACGCGCGACGGCTCGATGCCGCACGACGCCGTCAGGATCAGCCGGGGCTCGGCATCGTCGATGCGAGTCGCGAGCTCCGTGGCGGCGAAGCCCCCGAACACCACCGAATGCACCGCGCCGATGCGGGCGCAGGCCAGCATCGCGAACACCGCCTCCGGGATCATCGGCATGTAGAGGATGACGCGGTCGCCCTTGGCCACGCCGAGGTCCTGCAGCACCGCCGCCAGCGCGGCCACCTCGCCCAGCATCTGGGCGTAGCTGAAGATGGTCTTGGTGCCGGTGACCGGGCTGTCATGGATCAGCGCTGGCTGGTCGCCGCGTCCGTCCCGGACATGGCGGTCGAGCGCGTTGAAACAGGTGTTGCAGGTCGCATCGGGAAACCAGCGACCATAGGCGCCCTGCCCGGCATCGAAGATCGTCTCCGGCTGCCTGATCCATTCGATTGCCTGGGCCGCGCTGCGCCAGAATCCCTCTGGATCGGCCTGCCAGCTTGCATAGGTCTCGGCGTAGCCGCTTGCATGCGAGGCATTCATGGAACGCGTATCCTCTTCGCCCTGTTCTGGCCTACACCCGCCGGGAAGCGACAGCGGTGGAGGCTCATTTTGCGCGGGATCGTGCTCATTCGATACCGCAGGCGCAAGCGTCGTCCTCTCAGACTTTCGCCGCGCCCTCCGGTTTTGCAAGCTGCGACATCGCGAATGGGGCAGATCATCCCACGATGACTTTCGACCCCACCTTTTTCGCCGCCATGGTGCCCGCCGTCATTCTCATGGGGCTGTCGAAGGGCGGCTTCTCCGGCCTCGGCCTGCTCTCGCTGCCCCTGATGGCGCTCGTCGTCTCGCCCGTGACAGCCGCCGCCATCATGCTGCCGCTGCTGATCTCCCAGGATGTCGTCACGGTCTGGTCCTATCGCCGCGAGTTCGACCGCCGCAATCTCGCCGTGCTTGCGCCGGGGGCGCTCCTCGGCGTGCTGGCGGGCTATCTGCTGGCCGCGAAAGTCTCCGACGCCGCCGTCGGCTTCGCTGTCGGTGTGATTTCCGTTGGCTTCGCGCTGCGCAGGCTGACGAGCGCAGGCAAGCCCCCGCCGCCCGTGGCCCGCGCGACTCTCGCATCCGGGACGCTTTGGGGCTGGATCTGCGGCTTCACGAGCATGATCGCCCATGCCGGCGGACCGCCCTTCCAGATCTTCGTCATGCCGCAGCGCCTGCCACCGGCGGTCTTCGTGGGCACCGGCGCAATCTTCTTTGCCGCCATGAACCTGATCAAGGTCGCGCCCTATCTCGCTCTTGGCCAGTTCTCGCAGCAGAACCTCGTGGCCTCCGCCGCCTTGTTTCCGGTCGCGATCGCCTCGACCTTCGCGGGGGTCTGGTTGGTTCGCCGCGTTCCGGCCGAGCGCTTCTACACCATCATCTACTGGCTCCTGCTGGCGATAGGGTCCAAGCTGATCCTCGACGGGATCCTGTCGCTGGCCCGGGTCGCGTAGCCCAGCGCCGCCGAGTCCGAACCCGACCCCGGACGTCCCTGCCACGGAACCGGCCCGCGCACCCTGTCATTTGGTCGATGCCGCGCCGCCAACAAAACCGGTGACCGGATCATCCGGCAGACGCTAGGCTGCCTGCAGTCACAGGGAGAACAGCGCGACGATGGCCATCAGCGCATACGACACCGACCTCGACCGCAACCCGGCGAACTTCCAGCCGCTGACCCCGCTGGGTTTCCTGGAACGCGCGGCCAGCGTCTTCCCGGCGCATACCGCGATCATCCACGGCCCTCTGCGGCGCTCCTATGCGGAGTTCTATGCCCGTTCGCGCCGGCTCGCCTCGGCCTTGGCCAGGCACGGCATAGGCAAGAACGACACCGTCGCGGCGCTGCTCCCCAATACGCCGGCCATGCTCGAATGCCACTACGGCGTGCCGATGTGCGGCGCGGTGTTGAACACGCTCAACACCCGTCTCGACGCCGGCATCATCGCCTTCTCGCTCGACCATGGCGAGGCCAAGGCCGTGATCGTCGACCGTGAACTGGCCAGCACGATGAAGGCCGCCTTGGCGCTGTGCCAGGCCAGGCCGCTTGTCATCGACTACGATGACCCCGTCTATGATGGCCCCGGCGAGCGCATCGGCGGCATCGAGTACGAGGATTTCCTGGCGCTGGGCGATCCGGATTTCGACTGGCTGATGCCGGCCGACGAATGGGACGCGATCGCGCTGAACTACACCTCGGGCACCACCGGCGACCCCAAGGGCGTGGTCTACCATCACCGCGGCGCCAATCTGCTGGCGACCTCAAACGTCATCACCGGCGCCATGGCGAGGCATCCCGTCTATCTCTGGACGCTGCCCATGTTCCACTGCAATGGCTGGTGCTTTCCCTGGACGATCTCCGTGCTCGCGGGCACGCATGTCTGCCTGCGCCAGGTCCGCGCCAAGGCGATGTATGACGCACTCGCCGACCATGGTGTGACCCATCTCTGCGGCGCACCGATCGTGATGTCGGCGCTGCTGAACGCTTCTGCCGAGGAGCGTCGTGAGTTCACCCAGACAGTCTCCTTCTTCACAGCCGCCGCCCCGCCGCCCGAGGCCGTGCTGGGCGCGATGCAGGCCGCGGGCTTTGCAGTGACCCATCTCTACGGCCTGACCGAGATCTATGGCCCCGCCGTCGTCAACGACTGGAACCAGGACTGGGACGCCCTGCCCGCACCCGAGCAGGCCGCGCTGAAGGCGCGCCAAGGCGTGCGCTACCCCGCGCTCGAGGCGCTCGACGTGCTCGATCCCGAGACGCTGCAGCCCGTCCCGCGCGACGGCGCCACGCTGGGCGAGGTGATGATGCGCGGCAATGTCGTGATGAAGGGCTATCTCAAGAACCCGAAGGCGACGCGGGATGCCTTCGCCGGCGGCTGGTTCCATTCCGGCGATCTCGGCGTGCGCTTTGCTGACGGCTACATCCAGCTCAAGGACCGCTCCAAGGACATCATCATCTCGGGCGGCGAGAACATCTCCTCGATCGAGGTGGAGGATGCACTCTACAAGCACCCCTCGGTCCAGGTCGCCGCCGTGGTGGCGCGTCCTGACGACAAATGGGGCGAAACCCCATGCGCCTTCGTCGAGCTCAAGCCCGGCCTCAGCGCAACCGAGGCGGAGATCGTCGCCTGGTGCCGGGGCCTGCTGGCCGCATTCAAATGCCCGAGAACCGTGGTGTTCATCGAGGTCCCCAAGACCTCGACCGGCAAGATCCAGAAATTCCGGCTGCGCGAGATCGCGCGCGCCCTCTAGGCCCGACTGCGCGTACCCCAAACGAAAAAGGCCGGCCCCGAGAGGGCCGGCCTGATCTCGCTGAAAGTCCGGTTCAGCAGGCCGCCGCGGCCCGCCTGTAGTCCCTAATGGAGAGTTCGATCCGGGATCGTTTGCCGCACCCGCTCGATCTCCTCCTTGAGCATCAGCTTCTTGCGCTTCAGTTCAACCACACTGAGACCGTCCGAAGATGGGCTCGAAACCGCCTGAGCGATGGCTTCCTCGAGCTGGCGATGCTTGCGTTCGAGTTCGACGAGGTGGGTCTGAAGCGACATCTGGATCCTCCTGATGAGCGATTTGACGGTTAACTCTGACACAGAGCCGGCTTCACGTCTGCGGGGCTATCTCGCACCGCACCATGAGTTTCTGTGATCGTGAACGGCTCCTGTCCTCGAAGGCGCGAATGTGATGCGCCCCAGCCTTGCAGACGCCCGGCGCACTTGCGGGCGGGCCGGCTGGTCCGCATAGTCACCGCCAAACGCGGCGATGATGAGATGGCCTGATGGAATTCGAGATCAGCCCGGAAGAGGTCGAGGCCTTTACGGCGGAGCTGGCGCGGCTGCGCGAGGAACATCGCGATCTCGACAGCGCCATCGACGCGCTCGAGCGGGTCGGTGCCGTGAACCAGATCCAGGTGCAGCGCCTCAAGAAGCGCAAGCTCTACCTCAAGGATCGGATCTCGCAGATCGAGGATGCGCTGACCCCCGATATCATCGCCTGAAGGGCGCCAAGGCTCCGTCTGCCGGATTTGTAGTCACCGCGCCGCTGATTTCGCTGATTCGCCGCTTGCCTCCGCAGGCTGTGGCAGTCTAGATCGCGCGCTTCCCCCCTTAAGCCTCGGAAGCGTTCCGTTTCATGGCCCAGATCAGCCCACCCGTCGCCATCATCATGGGCAGCCAGTCCGACTGGGCGACGATGCGCCATGCGGCCGAGACGCTCGACGCGCTCGGCATCGGGCATGATGTCCGCATCGTCTCGGCCCACCGCACCCCGGACCGGATGTTTACCTTCGCGCGCGGCGCCAAGGCCGAGGGCTTCAAGGTCGTCATCGCCGGCGCCGGCGGCGCGGCGCATCTGCCCGGCATGACCGCCTCGCTGACGCCGCTGCCGGTTTTCGGCGTGCCCGTCGAATCGAAAGCCCTCTCGGGCAAGGACAGCCTGCTCTCGATCGTGCAGATGCCGGCCGGCATTCCGGTCGGGACGCTTGCCATCGGCCGGGCCGGAGCGGTCAATGCGGCCCTGCTCGCAGCAGCCGTGCTCGCCCTGAACGACGACGCGCTGGCCGAGCGCCTCGACGCCTGGCGCGCGCGCCAGAGCAAGGCGGTCAATGAGCGCCCCGTAAAGGACGACGCATGAGCCCGCTCGCTTCAGCCGCCCTCGCCCCCGGCGCGGTCCTCGGCATTCTCGGCGGCGGCCAGCTCGCACGCATGCTGGCTCTGGCTGCAGCCGATCTCGGCATCCGCGCCCATATCTTCGCGCCCGAGCAGGACAGCCCGGCCTTCGACGTCGCCGCAACCCACAGCATCGGCGCCTATGACGACGAGGCGGCGCTAGCCCGCTTCGCCGAGGCAGTCGACGTCGTCACCTACGAATTCGAGAACGTGCCCGCCCAGACGGCAGCCTATCTCGCCGCGCGCAAGCCACTGCATCCCGGCGCGCGTGCGCTCGGGGTGACGCAGGACCGGCTGAGCGAAAAGCGCTTCATCTCGGAGCTCGGCTTGAGCGTGGCTCCGTTCCGCGCGGTCGATTCGCTCGGCGATCTCGAGGCCGCCGTCGCCGAGCTCGGCCGTCCCAGCGTGCTCAAGACCCGCCGCTTCGGCTATGACGGCAAGGGCCAGGTCAAGATCACCGCTGAGAGCGACCTTGCCGAGGCTCACAAGGCCATTGCGGCCGCTCCAGCCGTGCTGGAGGGCTTCGTCCCCTTCACGCGCGAAGTCTCGGTCGTGGCCGCGCGAGGGGCCGATGGCGCATTCGCGGCCTTCGACGTCTGCGAGAACGAGCATCGCGACCATATCCTCGCCTTCACGCGCATCCCGGCCCGATTGTCCTCGCCAGCCCAGGCGGCCGCCATCGCCGCGGCAGGCAAGATCGGCGAGGCGCTCGGCTATGTCGGCGTCTTCGCAGTCGAGCTCTTCGTGGTGGGCGATGGCACCGACGAGCGCATCATCGTCAACGAGATCGCGCCCCGCGTCCATAATTCCGGGCACTGGACGAGCGAAGGCGCCGAGACCTCGCAGTTCCACCAGCATGTTCGCGCCGTCTGCGGCTTCCCGCTCGGCTCGGCCGCACGCCGCGGCGCCGTCGAAATGGAGAATCTGATCGGCGATGCCGTCCTGCGCTGGCCCCAGCTTCTGGCCGAGCCGGGCGCGCACCTGCATCTCTACGGCAAGCGCGAGGCGCGCCCCGGACGCAAGATGGGCCACGTCACCCGCGTTCGCGCGGAAACCGCCTGAGGACGAGTGAAGGCCGGCGCATATTTGCCGCCTTGCAGCGTGGACAGCCCGCCGGAATTCTGGTATCCGCACGGCCTTCCGTCGGGCCTTCAGGTTCGGCGTCCCGAACTTCTTTGACCAACCCGCTAAAGACGGACACTTTCACGTGCAGGTTCTCGTTCGCGACAACAATGTCGACCAGGCTCTCCGCGCCCTCAAGAAGAAGCTTCAGCGCGAAGGCGTATTCCGCGAGATGAAGCTTCGCGGCCATTACGAGAAGCCGTCCGAGAAGAAGGCTCGCGAGAAGGCCGAGGCCGTTCGTCGCGCCCGCAAGCTGATGCGCAAGAAGCTTCAGCGCGAAGGCCTGCTGCCGGCTCCGGTGAAGCCCAAGCGCCCCTGATTCTCCGCAGGACGCAGCCGTGAGGCAGCCTCCGCCGGGATCATCGCGACACGAACCGCGCCTGGAGCCAGCTCCGGGCGCTGTTGCATTTCAGGTCGCGTTAACCGAGTCTTGGCATGAGGCAGGCGTCCTGGTTGAGCGGCGCTGTCGGCTGGGGAGCGCAATCGGGTCGCGGGCATCATGCGCGACCGCAAAGGCACGGAACCGGACCGATGAGGCATAATATGGACGCAAGGCATCATCTCGAATCGATCGGCGGACTCGCCGGCGGCAAGCGCCTCCTGGCCGCTGCCTGTCTGGCGCTCGCGCTGGGTGGCTGCGAGACGGTGTCCGGCGTCGGTTCGCAGCAGGGCGTAGCGGAAGTCGATACGGTCTCGGCCGCGGATGCCAGCGTCAACATCGGCTCGCTCAGCGAGGTGATCAGCCGCAATCCCAACGACCCCAACGCCTACAACACGCGCGGCGCCGCCTATGCCCGCACCGGCCGCTTCTCGGATGCGGTCGCGGACTTCACCAAGGCGGTCCAGCTCGATCCCAATCTCGCCTCGGCCTACACGAATCGCGCCCTCGCCTTGCGCCAGAGCGGCCGCAACGACGCTGCCATGGCCGACTTCAACCGCGCCACGACGGCCAATCCGAACTACGCCCCGGCCTATATCGGACGCGCCAATCTGCTGCGCCTGCAGGGCAACGGCCAGCAGGCACTGGCCGACCTGAACACTGCCATCCGCCTGAACCCGGAATCGGCCGAGGCTTTCCATGCACGCGGGCTGGTCTACCAGAAGGAAGGCCAGCACCAGTACGCGATCTCGGATTTCGATTCGGTGATCGACCGTAATCCCTACAACGCACCGCCCTATACGGCGCGCGGCCAGAGCCTCAACGCGGTCGGCAAGTATGACGCCGCCATCGAGGATTTCACGGCTTCCCTCAACGTCGACAACCGCAATGCCGAGGCCTGGGCCGGGCGCGGCTTCGCCAGCGAGAAGCTCGGCAAGAAGACGGAAGCCAGCGAGAACTACCAGCGTGCGCTCAGCCTCGACGGCAGCAATGCGACGGCTCGCGCCGGCCAGGCCCGCCTCGGCGGCGGTGGCATCGGCGGCCTCTTCCGCAGCTGAGCGGATCGATCGCCAGGAGACATGAAAAAGGGCGGCGCAATGCGCCGCCCTTTTTTGTCCGCTGCGTTCCTCCTCAGCCGAAGCGGCGCATCGGCTCGATGTTGCTGGCTTCGCGGGTCCTCGTTGCGCCGCCGATCTTGAAGCTCTCGACGAGATCGACGAGCCGCGATGTCGCCGTCTGCAGTTCCTGCGCGACATCGGCGCTCTCATCGGCCATCGCGGAGTTGCGCTGGGTCATGTCGTCCATATGGGCGACGACCTTCGCCACCTCCTCGACCGCGCTGGCCTGCTCCTGCGAGGCGCTCGCAATGTCGGAGAGGGCTGCAGCCACGCTGTTGGAGGACGACACGATCTGCGCGAGGGCCTTGCCGACATCCTTGACCAGGCCGACCCCGGTCAGGACCTCGCCGGTCGAGTTGGCGATCAGCGCCTTGATGTCGTTGGCGGCCGCGCTGGAGCGCTGCGCGAGGGCACGGACTTCCGATGCGACGACCGCAAAGCCCTTGCCGGCATCACCGGCTCTGGCCGCTTCCACGGCCGCGTTGAGCGCCAGCAGGTTCGTCTGGAAGGCGATCCCGTCGATGACCGTGACGATCTCCGAGATCGAGGACGATGCCTTCTCGATCCGCTCCATCGCGGCGACCGCCCCCTCTGCAACCGCGCCACCCTGATCGGCAGCGGCCTTGGCCATCTCGCCGAGGCCCGTCGCCTCCGCGGCGCGTCCGGCGCTATGCTTGACGGAGGCTGCAAGCTCCTCGGTGGTCGCGGCCGTTTCCTGCAGGCTGCTGGCCTGCTCTTCCGTGCGCTGGGCGAGCGCCCGGCTGTCTCCGCTGATCCGCAGGGAGCCCTCGCCGATCGTCTTGGCAATCTCGGAGGTCGTGCTGATGATGCCCGAGACGGTCTCGACGAGATCGTTGATCCCGGAGCAGAGCGACTTGATATCGCCTGACTTGCCGTCGAGCTGGATGCGCTGGGTGAGGTCGCGATTGGCCGCAGCCTGGATGATGACGCGGGTCTCGGCCACAGCCTGCTGCAAGGCCTCCTGGGCCTCGCGCGCTGCTGTGATGTCGCTGGCGTACTTCACGACCTTGAACGGCTCGCCGAGGGCATTCATCACCGGATTGTAGGTCGCCTGGATCCACACCTTGCGGCCGCCCTTGGCGACCCGGAGATATTGGCCCTCGTCGAACTCGCCGCGCGAGAGCTTGGCCCAGAACTGCGCATAGGCAGGGCTGGTGCGCTCGCTGCTCTCGATGAACATCGAGTGGTGCTTGCCCTTGATCTCGTCGAGCCCATAGCCCAGCGCGCCCAGGAAATTCGCATTGGCATCGATGATGGTGCCCTGGAGATCGAACTCGATGACGGCCTGCGACTTGCGGATCGCGGCGACCTGGCCTTCGAAATCCGAGATCACGGCTTTGACTGCGGTGATGTCGGTCGCGAACTTCACCACCTTGAAGGGCTTGCCGCTGCGGTCGAGGATCGGCGTATAGGTGGCCTGCAGCCAGATCCGCTTGCCGGCCTTGCCGACTCGCAGGAACTGGGCTTCCGCCACCTCGCCCCGGCGCAGCCCCGCCCAGAATTCCTTGTAGGCCGCTCCCTGCACGTCCGAGGGCTCGACGAACATCGAGTGATGCTGCCCGACGATCTCGCCGAGATCATAGCCTATCGTGCGCAGGAACAGGCTGTTCGCGACGAGGATGCGACCGTCGAGATCGAACTCGATGACGGCTTGCGATCGGCGAATAGCGTCGGCCTCTGCCGCAGCCCCATTCCAGAAAATCATGAAAAGCCCCCAATTCACTTTGGTGCAATGGGCTCGCGCTGGAGCCAGTCGTTCGATCAAAAGATTCCTTGGGTCCATCCCTAACAAAGACGTCGTGAAATATTGATTAATGCCGACACTATCTCGCCAATCATGTGCGTCAGCTTGAGGCATATGCACGAGACCAGCCTATAGATTCAGAGTATATGTGAATATATACATTGATATAGGCCGCTCAGTATAAGCCAGGCCTTAGGCCTCAAACGCACCCCTCGGCGCCTCAGGTCGCATCGATCGGCGAAATCCGGCGTCATTCTTGCGGAAAACGCGTCGAGATCGGCGAAGAACGCCGGAAATCGCACAAGATCGGAGCGCCGGCGCACTGCGGTTGTCTCGACGATTGTCCTTATCTCCTTAGGTAGAGCGCAAGGTATCTCGCCGACAATGACGCTGGATGACCATGGAGTTTACCTCAATGATGCCTGCAACCGAGCGAAAGCACGTCAACCGGCCCGCGCGCTGGGTGTGCAGCGCCGACATCACGATCACCGACCATGGCGGCCGTGAGTTGTTCGCCCGCCTCGCCAACATCTCGGACATGGGCTTCATGGCCGAGGCCGAGGAGCCCGTGCGCATCGGCTCGATCATCGATGTCGAATTGCCCGGACGCGGCCCCGTGCGCGCCGAGGTTCGCTGGTCCGAGGGCTGGCGCTTCGGATGCCAGATCCTGCCGGCCTGAGCCGGCAACGCGGTCAGTCGAGGATTTTTGCCATCTCGAACGCGAAGGCCTCGAAACCAGCACGGCGATAGGCCGTCAGGGCCAGGTCGTTGCCGGTGAGCACGCCGAGCTGCAGCACCTTGCAGCCGGCTTGCCGTGCGAAGCGCTCCGCCTCCCCCAACAGCGCCTGCCCGATACCCGTGCCGCGGCTGGAAGCCGAGACGACGATGTTCTCGATATAGACGTGGTCGCGCAGGGGCTCGTTCACATAGGGACCGGTGCGCCCCTTGCGCACCGCGAGATAGCCGACGACGCTGTCATCCTGGACGGCGACGACGAGGGCGCCGCCATACTGGGCAGCCTTCTCGGTGTCGTCGGCGAGGCAGGCGGCGGCCGCCTCGGGCCCCGTAGCGCGCTGGGGGTTGAGCGAGCCCTCATGGGAGGTCAGTTCGAGCAGCAGTGCGAGCACGGCCCCCCTGTCGCTCGGCTCCATCGGACGCAGGATGAGGGTCACAAGCGTCAGGCTCCCGACAAAAAGGCCGGCGCGAGGCCGGCCCTTGCAACAAGGACGATCGCGTCGGCGCCTAGTGCGCCATCGCCTTGACGATGTCGTCGGTGACCTTCTTGGCGTCGCCGAACAGCATCATCGTGTTGGGCCGGAAGAACAGCTCGTTCTCGACGCCGGCATAGCCCGCCGCCATGCCGCGCTTGATGAAGAGCACGGTCTTGGCTTTCTCAACGTCGAGGATCGGCATGCCGTAGATCGGCGAGGCCTTGTCGGTCTTGGCCGCCGGGTTGGTCACGTCGTTGGCGCCGATGACGAAGGCCACGTCGGCCTGGCCGAATTCCGAGTTGATGTCCTCGAGCTCGAAGACCTCGTCATAGGGCACATTGGCCTCTGCCAGCAGCACGTTCATGTGGCCCGGCATGCGGCCAGCCACGGGATGGATGGCGTATTTGACCTCGACGCCCTCCTTCTTGAGCAGGTCGACCATCTCGCGCAGCGTGTGCTGGGCCTGGGCCACCGCCATGCCGTAGCCCGGCACGATGATGACCTTGGCGGCATTCTTCATGATGTAGGCAGCGTCGTCCGCCGAGCCCTGCTTGACGGGCCGCGCCTCGACCGTGCCCGCAGCAGCAGCCGAATCGTCGCCACCGAAGCCGCCGAGGATGACGGAGATGAAGCTGCGGTTCATCGCCTTGCACATGATGTAGGACAGGATCGCGCCAGACGAGCCCACGAGCGCGCCGGTGATGATCAGCGCCATGTTGCCCAGCGTGAAGCCGATGCCGGCCGCTGCCCAGCCGGAATAGGAGTTCAGCATCGAGACGACGACGGGCATGTCCGCGCCGCCGATCGGGATGATCAGCAGCACGCCGAGCGCAAACGAGACCAGCACGATCAGCCAGAAGACGACATGGCTCTCGGTCTTGATGAAGATCAGCAGCAGCACGACCAGTGCGATGCCGAGCCCGATATTGATGCCGTGGCGCTGCGGCAGCATGATCGGCTTGCCGCTCATGCGCCCGTCAAGTTTCAGGAAGGCGATGATCGAGCCGGTGAAGGTGATCGCGCCGATCGCAACGCCCAGGCCCATCTCGAACAGGCTGCCGCCATGGATGCCGCCGACGCGGCCGATGCCGAAGGCTTCCGGAGCATACAGCGCGGCTGCCGCGACCAGCACCGCCGCAAGCCCGACCAGCGAGTGGAAGAAGGCGACGAGTTGCGGCATCTGCGTCATCTGCACGCGCTTGGCCATGAAGGCGCCGATGCCACCGCCGATGGCGATGCCGAGGATCACGTAGAGCCAGCCCGAGAAGCCCGCCGGCGGAAAGAACACGACGGTGGTGGCGATGGCGATGCCCATGCCCACCATGCCGTAGAAATTGCCCTGCCGCGAGGTCGTGGGATGCGACAGGCCGCGCAGGGCCATGATGAAGAGGACGCCGGAGACGACGTAGAGAAGGGCGGACAGATTGGCGGCCATCGGCGCTCAGCCCTTCTTCTTGTACATCGAAAGCATGCGCTCGGTGACGAGGAAGCCGCCGAAGATGTTCACCGAGGCGAGGACCAGCGCGATGAAGCCGAAGATCTTGGCCCAGAGCGGCCCGTCGCCCATGGCTGGGGCAGTCGACACGCCCACCGCCAACAGCGCACCGACCACGATCACCGAGGAGATAGCGTTGGTGACCGACATCAGCGGCGTATGCAGCGCCGGCGTCACCGACCAGACCACATAGTAGCCGACGAACACCGCGAGTACGAAGATCGCGAGCCGGAACACGGTCGGATCGACGAAACCGCCTGTCGCAGCGCTGGCGCCCGCGGCGAGGCCTTCGGCGTGCTGAGCCGCGAGTTCGGCCGCATGCCGTGCGGCAGCGGCGACGGAGCGGGCCTGTTCAGCCGCCTGTTCGGGTGTCGGATTAGCCATTCTGGACGCTCCCCTCGACGACAGGCACGGGCTCAGGCGCAGGCGTCACCGCAGGCTTGGCCGCGAAATTCGGATGGATCACCGCGCCATCCCTGGTCAGGGCGGTCGCCTTCACCAGTTCGTCGTCCCAATTGACCGCAAGCGCTTTCGCGGATTTGTCGATCAGGGTCTCGACGAAGGCGAAGAGGTTCTTGGCGTAGAGCTGCGACGAGGTCGCGGCCAGCCGGCCCGGCACGTTGAGATGGCCCACGATCTTGACGCCGTTGGGCGTGACCACGGTCTCACCGGGCTTGGCGAGTTCGCAATTGCCGCCGCGCTCGACAGCCAGGTCGATGATGACAGAGCCGGCCTTCATGCTCTCGACCATCGCGGCGGAGATCAACTTTGGCGCCGGGCGTCCGGGGATCAGCGCGGTGGTGATCACGATGTCCTGCTTCGCGATATGGCTCGCGGTCAGCTCGGCCTGCTTCGCCTGATAGTCCTTGGACATTTCCTTGGCGTAGCCGCCGGCCGTCTGCGCTTGCTTGAACTCGTCGTCCTCGACGGCCAGGAACTTCGCACCCAGCGATTCGACCTGTTCCTTGGTCGCCGGACGCACATCGGTCGCGGTGACGATCGCGCCCAGGCGTCGCGCGGTGGCGATCGCCTGCAGTCCGGCGACGCCGACGCCCATGATGAAGATGCGCGCAGCCGGGACAGTGCCGGCCGCGGTCATCATCATCGGCAGCGCCCGGCCATATTCACCGGCGCCGTCGATCACCGCCCGATAGCCGGCGAGATTGGCCTGCGAGGAGAGAACGTCCATCACCTGCGCGCGGGTGATGCGCGGCATGAACTCCATGGCGAAGGCCGCGACATTGGCCTTGGACAAGGCCTCGACGGCGGCTTCGTTGCCATAGGGGTCCATGATGCCGATGACGAGAGCGCCAGCCGGAAGACCGGCGATCTCGCTTTCGGCAGGGCGCCGGACCTTGAGCACGATGGCCGCGCCGGCCAGTGCCTCGGCAGCGGTGGTCGCGATCGTCGCGCCAGCCGCCTGATAGTCCGCGTCGCTGATCCCCGAGGCGAGCCCCGCTCTGGTCTCGATCGCGACCTCGGCACCAAGGCCGATGAACTTGCGGACGGTCTCCGGCGTCACGGCGACGCGGGTTTCCGCCCCTTGCGTTTCGGCTGGCACGGCGATGCGCATGACGGCGTAACCTCTCGAACGCTCTGGGGCAGGGCTCAGTGCACGGCGGGCAGAAGAACCAGCGCCAGCAGCATCAGGACGAAAGGCACGGCAGGAGCCTTCCAGGCGATCGACTTCGAAGCGATGCCGATACCGGTGGTGACGACCGTCAGCAGCGTGCCGATCAGCGCGACGCCCCAGGCATGCTTGGTGCCGCCGACGGCGAGAGCCGCGACGATGGCGAGGCAGGCGACAGTGCCGACTTCGGCGAAATGGACGAAGCCGACATAGGTACGCTCATGCTCAGCGTAATCCATTTCCGGAATGTCGGCGGTGTGGTGTCCGTGGTCGGCCATGTAACGAGGTCCCGAGACTGAAAAAGTACTTATGCCGTGTAGCGCAGACGCGAAGGGTCTGGCAACGCGTCGCAACGCCACCGCGGTTCATCGCCGAGCACGGCATCGGGACTGGTGCCGAAGCGTCACAATCAGCGCCGGCGGCCAGTTGGTCACGGAGGCCGTCAGGCCGTCGGGACGAGCCCTGCCCGCTCGAGTGCCTGCGCCTGACGGCTGGCGACCTGGTCCAGCGAGAAATTCTCGATCTCCGCCTCGAAGAGTCGGTGGAAGTTCAACTCCGCGTCGAGATGCAGGAACACGCCGCCCAGCCCGATTGCTGCGCGATCCATGAAGACGAATTCGCGCGGCACGCGGACCGGGCCGCGCTTCTTCAGGGCCTGATGGACCTGGAAGGCCTGCTTGCGGCCATATTCGGCCGGGCTGACGCCCTCCGCGATGCGGCGCGTGCGGTCTTCCAGAAGCGGCCCGTAGATGAAGCGCGCCCAGATGTTCAGGGTCTCGACGAGCTCCTTGGTCAGCCCCTTGAAGCCCCAGGTCTCATAGGCATGGACGACGCGCGCCTCGTCGCCTTCGAGCAGCCCGCGATAGAGGTCGACGACGCCGCCGACAAAGGACGGCGGGAAGATGCGGATGCAGCCATAGTCGAGCAGGTTGATGCCCTGCGGCTCGCCGCCTTCCGAAAACACCGTGTAGTTGCCCAGATGCGGATCGCCATGGATGACGCCGTGATGACTGAAGGGCCGCCACCAGGCCTTGAACATCGCCGTCGAGATGCGGTCGCGCGCGGCCTGCCCGTCCTGCTTGTGGTCGAGGATGCGGTCGCCCTCGAGCCAATGCATGGTCAGGAGCCGGCGCGTCGAGAGCGACGTATCCAGCGCGGGCACCCGGACCTGCGGGGTGTCGGCCAGGATCTCGCGATAGAGCGCGACATGCTTGGCCTCGCGGACATAGTCGAGCTCCTCGCGAACCCGCGCCCCGATCTCCTTGGCGATCTCGCTGGTGTCGATGATCGGATCCATGCGCCGGTGCAGCGCGAACAGGATGTCGAGCTGGGCGATGTCGGCCTCGACTGCCGATTCCATGTCGGGATATTGCAGCTTGCAGGCGAGCGCGACGCCATCGCGGGTGGTCGCCCGATGCACCTGGCCGAGCGAGGCGGCGGCGGCCGGCTTCAGGTCGAACTCGCCGAAGCGTTCGCGCCATGCCGGGCCGAGTTCGGCCATCATCCGGCGCTTGACGAAGGCCGCGCCCATTGGCGGCGCCTGCGATTGCAGCTTCTGCAACTCTGCTGCGTATTCCGGCGGCACGACGTCGGGAATGGTGGCGACGAGCTGCGCCACCTTCATGATCGGGCCCTTCAGCCCGCCCAATGCCTTGGCCAGGGCCTCGGCGTTGGACAGGTTGCGGCCTTCGAGCCCGAACAGCCGGGTGCCGGCGATGCGCGCAGCTACGCCCCCGACATTGGCCCCGACGCGCGCATAACGCGCGGCGCGGGCAGAGAACCGGTTGGCTTCGCTATCGCGTTCGGACATGAGATTCTCGGGTTATCGGGCCAAAACCGTCATCTGCATGTAGGTCTGCGCGACGCGAACGCCAGTGCTGCCTATTTGCCTCAGCCGCGCGCGGCGAGGTCCGCCCGCACCTCGGCTGCGCTCGCGACGCGGCCGCCGGCAGCCTCGACCAGCCTGGCCGTTTCCGAGACCAACTGGGCATTCGTCTTGCTGCAGCCGAAATGCGCATCCTCTAGCCCGGCGCGGACATGGACGCCGCGCGCCACTGCCGGGCCGATCAGCCCGGTGAGATCGACGCCGAGCCCCGCGATCATCGCGGGCGCGCCGGGCGCATCCTCGGCCAGCAGCGCCAGATGCGCGTCGAGCGCATATTCCTTCGGCGGAAAGCCCCAGGCGAAGGTGTCGGAGAACATCAGCCGATAGATCGGCGTCGGCATCCCGGGATAGGCCTTCGCCAGGGCTGCGCCCAGACGCGTGAAGCCCGGCTCATAGATCGCGTAGCTCGGATGCACCTTGTGGCGCTGCGCTACCTCCATGCCCTCGCGGATATGTTCGCCGGGGTTCTGGTAGATGAAGCCGGGCTCGCCATCGGGAATGCCGGCGAAGGTCGTCCAGTTGCAGGAGCCGGGGTCGAGCACGCCCCACTCCGCCAAACCGCGCTTCGCCAGTTCCTCGAGATGCGTGTAGCGGCCGGAGCCGATGATATCGCCGGCATAGCCTGAGCCGAGGATCGGGATCGTCGGGTAGACGATGGCGTCGACCTTCGCTCGGATACCCTCGATCGCCTGCGCGTAGAGCTCCCAATCATCGCGCTGCCGGCCCGTCTCGAGGTCGTAGACATGCAGGTGGACGATCGACGCACCCGCCTCCACCGCCGCGATACCGTCGGCGACGATGTCGGGGATGGTGATCGGGATGCCCGGCTGGCGCTCCTTGCCCCAGGGACCGTTGATGGCGGCTTCAATCCAGATAGGCGTAGTCAAGATAGGCAATCCTTCGGCCAATTGTCGCGCATCTGGCGGGTTCCCCCGCCCGCGCCTGCCGCTCCGGCAGCGCGTTTCATCATCGCCTCCGGACCGGGTGAAAGTCCACCCGACACCGCTGCATTCCCCGCGATCTTGCCATCACGACCGGCCCGCGCGCCTAATACGGCACGGGAACGATGGACACACCTGATGCTTGAGCGCCACCAGACCTATGAGCAGACCTTCGACCGCTTCGCCTGGCACATCCCGGAGCGCTTCAATATCGGCGTGGCAGCCTGCGACCGCCATGCCGATGGTAACGGCAGGCCGGCGCTGATCTATGAGGACGGGTCCGATGTCGTCACGATCAGCTTCGACGCGCTCAAGCGCAGCAGCAACCGCCTCTCCAACACGCTCCGGGGGCACGGCATCGAGCGGGGTGAGCGCGTCGGCATCCTGTTGCCGCAGCGGCCCGAAACCGCGATGGCGCATCTCGCCGCCTACAAGATGGGCGCGATCGCGCTGCCGCTGTTCATCCAGTTCGGCCCGGAGGCCCTTGAGCACAGGCTGCAGCATAGCGGCGCCAGTGCGCTGATCACCGATACCGAGAACCTCCCCAAGATCGAGGCGATCCGCGACCTGCTGCCCGACCTCAGGCGGATCTTCGTGGTCGATGGCCGCCATGCCGCCGGGGACCATCTCGACTTCGAGGCCGAGATGGCAAAGGCCTCGGACGACTTCACTCCGGTCGATACGGCGGCCGACGACCCCGCGCTGATCATCTACACCTCGGGCACGACGGGGAAACCGAAGGGCGCTCTGCATGCCCACCGCGTCCTGCTCGGGCATCTCCCGGGCGTGCAACTGCCGCAGGAATTCTTTCCGCAAGCCGGCGACCTGTTCTGGACGCCCGCCGACTGGGCCTGGATCGGCGGGTTGCTCGACGTGCTGTTGCCGAGCCTCTATTTCGGCGTGCCGGTACTGGCCTCGCGCGCCCGCAAGTTCGATCCCGAGGCCGCCTTCGCGCTGATGGCGCGGCGCAACGTGCGAAACGCCTTCCTGCCGCCCACCGCGCTGAAGCTGATGCGGCAGGTCGGGTCGCCCCGGCGCTTCGGCTACGCGATGCGCTCGATCGGCTCGGGCGGCGAGACCCTTGGTGCCGACATGCTGGCCTGGAGCCGCGACGCCTTCGGCTTCGAGGTCAACGAGTTCTACGGCCAGACCGAGGCGAACCTGCTCGTCGGCAATTGTGCCAGCCTGTTTCCGGTCAGACCGGGCTCGATGGGCCGCGCCATACCCGGCCACCGCGTCGCGGTCATATCGCCAGACGGCGAGAGGCTGGGGCCGGGCGAGCAGGGCCTGATCGCGGTGGCTCGGCCCGATCCAGTGATGATGCTGGAATACTGGCGCCAGCCCGAAGAAACCGCGGCAAAATTCGTCGGCGACTGGCTCGTCACCGGCGACACCGGCTCATGCGACGAGGACGGCTATCTCTGGTTCGGCGGCCGCGACGACGACATCATCTCGTCGGGCTCCTACCGTATCGGCCCCGGCGACATCGAGGACTGCATCATGCGCCACCCGGCCGTGCTGATGGTCGCGGTCATCGGCGTGCCCGACCCCGTGCGCACCGAAGTCGTGAAGGCGTTCGTGCAGCCGAAGCCCGGCGTCGCGCCGACCGATGCGCTGGCCGCCGAGATCCAGGATTTCGTGAAGACGCGCCTCGCCGCCTACCAGTATCCCCGCGCGATCGAGTTCGTCACCGAACTGCCGATGACCCCTACCGGAAAGATCCGGCGCAAGGATCTGCGGGATCGGGAGATCGAGCGGACGTGTAAGGGATGATCTTGTGTCCTCCTCAACGTCATCCCGGACAAGCCGCGAAGCGGCGCCGATCCGGGATCCATTCCAGAGCCTAACCGTTATGCGGTCCGGAATGGATCCCGGGTCTTCGCTGCGCTGCGCCCGGGATGACGGCGCGCTCTTATGACTCCACTTCGAGCACCAGCTCGAAGGTCATCAGCACCGGATTGTCGCCGCGCTTGAGCCTGCCGCTGGCGGTGGCGCCGGTATAATCAACCAGCGCGACGCCGATGTCCGACGTCGCCTGACCATCCCGCACAGCGACATGGCCCGAGGTGATCGCGACCTCGGTGGCAAAGTTCTCGACGCTTCGGCCGTCTGCAAAGCGCGCGCCGATCGTCGAGCCGACGCCGCCGCGGATCGTGGCGCGCGCCACGCCCTGCGCCACGCAGAACTCCTCCAGGGCCGTCGAAAAATCGACATTCGGGCGCACCCGCACGGCAAAGAACCGCCCGTCCCGCGTCGCGCTCATGGATTGCGCGCTCACCGGTCCAAACAGCTTGAAATTGGTCTCCGGGTCGGGCGCGGCTATGAAGGCGGCACTGTCGAGCCCGACCGCCTGCACGGTGATCGCCTCGGCCAGCACGGTCTCGTCGGGCAGGATGTGACCGCCGCTGTGCTTGCCGTCGGCTTCCGTCCAGAGCGCGTGGCAGTGGAAGAACGGCGCTCCATCGCGCAGGCCGAAGGTCATCACGCCGGTCTCGATGCGCGCCACTCCGGCCGGGCGAAACATCTCGCTGTAGAAGGCCGCATGCTCGGGCGTCTTCGAGAGCGCCGGCATGACATAGACGAACGGCGCGAGCGCCGCTCCATCCACCCGCGCCACGCCGCTGCTGAAGCCGGCGGCCGCAAAGCTGCGCCGCACGGCCTCCAACAGAGTCAGGCCGGGCTGCAATTGCATGTTGAAGCGCTGGCCATGGCTCTCGACGGCGACGACGCGCTCTTCGGACGCCGGTCCCGGCTGCTGGATCCGCCTCACGAGGTTTTCCCCCGGAGCCATTCGAGTTCGCCACGCGCCTCCAGCTCGTCCCGCACCAGGCGCTTGGGCACCTTGCCGTAACCGGATTTTGGCAAGGCCTCCCAGAAGAAGAAGCGTTTTGGCATCTTGTAGCGCGCGATCTTGTCGCTCAGGAATTCGGCGATTTCGGCCTCCGTCGCGCGCTGCCCTGTTCGCGTCACGCAGACGGCCACCCCGATCTCGCCCCAGACCGGATCGGGCAGGCCGAGCACCGCGACCTCCGCGATCCCCGGATGGGTCAGGATCTTCTCCTCGATTTCCCGCGGATAGATGTTGGAGCCGCCGGAGATGTACATGTCCGAGGCGCGCCCCGTGATGTAGACGAACCCTTGCGCGTCCATATGGCCGAGGTCCCCGGTGCGGAACCAGCCGTCGCGGAAGGATTTCGCATTGGCCTCGGCGTTGTCGTAATAGCCGGCGAACACCGCCGGCCCGATCACGCAGATCTCGCCCTGCTCTCCCGCCGGCATCTCACGCCCGTCATCGCCCTGGATCTGCACCTGCATGCCAGTGCGCTCGTAGCCGCAGGTGCCGATCCGCGCATTCGGGCCGTCCTCGGGCTCGTGCAGGGCCGGCGGCAGCACGGTGATGTTGCCGGTGACCTCGCCCAGCCCGAAATACTGCACGATGACCTTGCCGAGCTTGGCCAGCGCCGCCTTCTGGTCCTCGCGATACATCGGCGCGCCGGCATAGATGATGTAGCGCAGGCTGGAATGGTCGTGGGCGTCGACGGCCGGATGCTCGACCAGCATCTTCAGGATCGTCGGCACCGTGAAGATGTTGCTGATGCGATAACGCTCGATCAGGCGGTAGGCCTCGTCGATATCGAAGCGCTCGGTGGAGAGCAGGATCGAGGGCGCGCCGCGCGCCGAAATCATCAACTGGTGTACGCCCGCGCCATGGGAGAGCGGCGCCACGACCAGCGAGGCATCCGTGTGGTCGATGCCCGGCACGAGATCGCAGAGATGGTTGGTGACGACGAAGCTCATCTGGCCATGCGTCAGCACCGCGGCCTTCGAGCGCCCGGTCGTGCCCGAGGTGAAGAAGAACCAGCAGGGATCGTCATGCTCGACGGCAACGTTCTCGACCCGCTCGCCTGTATGCCGCGCGATCACCGCGTCGGCATCGATCTCGCCGAACTCACCTCCCCCGATACGCCAGATGAAGTCGGGCGCCGGCGTCACAGCCGCGACGGCCGCCGCATGGGCCGGAAAATCGCCATGGCAGATGAAGCCCTTGGCCCCGGACGACATCGCGAGATAGGCGACCTCATCGGGCAGAAGTCGGAAATTCGTGGGCACCCAGACGGCGCCGAGCCGGAAGGTGGCGAACATCGAGACGAACATCGTCGTGCAGTTCTTCGAATGAACCAGCACGCGGTCGCCCTTGCCGATGCCGCGCGCGCGCAGGCCGGCGGCCAGCGCCGAGACCTGGCGGTCGAGTTCGGACCAGCTCCAGCTACGCTCGCCCCAGATGAAACCCGGCAGGTCGGCGTGGCGGCGTGCGTTTTGGGTGGCGATGTGGGCGAGGTTCATCACCCGCCGGGTCATCGGCGTGACGCCGCCCGCTATCGCGGAAGCAGTCTGGTTCAAATCAGGCACTCCTGAGTCTGGCAGTGGGTCGGACAGGCGCGCTCGGAGCGACGGCTGCGGCTGGGACGTGTTTGGACAGGAACATCTCTGCGAGCAGCGCCTCCATCCGGGAGACCTCCGCGGCCAGATGCTGCGCGAGCTCGATCTGGCGGCCGTGATGCATGCGGCTGTCGATGGCCGCCAGGCTGAAGGCACCCGCCACCCGTCCATCGGGATAGCGGAAGGCAGCCCCGATGCCCCAGGAACTGGCCACGAGCCGGCCCGGGTTGAGCGAGTAGCCGCGCTGGCGCGTCAGGGCGAGATCGGTCCGAATCTGGTCGGGCGGAAAGCCCGGATAATTTTGCAGCAGCACCCGTGCATTGGCGGCCATGACGCGGTCCACATCATCGTCGGGCAATCCCGCCAGCATCGCCAGAGACCCAGCTCCGACGCCGAGCGGATGCTGGTCGCCGGCCTGCAGCGCATGGGTCCGCACGGGAAAGGTGCCCTCCTCGCGGTGAAGGCAGATCGCATAGGTCTCGCGCCGGACGGACAGGAAGCTGGTGTCGAGGGTGGTGTCCGAGAGCCTGCGAAGGCTGGCCATGCCCAGTTCGAGAAGGCCATGGCGCCGCCCCGCCAGCACGCCGAGCACGAAAGCCTCCTCGCCCAGGCAATAATGCCGCGTCTTCGCCTCCTGCTCGACCAGGCCCGCGCGCATGAGCGCCATCAGCAGACGTCGGGCCGTCGGCTTGTTCAGTCCGCTTTCCGAGACGATCACGTTGAGCGGCAAGCCACCGGCAGGCTCCCGCCCGATCAGCGAGAGCAGCCGCAGGGCGCGATCGACGCTCTGCGATCCCGACGCATCGGCGCGCGATCCAATCAACTCCTGCACTCCGGCGCTTCCCTAATACCAGTCCATGATGTGGACCTTGTAATTGTCAGTGGAGCCTAGATCGGTGGTTTCCAGATTGCAATGCGATCTCGCTTGTGTAATCTCGCGGCCGTCCGACTGGGAGAACATCCACAGTATGGACCGCGCTGAAAGCTGACCAACAAGCTCGAAACGGCGCGCCAGGGAGGATTGAATGATGTCGTCGCAGGAAGTCCGCTTGCCGGGCGCCAGGCCTGTGCCTGGATACGCAGCACCGCAATCGGTCGGCGCCGACCGCGCCTGCTCGACCGGTCAAGGCTGAGCATCGCCATGGTTGATGTCGCCGACCGGATCGCCCTGCCCGAAGACCCCATGGAAACAAACGCGGTCACCTCGGGCTCCGCATTCATGCGCCCGATCGAGATCGTTGCAGCCGCTCTCGTGGCGCTGATCATCTGCGTGCTCCTGCTCGGCGTGACCTCGCGTTACGTCTTCTCCCTTCCCGTGATCTGGATCGACGAGGTCGCGTCGATCTCCTTCCTCTGGCTCGCCATGCTGGGCTCGGCGATCGCGATCGACCGCAACGAGCATCTTCGCCTGACGCTCTTCGTCGGCATGATGCCGGCGCGCCTGAGCCAGTTCGTCCAGACGCTGGCGCTGCTTCTGGTCGCAGCTTTCCTGCTGGCGATGATCTATCCGGCGATCGACTATGCCATCGAGGAAAGCTTCGTCACCTCGGCTGCGCTCAACATTCCCAACAGCTGGCGCGTTTCGGCGCTGGCCTTCGGCATCGGTGCGATGTTCCTGCTGGCGCTGCGCCATGCCGTGCGAACCGCGAAGATGTCCGACCTCGTGCTGGCAATCGCCCTGATCGCAGCAGCAGGCTGCGCGCTCTGGCTGATGACGCCGGTCTTCAAGGGCCTGGGCTACACCAATATCCTGATCTTCCTGCTGGTTCTGGTGGCGCTTTGCCTGGTGGCCGGCGTGCCGATCGCCTTCTGCTTCGGGCTGGGAACGCTGTGCTTCCTGACCTTCTCCACCAACGTGCCCGTCGTCGTCATGATCGGGCGCATGGATGAGGGCATGTCGAGCATCATCCTGCTCTCGGTGCCGATCTTCGTGATGCTCGGCTGCATCCTCGACGCCACCGGCATGGGCAAGGCGATCGTCGATTTCCTCGCCTCGATGCTGGGCCATGTGCGCGCGGGCATGTCCTATGTCCTGCTCGGCTCGCTGTTCCTGGTCTCGGGCATCTCCGGCTCGAAGGTCTCCGACATGGCGACTGTGGCGCCGGCCCTGTTCCCGGAGATGAAGCGCCGCGGCTACCAGCCCAAGGAACTCATCGCCCTGCTCTCGACGGGCGCGGCCATGGCCGACACGGTGCCGCCCTCGATCGTGCTGATCGTGCTCGGCTCGGTCGCGGGCGTCTCCATTGCCGGCCTGTTCAATGCCGGCTTTGCCATCGCCATGGTACTGCTGCTGGCACTGGCGGTTCTCGCCCGCTGGAAAGCGCGCAAGGAAGACCTCAAGGGCGTGCGCCGCGTCTCGATGTCGATCGTCGGCAAGACCGCGCTGATCGCAGGCCCGGCGCTGGTGCTGCCCTTCATCATCCGCGCCGCGGTCGGTGGCGGCATCGCGACCGCCACGGAAGTCTCGACCATCGCCGTGCTCTACGCGCTGATCGTCGGCATCGTCATGTATGGCGGCATCGGCTGGAAGAAATTTTACGCCATGCTCGTCGAGACCGCCGCCCTGTCGGGCGCGATCCTGATGATCCTGGGCACCGCGCTGGCCATGGCCTGGGCCCTGACGCAGACCGGCTTTGCCCGCGACCTCGCCAATTTCATGGTCGGCCTGCCCGGCGGCTGGCTCACCTTCATGGCCGTGACGATCGTCGTCTTCATGATCCTGGGCTGCGTGCTGGAAGGCCTGCCCGCGATCGTGCTGATGGCGCCGCTGATGTTCCCGATCGCCAAGAACCTCGGCATCAACGACGTGCATTATTCGATGGTCGTCGTCACTGCGATGAACATCGGCCTGATGACTCCGCCGATCGGCATCGGCTTCTATATCGCCTGCAAGATCGGCAACGTTTCGCCCGACGAGGCCATGGGCGCGATCTGGCCCTATCTCGTCGCGCTGCTGGCGGGCCTGATCGTCATCGCGGTCGTGCCGGGCCTGTCGACCTGGGTGCTCTGACCTAAGCGGGAAAGGGCCGCCTTATTTCCAATTGCCGGACGCAGGCGCGGCCGGCCAAGATCACCACCACCAAAACAAAAAAGCACCCCACGGAGAAACGCTCATGACCATTTCACGCCGCACCCTGCTGCAGGGCACAGCCGCAGCCTCGGCCATCGGAACCTTCTCGATCGGCCGCGCGGAGGCCCAGGCCGCCGAATTCACCTATAAGTACGCCAACAACCTGCCCGTCGCGCACCCGATGAACATCCGCGCCAACGAAGCGGCGGAGAAGATCAAGCAGGCGACCAACGGCCGCGTCGTCCTCCAGATCTTTCCCAACAACCAGCTCGGTTCCGACACCGACATGCTGAGCCAGGTCCGCTCGGGCGGCGTCGAGTTCTTCACGCTGTCGCCGCTGATCCTCTCGACCCTCGTCCCCAACGCCTCGCTCAGCGGCATCGGCTTCGCATTCCCGAACTACGATATGGTCTGGAAGGCGATGGATGGCGAGCTCGGCGCCTATGTGCGCGGGCAGATCGCCAAGGCCAACCTGCACGTCATGGACAAGATCTGGGACAACGGCTTCCGCCAGACCACGAGCTCGAAGGGCCCGATCAACACGCCCGACGATCTCAAGGGCATGAAGATCCGCGTGCCGGTCTCGCCGCTCTGGACCTCGATGTACACCGCCTTCCAGTCGGCACCTGCCAGCATCAACTTCGCCGAGGTCTACACCGCGCTGCAGACGAAGATCGTCGACGGCCAGGAAAACCCGATGGCGATCATCTCGACGGCCAAGCTGTTCGAGGTGCAGAAGTATCTCTCGGCTACCAACCACATGTGGGACGGCTTCTGGTTCCTGGCCAACAAGCGCGCCTGGGAGCGCCTGCCGGAGGACCTGCGCAAGATCGTCGCGCGCGAGCTCGACGCCGCCGCGATGCTGGAACGCGCCGACGTCGCCAAGCTCAATGCCGGCCTGAAGGACGATCTCGTCGCCAAGGGGATGGTCTATAACGAGCCGAAGGCCGACGCCTTCCGCGCCGCACTCCAGAAGGCCGGCTTCTACGCCGAGTGGAAGAAGAAGTACGGCGACGAAGCCTGGGCCATTCTCGAAAAGGCCGTCGGCACCTCGCTGAGCTGAGACCGCCATACCGTCATTGCGAGGAGGCCAAGCCGACGAAGCAATCCAGCGGGACGTAGAGCTCTACGAACTGGATTGCGTCGCTTTGCTCGCAATGACGGATTGCGCCCCCACCTCGCCATCCGGCCTTCGCAAGAGAGGGCATTCGAAAGATGCTTTTGCGTGAGCTGAAGCGTCCTTCGCGCCCCGATCCTGTCGCGCGCCTGGGATGAGGTCACATCGTACAAGAGACACCTGACATGGCCGACCGCCTCAAGGGCAAGATCGCGATCGTTTTCGGAGCCGGCTCCTCGGGGCCGGGCTGGGGCAATGGCAAGGCGGCCGCCGTCGCCTATGCGCGCGAAGGTGCCGGTGTCGCCTGCATCGACCTCAACCAGGCGGCTGCCGACGAAACTGCCGCGATCATCGAGAGCGAAGGCGGAGCCGCGCTTGCTGTCGCGGCCGACGTCACCAAGCAGGCCTCGGTCGATGCCTGCGTGGCAGCGACCGTCGCCCGCTTCGGCCGCATCGACATCCTGCACAACAATGTCGGCGTCACCCATATGGGCGGCCCTGTCGAACTCTCCGAGGAGCAGTTCAAGGCCTCGCTCGACCTCAATCTCGGGCCGGTCTACCGCACCGCCAAGGCCGTGATCCCGCATATGCTGGCAGGCGGCGGCGGCGCGATCGTCAACATCTCGTCGCTGGCGGCCATCCGCTGGACCGGGTACCCCTACTTCGCCTATTACGCGACCAAGGCTGCGGTGAACCAGGCAACCGTCGCGCTTGCGATGCAGTATGCAAAGCAGGGCATCCGCGCCAACGCGATCATGCCCGGGCTGATCGACACGCCCCTGATCTACAAGCAGATTTCCGGGCAGTATGGCTCTGTCGAGGAGATGGTCGCCGCTCGCGATGCCCTCGTCCCCATGGGCAAGATGGGCACCGCCTGGGATGTCGCGAATGCCGCCGTGTTCCTGGCCTCGGACGAGGCGAAATTCATCACAGGAGTCTGCCTCCCGGTCGATGGCGGCCAGAGCGGCGGCGCCTGAGCAGGGCCGACAACAGCCCGCAAGGCACGAGGTTGGCGCTGGTTTTCGACCGGGCGATATCAAGCGCCTGACCATGGGACAGGCGCCTGCCTCTAGCCCGAGCACATTCGCATAAGAAACATGCTTGACTGTTTGCAAAGAGAGTCGCAGCCTGCCTGAGCTTACTGGGTTGGGGTTCGGCGTGACACAGACCGGCAGACGGCGATCGCAGAAGGAAAGGAGCGCCGACACCTCGGCGCGCCTGATGAATGCGACGATCGATCTGCTGCATGACCGCGGCCTCGCCCGGACCTCGACGCCCGAAATCGCCCGCCATGCCGGCGTCTCGCGCGGCGCCCTGACCCATCATTTCGCCGGGCGTGAAGCCATCATCAGCGCCTCGGTCGCCGACATGCTCGGCAAGAGCACGCAGGATCTGCATCGGTTCGCCGAGGACTTCATCGCCCGTGGCGGCTCCAGCGACGAGATCGTCGACTACATCTGGAAGATGATGTGGGACCGGCTGTTCTACGTCACGATGGAGTACCTGCCCGAGGCCCGGCACAATCCCGATTTCCGCGCCGATCTCGTGCCGGTCGTGAAGGATTTCCATGCCGGGCTGGACGCGATCTGGACCGCGCTGGCAGCCCGCACCGGCGTCGATCCCGACCACACCCGCGTCGTGATGAACACCACCATGTGCCTGGTGCGCGGCATGATCGCCCAGACCGTGCTGCGCAGCGACCCCTACTACTACGAGGAAATGCTGCGCTTCTGGAAACAGCAGGTGCGCCAGCAATTCCCGATCGAGGCAAAGCCAGCTATGCAGGACAAGCAGACGGCATGAACACAGCCACGGCCTTGTCCATCGAGGGGCTCAAGCTCGATTTCTATGGCGTCCACGTCTTGCGCGGCGTCGATCTCTCCGTGCGCTCCCACTCGTTCACAGGCCTGATCGGCCCCAACGGCGCCGGCAAGTCGACGCTGTTCAACGCGATCTCGGGACTCTACCGCCCCAAGGGCGGCACGGTCCGCATCGGGACGACCGAGGCGACCGGCCTCGCACCCGAAAAGCTGGTGGCGGCAGGGCTGGTGCGCTCGTTCCAGCTGGCGCGCGGCTTTCCGAAGCTCAGCGTCTACCAGCACCTGATGCTCTATGGCGCGCGTCAGCCTGGTGAATCGCTCCTGCCCGCGATGTTCGGCTCGCAAGCGGCGCGGCGGCGCGAAGCGGAGCTTGCCGAGCGCGCCTTCGGCAT
This sequence comes from Allobosea sp. P1_B10, assembly GCF_056406735.1. NCBI lineage: Bacteria > Pseudomonadati > Pseudomonadota > Alphaproteobacteria > Hyphomicrobiales > Alloboseaceae > Allobosea > Allobosea sp. P1_B10. The sequence continues at coordinate 22,976 of NZ_JBFTZP010000013.1, read as the reverse complement.
CGCGCGGCGCCTGCGGCTCGACCATGTGCTCGACAATCCGGTCACGGCCCTGTCAGGCGGCCAGAAGAAGCTGGTCGAGATCGGCCGGGCGCTGATGGCCGAGCCAAAAATCCTGCTGCTCGACGAGCCGATGGCGGGCGTCAACCCGACGCTTGCCGACGAAATCGCCGGCCATCTCGTCGCGCTCAACCGCGACGGCCTGACGATATGCCTGATCGAGCACGACATGGCGCTGATCAGGCGGCTCTGCGACCCTGTCATCGTCATGGCCGAGGGCAAGGTGCTGACGCAAGGGAGCTTCGACGAGGTCGCGGCGGACACCCGCGTGCAGGAAGCCTATCTCGGGAGGCGGCATTGAGCACTGAGGCCACACCGCTGCTGCAGGTCGAGCGCGTCGTCGCCGGCTACGGCGCAGCCGAGCAGATCCTCAAGGGCACCTCGCTGACCGTCGCCCCCGGCGAGATCGTCTCGATCATCGGCCCCAACGGCGCCGGCAAGTCGACCCTGCTCAAGACCATCGCCGGCCTCGTCCAGGCACGCGAAGGCGCGATCGTGATGCGAGGAAGCAATGTCACCGCTGAGGGCGCCCTGGGCCGGGCGCGCCATGGCATCGGCTTCGTGCCGCAGGAGCGCAACGTCTTCGGCGCCATGACTGTGGCCGAGAACCTCGACATCTCGGGCTTCCAGGAGCCCGGCAAGGTCCGCGAGCGCAGCGACGCGCTCTACGCCCGCTATCCCATGCTGGCGACCAAGCGCCGTGCGCTCGCCCGCACGCTCTCGGGCGGCCAGCGCCAGATCCTGGCCATGGCGATGGGGCTGATGAACGCCCCTGCCCTGCTGCTGCTCGACGAACCTACCGCCGGTCTCTCGCCCAAGGCGGCCGAGGAACTGTTCGAGGCGATCGTGGCCCTGAACAAGGGCGGGCTGCCGATCCTCATGGTCGAGCAGCATGCACTCGAGGCGCTGGAGATTTCGACACGTGGCTATGTGCTCGTCTCCGGGCGCAACAGCCGCGAAGGCGCGGGCCCTGCACTCGCCGCCGACCCCGAGATCCGCCGCCTCTTCCTTGGCGGCGAATGACGATGCCGACCCATACAACTTCAAAAAAACGACAGGGGATCACCATGACGCAGTTCCTGACCGACCGTCGCCAGTTGCTGGCGGGCGCCGCCGCGCTCGCAGCCTCCGGCGCCTTGCCCAACCTTGCGCTCGCGCAAGGCGCGCCGATCAAGATCGGCACGCTGACGCCGCTCACTGGCGCCGGCGGCCCCTATGGCCCCGCGATGGTCAAGGCCGTGAAGGCGGTCGTCGACGAGGTCAATGCCGCCGGCGGCGTGCTCGGGCGCAAGGTCGAACTCATCTCGGAAGACGACCAGACCAGCCCGGAAGCCGGCGTCCGCGCCGCGCGCAAGCTGATCGACGTCGACAAGGTCTCTGCCATCCTGGGCACCTGGGCTTCGTCCGTGACCACGGCCGTCGCGCCCTTGTGCTGGGAGTCCAAGACCTTCCTGTGCACCACCTCCGGCGCCGACTCGATCACGCAGCTGCCGCATCAGGGCTATCTGATCCGGACCCAACCCAACACCACGCTGCAGGGCCGTAAGTTCGGCGAATTCTGCATCGCCGAGAAGGCCAAGCGCGTCTTCTTCCTGACGCCGCAGACGCCCTTCGCCAAGAGCCAGTTCGACAACATCAGCGCAGCGGTCAAGGCTGCCGGCGGCGAGGCCGCGACGCTGATCTATGACGACAAGAAGCCGGCCTATCGCACCGAGGTCGACGAGGTCATGCGCTTCAAGCCCGACGCGATCATCTTCGGCGGCTATACGCCCGACACCGCCGTGATGCTGAAGGATCTCTACCGCGCCGACTTCAAGGGACTGAAGGTCGCCTTCGGCTATGCGGTCAACCAGAAGCTCGTCGAGAGCGTGCCTGCCGAGGTCGTCGACAAGACCTACACCATCTCGCCCTCGCCGGCCGAAGGCTCGAAGGCCTATGACCGGCTGGTCAAGATGATCGGCATCGCCTCGCCCGATCCCTACACCACCCAGATCTACGACCACATCAACCTGGTGCTGATGGCGATCGCGATTGCCGGCGAGGCATCCGGCACCGCGATCAAGGACAATGTCCGCAAGGTCAGCCAGGCCCAGGGCGGCGCCAAGATCGACAACGCCGTGGACGGCCTGAAGGCGATCGCAGCCAAGCAGGCGGTCGACTACGACGGCGCCAGCGGCCCCTGCGACTTCACAGAGACCGGCGATATCGCCGACTGCAAGTTCCGCTACGAGCAGGTCCAGTCCGGCAAGATCGCGCTGGTCAAGATCGCCTGATGAATCCCTCGCAGCTCCGAGCCCGTCATTGCGAGCGCAGCGAAGCAATCCAGGAGGGCTCGCTCGACGGCCTCTGGATTGCGTCGCCGCCGGCGCGCCGCGCAATGGCGACTGCGAACCGTAACGGGCACGCGATCTCATGACACTCATCCTGCAGGCGCTGATCAATGGGTTGATGACCGGGGCGCTGATCGCCGTCCCGGCCATCGGCTTCTCCGCCATTTTCGCGGTGCTGCGCTACCCCAACTTCGCCATCGCATCCTATGCCACCATCGGCGCCTTCGCCGCGTGGTGGGCCAATGCGATCGTCGGCCTGCACGTCATTCCGGCCATCGCCGTCGCCTTCGTGGTGACCGGCGTAGTCGGCGTGATTGCGGAGGAAACCGCACTCAAGCGCCTGCGTGGCAATGGCGCGCTGATCGTGGCCATCGCCTCGATCGCGCTCAATCTCGTGCTCGAGAACATGGTCCGCTTCATCTTCGGCAACGACATGAAGGGCTACGACCTCCCGCTGGCGCGCGACCTGCGATTCGGCGAGCTCCGCATCGGCCCGCAGCAGATCCAGAGCCTGATGCTCTCGGTCGCGATCATGGCCGCGATGTTCCTGTTCCTGCGCTACACCCGCTTCGGCAAGGCCATGCGGGCCGTCGCCGACAACCCCGATCTCGCCCGGCTGAAGGGCATCGACCCCGCCACCATCGCTATCGTCACGGTCTTCCTCGGCGCGGGCCTCACCGGCGTCGGCGGTGTCCTGATCGGGCTCGACACCTCGATCGACCCGCTCACCGGATATCGCGTGCTGCTCTCGGTCTTCGCTGCCGCGGTACTGGGCGGGCTCGGCTCGATCCCCGGCGCCGTCGTCGGCGCGCTCGCGCTTGGCATCGCCGAGGAGCTCGCGCTGATCGTCGTGCCCGCGACCTATCGCACCGGCGTCGGCTTTGTGGCGATCCTGATCATGCTGACCTTCCGCCCGCGCGGTATTCTCGGCGAAAGGGCCGCCTGATGCTGTCCTATGTCGTCTTCACCCTGACTTTGTGCGGCATCTACGCGCTGCTGGCGCTGAGCCTGAACCTGATCTGGGGAGGTGTCGGCCTGGTCAATCTCGGCCTCGCCGGCTTCTTCGCGGTGGGCGCCTATGCCTCGGCGATCGCGACCGGCGCCGGCGCACCCGTGCTGCTTGGCTGGGGCGTGGCGATCGTGGTCGGCGCGGTCGTCGGCCTCGTCGTCACCTTCGCGACATTGCGGCTGCGTGACGACTATCTCGCCATCGTCACGCTGGGCTTTGCCGAGGTCATCAGGCTGGTCGCCATGAACGAGCGCTGGCTGACCAAGGGTTCCGACGGCATCTCGGGCATCCCCGCCCCGCTCAAGGCCGAGCTCGGCCTGCAGAACTTCTCGTTCTTCTATCTCGGCGTGGTCACCCTGGTCGTCGTGCTCGTCTGGGCCCTCCTGCGCCGGCTCGATGTCTCGCCCTATGGCCGCGCCATGAAGGCGGTGCGCGAGGATCAGCAGCTCGCGGCCTTCGCCGGCAAACCGGTACTGCGCTTCAAGCTCCAGGCCTTTGCCTTGTCGGCGGCGATCGCGGCGCTGGCCGGCGCGCTCTACGCGCATTTCCAGTCCTATATCTCGCCCGATCATTTCCAGCCGCTGATCACGATCTACATCTTCCTGGCCGTGACGTCCGGCGGCGTCGGGCGTCCCAGCGGCGCTGTCGTCGGCGCCTATATCGTCGTGATCTTCCTCGAGGCGACGCGGTTCTTCACGGAATGGATCCCCGGCCTCCAGCCCGTGCAACTGGCGGCGATGCGCGAGATGATGATCGGTCTGGCCCTGATCCTGATCCTGCATCTGCGCCCGCAGGGCATCCTGCCGGAGCGGATTCCCAAGGCCCCTGCGCCGGGCCCGGCCTGAGATCCCTGCAACGCTTCACGCGTCATCCCGGCGCTTTGCACCAGGATGACGGTGGTTCCAGTCCTATCGAACGCCCAGTTCCCCTGCCCCAACAACCCCAAAGAGCCCGCCCCATGTCAGACGATCTCGCGACCCTCTCGGCCCTGCTCAAGGAAGCCGGCCAGCCTGAAACCGTGTTCAAGGCCTTCGACGCCATCGCCAAGAAGCTGGTCGGCCATGAGCTGTTCACGCTCCTCTATGTCGACGGCTCCGAGGTGGCGCGGATCTACTCGAACCGCCCGCAGGAATATCCCGTCTCCGGACGCAAGCCGATGGGTCCGACGCCCTGGGGCAAGCATGTGATGGACGGCAAGAAGTCCTATCTCGGCAAGGACAAGACCGGCATCCGCTGGGCGTTCTTCGACCATGAGCTGATCGAGAGCATGGGTCTGGGCTCCGTCATCAACGTGCCCGCGATCTATGATGGCAAGGTCGTCGGCACGATCAACCTGCTCGCCCCCGAGCATCACTATCGTGAAGAGCACATCGCGCCGATCGAGGCCATTGCGCCGCTGCTGGTGCCTGCCTTCCTCGCCGCGCAAGCCGCCGCGCGCGCCGGCTGAACTCAGTCCGCTGTCTCGATAGAAGCGCGCGCCGTCGTCCCGGGCGACCAACCGGAGACCCGGGACCCACTCCGGAACATGTCAGGCACGCGCTCCGGAATGGATCCCGGATCTTCGCTGCGCTGCGCCCGGCATGAACGTGCGTTTCGAGAGACAATAACCAAACGTCGATTTGATCGGAGAACCCAAGTGGCTTCCACCCTCTTCACCAACGCCCACATCGTCGACGGTACCGCGCCTGAGCGGGGCGCGCCTGTCAGCGTGCTCGTCGAAGGCGACACCATCCGCGAGGTCGGCAAGACCGTCACATCGGCCAAAGCCAAGGTGATCGACCTCAAGGGCCGGACGCTGATGCCGGGCCTGATCGACGCCCATGTCCATGTCGTCGCCGGTGTCGCCGACCTCGGCCTCAACTCGCGCCTCCCCGACTCCCTCGTCATGGCCCGCTCGCTGGTGATCATGCGCGAGATGCTGATGCGCGGCTTTACCACCGTGCGCGATGTCGGCGGCGCCGATTTCGGCCTGAAACAGGCTACGGAGGAAGGCTATTTCCCGACGCCGCGCCTCGTGATCTCCGGCAAGGCCCTGAGCCAGACCGGCGGCCACGCGGATTTCCGGGGCCGCTACGACGACCGTGCCGCCGTGACCGACCGCCATCGCCTCGGCGCGCTCGGGCGCATCTGCGACGGGCTCGACCAGGTCCGCCGCGCGGCGCGCGAGGAGATCAAGGGCGGCGCCGACTTCATCAAGATCATGGCCAATGGCGGCTGCGCCTCGCCGACCGACCCGATCCATTTCTTCGGCTTCTCCGTCAGCGAGCTGGAAGCGATCGTCGAAGAGGCGCGGATGGCCGGCACCTATGTCTCGGCCCATGTCTACACCGATGACGCGATCCGCCGCTGCGTCGAGGCGGGCGTGCATTCGCTGGAACACTGCAACATCATCGGCGCCGAGACGGCAAAGCTCGCAGCCTCGAAGGGCGCGGTCGCGGTGCCGACGCTGGTCACCTACGACAAGCTCGTCAGCGATGGACCGAAGCTCGGCTTCCCGCCGGATTCCGTTGCAAAGGTCGATGTCGTCCGCTCGGCCGGCATGGAGTCGCTGGCGATCATGAAAAAGGCCGGCCTGACCATGGCCTATGGCAGCGACCTGCTCGGCGAGATGCACAAATACCAGTCGGAGGAGTTCGTCATTCGCGGTCGGGCGCTGCCGGCCCATGAGGTCATCGCGGCGGCGACCCATATCGCGGCCAAACTGCTCAAGCTCGAAGGCAAGATCGGTGCGGTGGCCGCTGGCGCCTATGCCGACCTGATCGTGGTCGACGGCGATCCTCTGAAGGATCTTTCGCTCCTGACCCGCCAGGGCAGGCACATGCCCGTGATCATGAAGGGCGGCGCATTCATGAAGCGCGCCAACCTGAACTGATCCGCGCAGAATCCGGTTCGAAAAGGTCAGCCCGGCGCCGTCAAGGCGCCGGGCTGATGTCGTCTCAGCCGCCCATGACCTTCATGGCGGCGTCCATGGCCTTCACCTTGGGATTGGCGGTGCAATAGACCTTCATCTTGCCGTCGATCTCGGCCGCCATCTTGTCCATGCTGGCATCGCCGGTCTTCGGCGTACCGCCGGAGGCGGCGACGGTCTTCAGGTAGTCGGCGCAGGTCGCCTCGGGATCGGTGACCTGAGCGATCGCGCCGGATGTGGCGCAGCAGAACAGCGCTGCAGCAAGAAGAATGCGCACGTCGAAATTCCTTGATGTGAGGATGTCGGGGATATGGTGGCGACGGGTGTCGCCGGAACTTCCAAGTCGCACAGGTCCGATCCGTGACCGGGGTCAGGGATCGCTTGGCTGCTTGGCCTGCGGGGCTGCGTGAACCTGCGTTATCGGAAACGCCATGGGTGCGAATGCGACCAGACGGTGCGGACGACAACCATGTCGATGTCCTGAAAAGCCAGGTCGCGCGGGCGAACTGCAGCCTGTTGCTCCTGCCCTTGCGAAGGGCTGAATGCAACAGGATTCAGCCGCAGACTTATAAAGTATGTGTATCGCCGAAAGTCATGCCGCATTCTTCATGCTGCGAGGCGACGCGGAGGGTTACTCCGCGTCGCCGGCCTTGATCAACGGAATTACTGTACAGCGCCGCGCTTCTCGCCGAAGCCCTCGATATAGCAGCGGCAGGGTGCGTTGATCGGGCTTGGACGCGTCTCGCATTCGCCGCGGCTCGTGACGCACATGTCGCCAAACCGGCGGGGGCGCGGCCGATCATAGCCGTAAGGCGGCGGTGGCGGCGGCGGCCGGTCATAGCCATAAGGCGGCGGCGGCGGACGACGATAGGGATCGTAATACTGGGCGTCGGCCGTAAAGGCCGGCAGCACGGCCGCAGCGGCGACGATCGCCAGGGTCAGTTTTCTTAGCAACATGATGCTCCTCCTGTCGGCCCGAGGGATAGCCGCAATGGTATGAATGAGCGGTGACCAGAACGAGGCCGATGCACGCGCGAAAGGCGGGGCCTTCCGGCTCGTCACCTTAAGCCTTGAAGAGTCCTGCCCTGCCGTGGTGGAATGAAGCAACGGCAGGGGGTACGAAGATGCATCGGAACGACCACGGCTCTGTGTTGACGCGACGCTATCCTGCCCTCGGCATGATCGCCGGCTTGAGCATGATGCTCGGGGCCTGCGGCGGCGGCAGTGACGGCCCGCCCGGAGCCGCGGTCGGCATCGCGGCCGCGCCTGCCAACATCCCCACGGAGCGGCTGATCGGCCGTTGGGGCATCGCCTCGTATCACACCGACAAGGACCGCAAGCGCACGGAAGCGCAGGCAAAGGCGCAGTGCGGCCAGCCCTATGTCATCGCCAAGGGCCCCAGCGACGGCGTCATGATGCATGTCGCAGACGACCCCAAGCTCTACGAATTGCGGCTCAAGGCAGGCCCCGGTGGCAAGACCTATCTCGGCTTCGAGGCCCCGGCGGGCGATCCGCAGGACCGCGAGATCGTCTCGGTGAGCAATTCCGAACTGGTCATGCGCTTCGTCGATCCCGATGCGAACCGGCGCTACGGCACCTTCGTCTATATGCGCTGCGGCGCGTGAACACGGCTGATCTGGCAGGGAGAGCGCGCATGATGGTCGCCTCGATGGAATGTGGGCGCAACCTCGGCCTTGCGGCGAGCGTTGCTGCTTTGCTGGCTCTGGCGGCGCCCGGCGTCGCGATGGCTCAGCTCCGGCCGCCAGCCGCCATTGGCGAGACCATGGATATCGGCGACGAGCCGGGCCGCATCTCGACCGAGGAGGTCACGATCACCGAGGGCCCCTATGCCCGACAGATGGTGTTCTTCCGCTCCAATGAGGCGCCCGGCACGGTGGTGATCCAGAGCGCCGAGCGCTTCCTCTATGTCGTCCAGCCCAACAACAAGGCGCTGCGCTACGGCATCGGCGTCGGTCGCGAGGGGTTCCAGTGGTCGGGCCTCGTCAAGGTCAGCCGGAAGGCGGAATGGCCCGACTGGCGCCCGCCGCCGGAGATGATCGCCCGCCAGCCCTATCTGCCTCGCTTCATGGCCGGCGGCCCCGGCAATCCGATGGGCGCGCGTGCGTTGTATCTGGGATCGACTGTATTCCGCATCCATGGAACGAACCAGCCCGAAACCATCGGCCAGTCCATCTCGTCAGGCTGCTTCCGCCTCGCCAATGGCGACATCATCGACCTCTACGGACGCGTCGCGACCGGGACCAAGGTCGTGATCCGGCACAAGGCCAGCCTCTGACACGCATAGCCGCGCCTTAGCTCCACGCCCGCCCAGGAGAGCCCGTCATGTCCAACGTCGCCCGCCGCCTGGCCATCGCCGCGGCCTGTTTCCTGCCCATGGCACTCGCGCTTCCAGCCGCAGCCGCGACGCTGGAGCGCGTGAAGCAGCGCGGGACCCTCGAATGCGGGGTCAGCGAAGGGCTCTACGGCTTCTCCGAAAAGGATGCGCAAGGGCGCTGGTCCGGCTTCGACGTCGATTTCTGCCGGGCCGTCGCCGCCGCCGTCCTGGGCGACCCGGCCAAGGTGAATTTCACGCCGCTATCCGCCAGCCAGCGGTTTGAGGCCCTGCGCGAGGGCAAGGTCGACCTGCTCTCCCGCAACTCGACCTGGACGCTCGGCCGCGAGGCCGAACTCGGCCTCGCCTTTGCCGGCGTGACCTATCATGACGGCCAGGGCTTCATGGCGATGCGATCACTCGGGGCCGAGGATGCTTTGGCCCTCGACAAGGCCAAGGTCTGCGTCGAGGCCGGCACGACCACCCAGCTCAACCTGGCCGACTACTTCCGCGCTAATTCGATGACCTACGAGGAAAAGGCCTTTCCGAACGCAGCCGACGCGTTGGCGGCCTTCCAGTCCGGCCAATGCAATGTCCTGACGCGCGACCAGTCGGCGCTGTATGCCGAGCGCCTGAAGCTCGCCAAGCCCGGCGACGCCGTGATCCTGCCGGACGTGATCTCGAAGGAACCGCTCGGCCCCGTCACGCGCAGCGACGATTTCGCCTGGTTCACCGTCGTCAAATGGGTGAACTTCGCCCTGGTCAACGCCGAGGAACTCGGGATTGCCTCGGCGAGCGCCGCCGAGGCCCTGGCCTCGACCAAGCCGGACGTGCGCCGTTTCGTCGGCAGCGAGGGCAATTTCGGCAAGGCGCTCGGGCTCGATCCCGACTGGGCGGTAAAGGCCGTGCGGGCCGGCGGCAATTATGCCGAGATCTACGAGCGCAACCTCGGCGTCAGCTCGCGCCTCGGCATCCCGCGCGGGCTGAACCAGCTCTGGAACATGGGCGGCGTGCTCTACGCACCGCCGCTGCGCTGACACACGTCGGCGCGCTCCGCAATCCGCGCCGGGGCACACCGGATGAGTGGCGTCCTGAGCAGTTGATTAAGAACTTCGTGCCAAAGATCAGCCGTGCGCGCCTTCTGCCAGGGTGCTCAGAAGGTGGTTGATCCGAGAGTTGGGACGATGAGCTTAGTTTCCACCAACCGTCGGCATAGCGCAGTGCCGCAGGGTGGTGCGCCGCAGGCCTATGAGCGCCGTCAGGATGGTGCCGTGGAAATCGCCCAGCTTTGGCGGGTCCTGTGGCATCGCAAGTTCCTTATAGCGGCCATTGTCGCGGCTTTCGCCGCGCTGACACTGGCTTACGGCCTGACGACGCCCTCGCTCTATACGGCCTCATCCCAGATCCTGATCGACCCGCGCGATCGCAACGTCGTCAGCAATGACGTGAACCCCAGCACCTTGTCGCCCGATGGCGGCATCGCCCAGGTCGAGAGCCAGGCGAGCGTGATCCAGTCGACCGGCGTGCTCGTGCGCGCCATCCGCGCCGCCAACCTGACCCGAGATACCGAGTTCAACAGTCCCGGGCTGCTCGGCCGCCTGTTCGGTGCTCTCTCGCCCGAGCGCGCGAGCAGCAATGGCGAGCTCAGCGATGCCGAGGCCCGCACCCTCAGCGCGCTGCGGCGCAAGCTGTCCGTCCGGCGCGCCGACAAGGTCCTCGTCGTCGACGTCGTGATCACCACCCATAACCCCGACAAATCGGCTTTGATCGCCAACGCGATCGCGGAGGCCTATCTCGCCGACCAGGCGGACTCCCGCAGCCGTTCGGCGCAGGAGGCCTCGGCGGGACTGACGGCAAGGCTCGCCGAGCAGCGCAAGCGCGTCGAGGCGGCGGAAAACGCCGTCGAGACCTATCGCGCCCAGAACAACCTCGTCGCTGCCTCGGGTCGGCTGATCAGCGACCAGCAACTGACCGAGATCTCCAATCAATTGTCGACAGCCCAGGCGCGCACCGCCCAGCTCAAGGCGCAGGTCGAGCAGATCACCCAGCAGCGCCAGCGCGGCGGCCTGGCCGGTAGCTCGTCGGAAGCGCTGCTCTCGACCGTGATCTCCCGCCTGCGCGAGCAGGAAGCGACGCTGGTGCAGCGCGAAGCCGATCTGCAGAGCCAGCTTGGGCCGCGCCACCCCTCGATCGCAGCCGTGCGCAGCCAGCTGACCCATATCCGCCAGCTCATCACCACGGAGATCTCCCGCGTCGAACAGTCAGCCCGAGCCGATTACGACCGCGCTCGCGCCAACGAGAAGCTGCTCAGCGAGCGCTTCGACACCCTCTCGCGCCAGACCCGCAACTCCGACCAGGCATCGGTGCGCCTGCGCGACCTTCAACGCGATCTCGAGGCCGTCCGCGCGGTCTATGCGACCTTCCTGCAGCGCGCCCAGGAAATCCGCGAGCAATCGACGCTCGACACCACGAATGCCCGCATCATCAGCCTCGCCCAGGCTCCGCAACAGAAGAGCTGGCCAGCAATGGGGCTGCTTCTGGCAGGCGCCATCGGGCTCGGCCTCGGCCTCGGCGCCGGTTCCGCCCTCATCCTCGAATACGCCTCGCCGACCCTTTTGTCCGTCACTCAGGCCGAGGCCGCCATCGGCGCGCCGGTAATCGGCGTGCTTCGCCCGGAACAGTCGGGCCGGAAGCAGATGCCCTGGCGCAAGCGGATCAAGGAGCCGGCCCCGCCGCCCGGCGGCGACGCGCATTCCCAGGCTATCGCCGGGCTCGCGCTCTTGCGGCTGTTCGACGGATATGAGGCCTCACGCGCGGTGGCGCGCAGCATCCTGCTGATCTCGACAGCTTCCGACGATGCCGAGCGTCTGCGGGCAGCCCTGCTCCTGACCGACGCTTCGGCTGCGCGCGGCGACCGCGTCCTGCTGGTCGATGCCGATGTCGAGCAGAAGCGAGACAACAACGCGGCGGGGCTCCTCGACGTACTGCGCGGCGATTGCAGCCTGCGCGAGGCCGTCCGCCACGGCGCCAGCACCGCCATCGCCATGATGCCCGCCGGGCGCCATGCGGCGGGACCACAGAAGCAGAACGGCCGGCAGTTCGCCACCCGCATGCTCGCCGAGGCGAGCCGCCAGTTCGACGTCGTCTTCTTCGATGGCGGCGTGCCCACGGCCAACGTCAAGATCGCGCCGCTGATATCGACAGTCGAGCAGGTCATCGTCGTCGCCCAGCTCAACCGCACGAAGCAGAAGGACCTCGACCGGGTCGTCGAGGCGACCGGGATCATGGGCCGCAAGGTCACCGCCGTCCTGCTGGTCGACCCGATGGGGCACGATGCATGAGCATCGCCCTGCCCCTGGGCGGTGGCACGAAACGCGCCGGCGCGCCGCGATGGGCAAGGCTCGACCGGCTCTCGCGCCTGGGCGTGCTCGGCACGGCGGCCATCCTGTTCAGCGTGTCAGGCGGCATGCTCTGGCTCGTCGGCTACAATTATGACGGCCTTCAAGGCAGCGCTGCGACAAAAATCCACCCTTCGACCTATCTGATCTGCCTGACCTTCGGCTGGAGCCTGATCAGTTGCGGAGATCCGGTCAGCCGCGCCATTCATTGGGCCAACCGCAGGCCGGCCACGCTGCTCATGCTCGTCGTCAGCATCGCGGTCATGATCGTTACGATCCTGCGCGAAGGCCCCGGCCTTGGCGGCATCGTCGACACCTATATCGCCGCGTGCCTCGTGGTCTTCCTTCTGGTCGACGCGGACGAGCCGACAATGGCGCGGCTCGAGCAGATCGTGCATGTGCTGATGACCGTCAACGCCCTGCTCGCCCTCGTCGAATTCCTGCTGCAGGTCCGCGTCTTCCCCTATCGCTTCGACGGCGTCGCCTTCGAGACCGATACGCGCTCGACTGCACTGCAAGGCCACCCGCTCGCTAACGCCATGCTCACGGCCTGCTATCTGATGGCGCTGCTGAACGGTCGTCGCATCCCGCGGCCGTTCGTGCAGCCGATGCTGATCGCGCTCCAGTTCGCCGCGCTGGTCGTCTTCGGCGGGCGCACCGCGATGCTGATCTCGTTGTTCTTCGGCGGGCTCTACGGGCTGGCGGCCCTGCTGCGCTCGCTCCAGCGCGGCCGCATCTCGCTGCTCGGTGCGGCGATCGGCTGTGTCATGGTGGCCTTCGTTCCGGCAGCCGTCGGCCTGCTGGTCGCGGTCGGCTTCTTCGACGATCTCGTCGCCCGCTTCATTTCCGACGGTGGCAGCGCCAATGCCCGCGCCGAGATGTTCACGCTGCTCGGCATGTTTTCGTTCCGGGACCTCGTCCTCGGCCCCGATATCCCCTTGGTCGACAGCCTGCGCCGCGTGAACGGGCTGGAATGGGGCATCGAGAACCCCTTTATCCGGATGACGCTCTATCAGGGCCTGATCGTGACCGCGATGGTCACTGTCGCCTTCTCGGCCTTCATGTACGAACTCTCCCGCGTCACCCGCGGCGGGCTCTGGTTGCCGATGATCGTCTGGATTGTGCTGCTGAACGGCGCGGAGAGCATCGCCAGCAAGACCACCTTGCCGGCGGAGTTTGCGATCATCGCGTTGTGCCTCTACCGCGGGCCTCGCAACGAATCCGCCGGGGATATCAATGCGGCAGGACGAGCCCGAGCGACCGGGTGATCTCGGGGTCGAGCCGCCGTGTGGTGTCGTCCATCACGCCCATCCCGTCGAACAGGTTCCAGAACGCCCACGGAAAGCCGAAGCGCTCGGCGCTCTCGCGGACGTCCCGGACGTAGCGCGCGCGATCGGCGGCTCCGGCCGCGACATAGCGCTCGTCCGAGCGCAGGGCTCCGAACTCGCCCATCAGGATCCGCGCCGGCGCGACCCCTTCCCGCTCGCCCCAGGCCCGGACCCTCTTGAGGTAGCCGTCGATGAACCAGCGGTCCGGCTGTGCATCGAAATACACCTTCAGGACACGCTCGGTCTCCTGGTATGCCGCACGCTTCGCCGCCTCCGAGCGGACCTGGTCACCCGCCATTTGGCTGCGGACTGCTGCCAGCGTCTGATCGAGGGTGCCCCGCGATGCGGGCCAGGGCACGCCATTCAACGCCTTGTAGACCGGCTCGGTCATCCAGGGCGCGCCCTGATGGCTGAACAGATAAGGCTCGTAGAAATGGAAGGTGAAGAGCAGGGGTTCGAAAGCCGCAAGCTCCCGTGCCCGAGCGGCCTCCAGCCCGCTGACCATGCTTCCGCAGGCACCCGTCGCGACCAGCGTCAGATCGGGAGCCGCAGACCGCGCCGCCGAGAGCAACTGCACCTGCACCGCGTTCCATTGCGGTGCGCCGCACGCGTGCCCGGGTTCATTCACCGGCTCCAGCGCTACCCGCGCTTGATCGAAGCGCGACAGCATCCGCGCAAGCTCGGCGACGAGGTCGCGATAGGCTGGAAAGGCCGGGGCATCCGTCCCCGCGAACATGCGGCCCGGATTCCAGTGATGCGTCGCGGCATTCGCCTGCACGTTCAGGACCACCGCGAGATCATGCCGCAGCGCCAGGCCGACAGCAGCCGAGACCTCGCCGAGCAGGATCTGGCGCTGGGCCGGCGAGAGGGCCAAGAACGGGCCGGGATCGACCGGGATGCGTACGAAATCGAAGCCGGCGCGCCGCAGCGTCGCAAGATCGGCAGCGGTCGGTACCGGGCGCTGGAACTGGAACGGCGGCCAGTCATAGTCGGTCCGCGGTGCCGGATACTCCCGCGTCAACGAAAACCACGGCCAGAGATTGACGCCGCGCCGCAAGCTGAGCGGCGCTGGCGTCTGGGCGCGCGCTGTTCGGGGCGCCGACAGCGCCGTGCCGGCAAGTCCTGCCAGAAAGCCGCGCCGCGCCAGCCGCATCACGCCCGCCTCATCCCGACGAGCGCCCGCTCGCCAGTGTGCCGGAGGCCGGCACGACCGGCACCGGCTTGCCCGCGAGCTTGAGCGCCTCGCGCTCGTAATGCTCCAGGATCGCCTGCCAGGCGAACTCCGAGCGAGCCCGCTCGAAGGCGGCGGCCTTCAGCCGGGCCGCCAGCGCATCGTCGGAGATCAGGGCCTCGATCGCGGTCTCGCAACTGGTTTCGTCGCTGAAGAAGACGCAGGCGTCCCCGCCGGTCCAGCGGTTATAGACATTGTCATGGGCAATGACCGGATTGCCGGCCCAGAGCGCCTCGACGAGCGAGGGGTTGGTGCCGCCCACGGTGTGGCCGTGCATGTAGCCGCGCGCATGGTGGCGCAGGGCCTGGACGATGGCGGTGTCGTAGATCGCGCCGGGCATGATGACCTCGTCGCCGGCCGCTGCCTTGACCTCGCGGTGATAGGCATTGTCGTCTGAGAAATTGCCGAGCACGACAAGCTTCATCCCGCGCCGCTTGCGCGAGAAGGCCTTGACCAGGGTCAGGATCGAATTGTCCGGCTCGATCCGCGCGATCGAGACGAGATAGCGCCCCGACGCCAGCCCCAGACTAGAAAGCAGGTCCTCGGGTGCATGGTCGATGGGATCGCCGCCATAGGGGATCATCGTGATCGCCTTGCGCGGGCGCCGGGTCGCCAGGTGATCGGCAATGATCGGGTGGTCGGCGATCAGTCGGTGCGACGACCACGCCGCGATCCACTCATTGATCCAGAACCATGCCCGAACCAACGGCGACCATTTCGGCCGCTTCCACTCGATGCCGTCCATATTGGTCAGGATCTTGCGGCCATGCAGCCGCAGATAGGGCAGGTAGATCGCGCTGTTGTAGCCAAGCACGAGGCTCACCGCCTCTCGTCGGCTGGCGTCGCGGATGCACTGCCAGTCGAATTCCAGCGTGGCGCGGGGGCCGGTGGAGGAGACCTGGGTATGGATCAGCTCGACGCCACGCCACATCTCGCTCCGGAAGCGCTGCGTGACAACGGGAACCTCGTCCTGGCAGTACACGCCGACCGACCAGCCCCGTTCGGCCAGGAACAGGGCGAGCCGCTCCGCGAAGGTCTCGAATCCGCCGTGGGCTGCAGGAATGCCGCGCGTTCCCAATATGAGAATCGAAGCGGGATGATCTGACATGACGGCGCCCAGCAGGAGAAAGATTCCCATGAAGCAGACCAGTCTTTAAGAAAACATTGCAACTCAAGCTGTTAGTTCACGACTATGCAACTTGGCGTGGCATGGCCATTGCGTTGTAGACCCCGTGGTCAGCGCGATGTGCCACCTTGGAACGGAAACGACTGTGACTTTGAAGATCGCCTGCATCCATCAGGGCTACGAACTCTATGGTTCGGACAGAAGCTTCGCCGAAAGCGTCGCGGCCCTGCGTGCAAGCTATCCCCAGGCCGAGATCGAGGTCGTTCTGCCCCGGCCCGGTCCGATTCTCAGCCTGCTCGAAGGCGTCGCCAGCAGGATCGTCTTCGAACCGCTCTGGATCCTGCGCCGCAAGGACCTCGGCCGCCTGATGGCGACAGGGATCGTCACGCTGCCCATGGCGGTTGCCCGTGCCGCGCGCCGCATGCGCGCCAGCGACATCGTCTACGTCAACACCTCGGTGATCGTGGACTACATGCTGGCGGCCCGGATGTTCAGGGGCCGGGTCATCCAGCACATCCACGAGATTCCCGAGGGTGCCACCCGCAAGGTCTTGCGGCAACTGGCCCTGTTTGGCAGAAGCCGGCTGATCTTCAATTCGCAGGCGACACGCGAGGCCTTCCAGCCGCCTGCCGGGTGCCGCTTCGACGTGATCTACAATGGTATCGACGGCCCCGCTCTCTGGTCGGCGCCCGAATATGACGGGACGCGGCCGCTCCAGGTCCTCATGTTGGGCCGTATCAACCGTATCAAGGGCCAGGAGGTGCTGCTCGCAGCGCTCGCCGCCCTGCCCAGCTCAGCACGCGCCAATGTCTCGGTTCGCATCGTCGGCAGCGCCTTCGAGGATACCAGCCTCGAGGACGCGCTGCGCGACTCCGTCCCGGCCATGGGGCTTGCCGGCATCGTCAGCATCGAGCCGTTCGTGGCCGACCCGACCGACCTGTATCGCTGGGCCGATGTCGTCGTCGTGCCTTCGCGCCGGCCGGAGTCGCTTGGGCGCGTGGCCATCGAAGCCATGGCCTTCGGCCGCCCGCCCCTGGCCTCCGCGATCGGCGGTCTCCAGGAGGTCGTCGTCGATCGCGTCACCGGCAGGTTGCTCCCGCCAAGCGATGCCGAAGCGCTTGCAGCCGCTCTGCAGGACATCCTCGCCAATCCCGGCTCCCTGGCGCCTATGGCCCGCGCGGGGCGGGACCGGTTCGAAGCCGTCTTCAGTGGCCCCAGTGTCGCGGCCGCCATCTCAGCCGTCGTCGGCGACATGACCGGCACCCGCACCAGAATGGCACATCCCGATGGGACGGGGTCTTGGGCGGCATGAACATCAAGGCAATGCGGCGCATTTTGGCACGACTCGTCCTCGTCATCGGGGGCGAGGCGATGCAGAGCGCCTTCCATCTCGGGCTCAATCTCGCACTGCTGCATGCCATCTCCGCGCATGACTACGGCATCTTCGCGCTGGTCATGGTGATCGGCGGGCTCGCACTCACCTATATCCGCTCGCTGACGGCCCTTCCGGCCAGCATCGTCATCGCACAGAGCCGTAGCATCAGCGCCGCGAACGCCCTGGAGATCAGCTTCGGCTCCGCCGCGACGCTGCTTTCGCTCGGCTTCGCGATCGTCGTCGCAGCCCTTCTGAGCGTCTGGCTCGATGAGGGCGCGCTGGCTGGCGGCTTGTTCGTGGGGCTCTGGGCCCTGCGCAGCCATCTCCGGACCGTCTATTTCGCGCGCAACCGCCAGGCGATCATCAGCCTGAGCGACCTCGCCTTCACGCTCAGCGGCACCATCGGCTCCGTACTGGTCATCCTCAATGGCCAGCACGTCCTGCGTTACGCCTTCCTCGTCATCGCTTGCGCCAACGCGCTGGGCATCGCGGTGCTGATCGGCCTCGCCCGCAAACCGGTCCGCGTCCATGCCGGCGGCCATCTCTGGCGGCGCTACACGAAACTCTGGCGCGATCTAAAATGGTCACTGCTCAGCGTCACCGTGACCAATATCCAGGGACAGGGCATGGCGTTGCTGGTGGCGGCCTTCGCAGGTCCCGAGGCCTATGCGCCGATAGCGGCAGCGCTCGTCATGTTCGTGCCTTTGCGGATCGTGACCTCGGCCTTCGTCAACATGCTGCATCCCGAAATCGCCAGCCTGTTCTCGCGCTCCGAGACCGGGAAGGTCGCCCGCTTGATGCAGGTGTGGCCGCCGGTTCTCGCCGGCATCGCGATGGCGTACGGGATCGCGGCCTTTCTCGCTCTGCCCTGGTTCCAGCCGGAAAGCCTGGAGAATGCGCGCTTCTACAAGATCGCGGCGATCGCCTGGTTCATCTCGATGATGCCGATGCTGTATTGCATGGCGCGGATCTGGCTCGAGATCACGCTCGATTTCCGCACCATCGCGATCCTCTCTGCCGTCGCCGCCGGCATCGGCCTCTCCGTCGTCCTGGCCCTGCTGCTGACGGTTGCCCCCTCGTGGGCCCTTCTGGGCGGCGCAGTCTCGGAGCTGATCGTCCTTGTCGGGTCATGGAGCGTGGTCGTTCACCGCTTGCGGGGTGCAAGGCCCCGGCTCGCGGAGGCAGATCGCCATTGACGGACTGGCGAACGTCCAGTGCCGCAGCGAGCCGGCGTCGGCACGCGAGACGTCGGCCTAGACCACATTCCCTAGAGATCAAGCCGAATGAAGCGCGGAATCAATACTTCAAGTTCAAGTTAGCGAATTGATAACGGTAGCTTCACCTAAAAATATTGCAGAACCCGAGCTTAACCTCTGGAACGATACAAGTTCGGGCCGCTACAGCCTAAATTGGAACCATGACAGATCTCATCGCTGCGATCCTCGATAAAATCTCCGGCGCCAATGCCCTGGCGGCCGGACTGCTGCTGCTGACGGCACTGGCCAGCGCCTTCATCGCCTATTGGCGCACCGCCGACAAAATGAGCTTCGCGGAGTTCTTCGAATTTGCCGTGCCGCACGAGATCATCACGCATCCCTCGGCCAAGGCGGACCTGCTGTTCTGGATCACCCGCAAGGCGTTGATGCCATTCCTGATGTTCCCGGCCGGCGTGACCTTCGTCGTCGCTGTCGGCTACGGCACGCATCAGCTTCTGACCAGCCTGTTCCATCTCGACGGCCCCCTGATGCAGGGCCCTGCCGGACCGGTCACGATCGTGATTTTCACGATCACCATGCTGATCGCCTATGACATCTCCTATTACCTCTATCATGTCGCGCAGCACCGTTTCCCGGTGCTCTGGGAACTGCACAAGGTGCATCATTCGGCCGAGGTCATGGTCGGGATCACCAAGGACCGCGTCCACCCGCTCGACGAACTGATGAACCGCGCCTGGGATGGCGTCATCCCCGGCATCTGCTTCGGCATCTGGTCGGTGGTCTCGCTGAACCTCGTCGAGCTGACGGTTTTCGGCGTCAACGTCTATGTCATGCGCAACATCCTGATGATGGACTTCGTCAGGCATACGCATTTCAAGATCTCCTTCGGTCCCCTGAACAATGTCGTGCTGTGCCCGCATTGGCACCAGCTCCACCACAGCGTCGACCCGCGCCATTACGACAAGAATTTCGGCCTGCTGTTTTCGTTCTGGGATCGCCTGTTCGGCACGCTTTACGTCCCCGACCCGAACGAGGACTTCAAATTCGGCCTGATGGAGCGCGATGTGCGCGATTATCAGTCGCTTTCGGGCCTCTATCTCATGCCGCTGAAGCGGATGGGCCGCCAGATCATGCGTCTCTTCCGCCGTCGCAGGCCGCAACGACCACCGGAAGCTCCGCAGTCATGAACGCCCACTCGGTGCTGGCCCCTGTCGACGAAGCCGCCGCGATGGAGGTCGTGACCTCGCCACAACGCCTGGCTGCGATCGCGCCGGCCTGGGAGGACCTGTGGCACCGCGCCGACGGTCTCGTCTTCCAACACCTGTCCTGGATCCAGGCCTGGTGGGAGACGGACCCGAAGCAGGACCGTCGCAGCCTGCGGATCGGCCTGCTCTGGCAAGGCGGCAGGCTCGAGGCCGTGCTCCCCTTCGCCATCATCGAGCGCAAGCCCATCCGCATCCTGGAGTGGGCCGCCAAGGACCACAGCGACTACGGCAATTGCCTGGCCTCGCCCAGCGTGACCGAGGCCATGCTGGCGGCGCTCTGGCAGAAGATCGTCTCGGCCGGCGGCTTCGACATGGTCTATCTCAACCGGTTGCTCCCGGGCGCGGATGCGCAGGCCCTTCTGGGGGCGCAGGCCCGATCGGTTCTGGCGCTGTCGCCCAACCACCGCAGCGAGATCAGCTATCGCGTCGCCGGTTCCTGGACCTCGGGTTCGCAGTGGTTCGAGAGCCAGTCGAAGAAGACCCGCCAGAACTATCGGCGCGGTCGCAAGGTCATGGAGGAAGCAGGGGCGCTGCAGTTCCGCCTGCTCGGCAATGACGAGCCGCTCGCGCCGCTGCTGGAGCGTGTCGCGGCGCTCAAGCGCAAATGGCTCGAGCGCAACGGTCGCGCATCGGACCTGTTCGACGAAGGCGCCCCCGCCCTGGCCGCATTGGTCGGGACGATGGCCGCGCTCGGCATCCTGCACATCTTTGTCCTCGAATCCGCGGGCAAGTCGATCGCGGTCTCGATCAACTTCGTCCAGCGCGGCACGATGATGGCTTTCGTCACGACCTACGATCCCGACTTCGAGCGCGCCTCGCCGGGAACCGTGCTGATGATGGACTACATCCAGTGGTCGATCGATCGCGGGTTGGTGATGGTCGACTTCCTCTGCGGAGGCGAGGACTTCAAGCGGCGCTTTGCCACGCAGTCTCAGATCCTGGAATCGGTCACCGGCAGCCGCACCATCCTGGGTCGGCTCGCGGTCGCGGCCGATGGGCTGGCCCGTCGCGCAGAGACCCTGCACGCGAACCACAAGCCATTCTGGAAGCGCGCCGACACTACGCCCGCCCGGCAGCCCGCCTCCGACGATTGATCTGCGTGGGAAGGACTTGAGTCCGGACGGCGACGCGCCGTCTGGACGCCTGCTTGCTAGAAGGGCGAGCGCAGGAAGCGACGTCTGGCCATCGCCGATCCGTCGATGAATTCGAACCCATCGGCACTGTTGAGCGTATGCAGCCTGCGCCCGGGCCAGAGCGGGCCGGCGCCGATGATGGCGTCGACGCTTTGCTCGTAACCATCCATGTCGAGCCGGGTGACGCGGGCGAGCCCCAGCGCCTTGCCATAGCCGCGCCGGCAATCCTGTACCGGTCGAAGCAATGCGCCGTCACGCGCGATCATGCGGCCGGCGGGCCGGGCGGAGGCGATATCGATCAGCACCGGGTTGCGCGGATGCGGGGTAAAGGGGCCGCGGAAATCCGGCGCGACCCAGAGATGCAGCGCGTCGGAAAAGGCTCCGCCGCCATCACGCACCGTCGCGAACAGCCACCATTGCCCCTGATGCTCGATCAGCGTCGCGTCGCTGGCAACGATATCGTCGAGCAGTGTCGTCTCCCTGACCCAGCCACCGGGAAAGGCTGTTGCACGATAGAGGTCGACACGGCCCGACTGCCAGTTTTCGGGCACCATCCAGACCTCGCCGTCCCGCTCGAACACGAACGGATACGATAGATGCCCGGGCTGCTCGAGCACCGGAACCGGCGTGCCGAGCGGGCCATCGGGGCCGAACTCGACAGCGGAAATGATGCCCTTGCCGGCCTTGTGGACGAAGTCCTCGACAAAAAGCGTCAGCTTGCCCTGGCGCAGGATCGGGAACGGGTCCGCATAGAAGCGCTCGCCGTCATCCGGAAGGGAAATCCAGCCGCTCTCGGGGTGAGCCTTGAGATCGAAAAGATCCGGCCCACCGAGCCGGCGCCAGCCGACGCGCCAATGCGGAGCATTATAGCAGGCACGGTAGGCACGGCTCGCTGCGGCGCCGATGACCTCCCTGATCAGGGACTTCGTCAGGGTTCCGGTTCCCGCGACGGCTGCGCGTGGCTCTGGCGTGTCGCCGGGCAGAGCGGGCACGGTCCTGCTCGCGCCTGTCGTGGCGGCGACGATCAATGTCACCAGGCGGCTGAGCACGTCGGAGACTGTCAGCAGCAGGACACCGCCATGTTCCGTGCCGAGGCGCCCTTCGGCAACCACCTCTCCGGCGCTGACGATCCGGGCATGCGGAACCTGACCGGCAACCAGAAGGTCGATCAGCGCATCCTCACCGGGCTGTCCGTTGAACAGGATCGTCCAGCCGGCCGCCGCGGCAGGGGAGCCAGAGGCACGCCCTCCCCGGGAGCCGAGGTCGATCACGACATCGGGAATTCCGCCGAAAGGCTTGCGATAGGCCGCGATCGCGTCGACCGGAACCCGCGCAAAGGCGCCCTCGCCTGCCAGGCCGTGAAGCCAGCGCTCACCCTGCAACAGGATCGGGAATCCCGGTCGCCCTGGGATGGCGCCCTCATCGAGTTCCGCGAAGGCCTCGCCTGCGGGGGAGGCATTCAGGCGGTTCAGGAGGTCGAGATGCCAGTGGCGAAGGGCAGCAGAATCAAGGCGCAGCAGGATCTTCATCCTGTTGCAACTTCCGGACAACTGAAGGCGGCCATCTGCATGGCGCCACCATGCATAGCTTTGATTTCAAATTGGTTAGTTTCCCCCGGCAAAAAACTGCGCGAGACCGGAACGCCCCGCCTTTGCCGAAACGCTGCCTGGACAGTTACGGCAGCGGGAAACAGTGCGCGATCCTTTGAAAG
Source organism: Allobosea sp. P1_B10 (assembly GCF_056406735.1). Classification (NCBI taxonomy): domain Bacteria; kingdom Pseudomonadati; phylum Pseudomonadota; class Alphaproteobacteria; order Hyphomicrobiales; family Alloboseaceae; genus Allobosea; species Allobosea sp. P1_B10. The sequence goes on along the minus strand of NZ_JBFTZP010000013.1, from coordinate 556 downwards.
ACAAACTTTATAGCAGGGTCCGCTAATATCGACTGCAACGGCACCCGATACTGCCCGCTCAACCCACGTCGAGCGCTTCGACGACCGGCTGGCCGGCGGAACCCCGTGTTCGGCTGTACGATCCTCGCTAAAGATGCTCCCGGCCCCTCCCGTGCACAGTGCCGTAGAATCGCATCCCTGCTCCCTTCGGATATCCCGATCGTTGCGCTCTCCGGGAGACGGCAATGCCCCCAGTGCCGTTCCCGAACCCTTGGGTTTCGTGCCAGAAGCACCCGCCGGGCGACGCAATATTCGCATGAGGGACCGCGAGACTGATCTGATGAGCAACTATTTCGAGGAGACGGTGCTGAGCGTCCATCACTGGACGGAGACGCTGTTCAGCTTCACCACGACGCGCGACACTGCCTTCCGCTTCAAGAACGGCCAGTTCACGATGATCGGGCTCAAGGTCGGCGAGAAGCCGTTGCTGCGCGCCTACAGCGTCGTCAGCACCAACTACGACGAGACGCTCGAGTTCTTCTCGATCAAGGTTCCCGATGGCCCCCTCACCTCGCGT
>NZ_JBFTZP010000012.1:0-107495 GCF_056406735.1 Allobosea sp. P1_B10 | reverse complement strand
CGTGGTCGAGCGACCCCGTCTGCGCCTTCAGCTTGCGCCACTTCGAGACGCAGGACGGGCTGATCTTCAGCGCCACGCCGATCGAGCGGATGCTCTCACCGGCATCGAACCGCGCCAGAGCCCGCTCGCGGAGATCTTCAGAGTAAGGTCGCGTCATCTCTGCCGGCCGCCTTCTCCCGGCAGACATCTTGAACCACGATCAAGCTGATTTGCGAATCCCGATTCCGATAAAACTCAGCGCGCTCTAGCAGTCCTTGGGAGAACGGCTACTGCGAGAGCTTTAACTCCAAGCTTCGTGACGAGCTTCTGAACGGCGAGCTGTTCTACAGCCTCGCCGAGGCCCGGATCGTCATCGAGGGCTGGCGTCAGCACTACAATACCCGGCGCCCACACTCCTCGCTCGGCTATCGGCCGCCCGCGCCGACCGCCGTGGTCTGGCCGGCCGCGCAAACCCAACCCGCTTCGCCGGCCATCTCAACCGTGGCCGCCAAGCCCACCATGCATTAGATTAGAACTGAGCCACCAAATGGGGGCAAGCCAATCCTGGGCAACGCTCGCGACCGTAAAGGTCGCGAGGGCAGGCAGGACTGCGGCGAAGAGACGACGGATCTTCATGGTCTCCTCCGAAGTCTTGGCTAGCGCTTGATAATAGGCGGAGGGAAATAAGTTCCGTTCGCAACGCCCTCAGTCGGGCGATAGAAGCGAAAGGTAAGACGATACTTGCTCGCCTTCGGGGTCGGCAGCCAATTCCCATCGGGAGCGTCCGCAGGCTTCTGATCGGCGAAGAACAATGTCAGCTCGCCATCTGGACCGTATTCAAACTTCGATTGATTATTGATCAGGAAACGGCTCAGGGGATTGGGCAACACGCGGAAGCGATGGCTGTCGACCGCGATGACCGACCAGAAGAACGTGGCGTACTGGGCTGGCAACTGGTCTTTCGGGAAGGTCAACGTGTAAACGTTGTCGCCGTTGAGTTCGTTGCCGGCCTGGTCCCTGCTTCCGCGATAATACAACACTTCGGGCTTGATGTTGGCCCAGATGCCGCCGTTGTTGATCAATGTCCGTGCGACATAATCGAGACCGTATTCGCCCACGACTCCGGGGCGGGCCCAGCCGTTATGGGCTGTGCCGTGGCCGAGTATCTCTCCCGCCTTGGCTATCGTCGCGAAAGCCTTGGTTCTGATCACTTGGTCGACGCGTTGACGCTCGGCCGGATCACTGATCGCCGCGGCTATCGATCGCGCCTTCGCCTGGAGGGTTTCCAACCCGACGCTGAGATCCGCCTCGCTGTCGAGGGCCGCATTGGCACTGTCGAAAGCCTCCGCGCCGGGCAGCGCTTCGGGCTCGAACATGATCGTCTTGGCGATCTCCGGGGGAGTGGGCGTGCCGGTCGCGCGAAGCGTGAACTGGTTCTGCAAAGCTGTCGCCGCATCTGGGTCGGAGCCCAGCTCGATGCGCGCGAGAACGCGTGAGGACTTCACCGGTAGATTGATCCGGGTCACTCCGGGGGCAAGGTCGACCTTGGAATCACGATAGCAGGCCGCGAACTCGCCGAAGGGCCGCTTGGGAAAGAGCCGCTCGTTGATGTTGGCAACCGTTTCGCCCCACCCGTTCAGGAAATGGACGGTGTAGTAACGGCCCTCGACCTTGGGAACAGTGACGATGGTGCAACTGCTTTCGTCAGCAGCGACCCATGCTTCGGAGTAGGCCACGTCGAGGTTCGGATTGGGCCAGTCCACCGCACCGGGCTTGCGATGGATGATCTCGTTCCACTTGAACCCCTCCTTGAAGTCGAGCTGCTGCTGACGGGCGACGAGAAGCCGCCCAAGGACATAGATGTAGGCGTTGCTGATGTCCTCGTCGGTCGGACGAGGAGCCTGCGCGGATGCTGCCGTCGACAGGACAAGCAGTGTTGCGATGATCAACTTGCGCATCTCAGCCCTCCGTTATGGGGCAATCGTTATATCGAACCGGGTTTTCCGGCCTTGGGCGTGGTTCCAAGGGGGAAGGCGATGCTCAGAAGCCCCATGGTCCCCTGGGCGCGGTTGGCCACCTCGACCTCGCGCATGACCTTCAAGCGAGTTGTGATCGGAACACCGCCAACCTCGAAATTATAACTGATACTGCCGCCGACTGCCGTCACGCGCCCCTTATGCGATCCGACGAGAACGCCGCCACCGCTGTCGCCGCTGGTCTGCTGGTAGTGACCGACGAGCAGACCGATCGACCACTCCTTGGTCAGGTTTTTCGTCACCGCGAGGTCCGCGTGGAAGGCATTGCCGCTCTTATAGTCGGTCGCCTTGTTGGTGCCGTTGATCTCGAACCCGACGGTGGTCGAGATATCGAGGCCGATGGCAGGATCGAGATAGGTCAGCGAGGCTGAGAGGTCACCGATCCAACGATTGAATGCCAGATTGGAGAGCTCTCCTTCCTGGTAGGCCCCGGCGGGGACGCTGACGGCAGCAGCCGTTGCCCAGTGGAACTTGCCCGAATGCCATCCGAGCGCCGCGGACACTATCGGATCGCCGATATTGAAGGTCGCGTCCCGCTCGCTGATGCCGATCGTGCGCCCCAGGCGAGGCGATGACACGACAACTCCGGCGCTGACGCGTGGCACGCCGATCGGCAGCGAGGCGCCGATGGCGAGGTTGCCGCCGAGTATCTCGACCGGCAGGACCCAGGTCGGAGTCAGGAAGCCCGCTCTGGCCTCGACGCGGACGTTTCCGAGGACGGCACCGCCGATCTGGGTGCGGATGCGGGCTGAGGTCCGCCCGGAATAGCTGTAGAGGTCTGTCTCGAAATAGAATCCCGGCGGTGGAAGGTAACCGGCCATCGGACCGTGGAAACCGGGCAGGTAGAGGCTCGCGCCGCCTTCCGTCGCATTCGCTGCTGGAAAGGTCCCTGCGAGCGTCAGTGCCATGCCCAGGGCGATCGACTTGACACTGGCGAGAACGCACCTCCGCTTCAGGCGGAAGCTTAAGGGATCTGAATTCATGGCATTCGATCCGTCTTCAGCATGAACCCCGCTAACGGCATCTTAGAGAGCTTGCGCTGCCAAGGGTATCGTGAAAGCACCCAAAACACGCCTATTCGTCCCACAGCCACAAGGAGAAGGCGGGTGAAATGGGGCTTTATGTCGGGAATGGAGCCCTCGGCGCAGGCGTCCAATGCCCGCAACGCGGACCTCGTCTTCTCGACCTGTGAGCATCCGCTGGGCCACCAGTTTGATGTGTGGCGTTCGGCGATCGACTCAATCACGGAGGCTTCCCGCCCGGCGGATGTTCCTTCCGGCACGGGGTACGACGCCAATCTGAGAGCGTTCAACCTCGGCAATCTGGTTTTGTCGTCCGAACAGTTCGATGCGATGGACTATGAAGTTCGGCCCCGGGAGCTGCGGCGGAACGGCGTCGATCACTGGATGCTGACGCTGAACAAGCAGGGATCGGCTGTGAGCCGAACCGGCGACTTCGTCATGAACAGCCGACCGGGTGAGCTCAGCGTGCGATCGCTGACGAGACGATTTTCGGGACACTGCTCTTGGGTCGAGCTCCTCTTTATGTCCCGAGGGACGCCTACCCACACCTTGCCGGGACGATCGATGTGCTGAACGGGACGTCTGCGTCGGGCGGACCGTACCGCTTGCTTGCCGACTACCTTCTGCTCCTGGAGGCAAGGCTGCCAACGCTCGACGATCGCTCCTTCCGTCAGATCGCTCAAGGTTGCGAGAGCATGATTACGAGCTGTCTTGCTCCCACGCAGGATTCAATCGATGCCGCGAAAACGCAGCTCGCGCTGACCATGCGCCAGGGAGATTAGGGTGCAACGTCTGGCCGCTGCGCATGCGAGCCTCGCTGACCTCGGAGCGGAAAGGAAGATTGCCGAGATAGCGTATGAAAACGGGTTCTCCTCCCCAGACGAATTCGGGCGCGCATTCCACCGTCAGTATGGCTATTCGCCGAAGGACGCGCGGTACCTACGCGCGCATGCTCATTCCTTGGTGATCCTGGATCGGCAGGGTGATTTCAATTCCCTGATGGAGAATCTCAGCCGAGCACATCGGCCTGGGTAGGATACTGGAAAGCGGACCTGTCAGAGTCAGCTTTGGGTCGAGAGTTAACCTTGATCCGGGCGGCAGGGAATGTCCGGTCCCTGGCGATTTGCCAATGTCTGGTTGTGGCGCAGCAGTGCCGACAGAATCAGGCTAGGATTATTGTGAATGCGGAGTAGGCCTGCGCCTCACGCGCACGTCATTCTCTACGAAGAAGCGCCGTAGAGCGTGCTGACCTCGGGTCGGCAACGGATTGCCCCTGCGAAACCGGCACATCGACCTGGCGCAGCTTCGCGACGATCTCTCCCGGCTTGTGGCGCTTCTTCGGTATGGCGGTCCTCCTGTCTGCCAAACGACATACTTCAGGGTTGACCAACTCAACGGGGGTGGATGAATCAGCGCCCATCCGGACTTCCGGCCCGCCCTGGAGGATTAATTCCGGCGAGCCCAGAGCGGCTCCTACGGCCAGCAATCCCCCTGCCTGCCCGGGGAAGCCCTGTCTTGGCACCAGCGTTTCATCGAGACAGGCAGCATGCGCGGCTGACGGCGAGGGTGGGGCGCGCCTGCGACTCCCTCAGCGATCCTGGAGCTTCGGGTTCAGCGCGTCGCTGAGGCCCTCGCCGACGAGGTTGATGCAGAGCACCGTTACCAGGATCGCGATGCCGGGGATCGCCGACATCCACCAGGCAGTGCGCAGCATGGTGCGGCCGACGCCGATCATGTAGCCCCAGGACACCACGTTCGGATCGGCGAGGCCCAGGAATGACAGGCCCGATTCCGTCAGGATCGCGGTGGCGACGAGCAGCGACGAGACCACGATCACCGGCGGCAGGGCGTTCGGCAGGATCTGGTGCAGCGCGATGCGCCAGCTCGACATGCCCATGGAGCGGCAGGCCTGGACATATTCGCGGTCGCGATGCGCCATGAACTCGGCTCGCGCCAGGCGCGCAACCGGAGGCCAGGAGACGATCGCGATGGCGGCCATCACGGTGACGAGCGACGGCCTGAAGATCGCGATGATGACAACCGCTAGCACGAAGGACGGGATCGTCAGGAAGAAATCCGTCAGGCGCATCAGCAGCGCGTCGACCGTCTTGCCGCAATAGCCGGCCGCCGCGCCGACCAGCACGCCAATGACCGTCGCACAGACGCTGGCGGCGACGCCGATCAGGAGCGAGACTCGTGCCCCGTGGAGCAGGCCTGCGAGCATGTCGCGGCCCGAGACGTCGGTGCCGAGCGGGAAGCGCGCCGAGGGCGGCTGGGCAGGGCGACCCATCATGTCGAACGGGTCGACCGTGTAGATCATCGGCCCGAAGATCGCCGCGAGCACGATCAGGCTGAGGACGAACAGCCCGACGACGGCGCCGCGGTTGCGGCGATAGCGCCGCCAGAGATGCAACATGCCCTTCATCGCGCGAGGATCCTCGGATCGAGCAGGCCGTAGACGAGGTCGACCAGCAGGTTGCACACGACCACCAGGATCGAGGAGATGAACAGGATGCCGAGCAGCAGGTTCAGGTCGCGCTGGAGCAGCCCGTCGAAGAGCAGGCGTCCGAGGCCCGGCCAGCCGAAAACCGTCTCGACCAGGATCGAGCCGCCGAGCATATGGCCGATCTGCACACCGCCCATGGTGACCACGGGAAGGAGCGCGTTGCGGGCGGCATGCCTGAGGCTGATCTGCGCTTCGGACACCCCCTTGGCGCGGGCGGTGGTGATGAAGTCGGAGGAGTAGACCTCCAGCATTGAGGACCGCATCAGACGCGCATAGACGGCGGCGTAGAACAGGCCGAGCGTCAGCGCCGGCAGCACGAGATGGCGGCCGATGTCGAGCGCACGTTCGAGAGGGGCCATCTCGGTCCCGATCGTCATCATGCCGCCCGAGGGCAGGACGCCGAGCGTCACCGAGAACAGGACGATCAGCATCAGCCCGAGCCAGAATTGCGGCGTCGCATAGCAGAGCAGCGCAAGCACCGAGACAACGCTGTCGACCCATTTGCGGTGGCGCATGGCCGCGACGATGCCGCACATCACGCCGACGACGATGGCGATGCCGATCGAGGTCAGCATCAGCAGCAGCGTGGCGGGCATGCGCTCGCCGATCAGTTCGAGGACAGGGCGCTGCTGGACGTTGGAGATGCCGAGGTCGAAGCTAACCAGCTTGCCGAGATAGACGAAGAATTGCTGGTAGATCGGCAGATCGATGCCGAAGGAGCGACGCAGCTCCTCGACGAATTCCTTGGAGGCGCCGCCCGATTGGGCGGCGATGATCTCTGCTGCATCGCCGGGGGCGAGATGCAGCAGAGCGAAGTTCAGCACCGCGATGCCCAGGACGCTGGGCACGACCTGCAACAGGCGGACGAGCATAAAACCGAGGGACATTGATCTCAGCTCCGCTGGTGTGACCGGGCGTTTACGGGATGCGGCGTCATGGCTGGCGCGCTCAGTCCTTGGTCACGCTGTCCCAGGACGAGTACATCGAGATCCCGTTGGTGATCAGGCCCTTCACCCGCTTGTTCCAGACATGGGTGTAGGACATCTCCATTAGGAAGATCACGGGCATCTCGTCGTGCAGGATCTGCTGCAGTTCGTCGAACTGCTTCTGACGTGCGACGGGGTCGATCTCGCGTGCTGCCAGGCCGAAAAGCTCGTCGACGCGGGCATTCTTGTAGCCCATCGAGTTGGTGAAGGTGGCGCCTTTCTTGATGAACTCCGAATGGAAGGTGCGCTCGACGCCGATCGAGGGATCGGAATAGTTGTGCGAGAAGGTGCTGGTGAGATTGAAGTTCCAGTCCGTGTAGACCGCCTTCAGCCAGCCACCGAGATCGGCGCTCTGGGTCTCGACCGAGATGCCGACCTTGCTCAGCTCCTGGCGCACATATTCGGCGAGGCGCTGCCAGTTCTCGCCATAGGGCAGGAAGTTCTGGGTGATCTTGAAGCGCACGCCGTTGGCGCCACGCGGATAGCCGGCTTCGTCGAGCAACTGGTTGGCCTTGCGGGGATTGTACTCGTAGGGCTTCAGCGCCTTGTTGAAGGCCGTGTTGCCGCTGACGACGGGGCCGCGCGCCGGCTTGCCCTGGCCGTACCAGATCACGTCGACGATGCGCTCGCGATCGAGTGCCAGGCTAAGCGCCTGGCGAACCTTGAGATCGGCGAGCGGCTTGTCGCGCATATTGACCTCGAGCCACATATTCGGGCCCAGTGCCTCGGCACCGGCCTGCGAGGCCACGAGCGAGGGCATCTTCTCCAGACGCTGCACTTCGGCCTCGGGCAGGCTGCTCATCGGCGCAAGATCGACCTCGCCCGTCTCCAGCGCGATCGCGCGCGCCGCGCCATCGGGCATGATGCGCTGGATGATCTGGTCGAGGCAGGGGAAGCCCTGGCGCCAGTATGTCGGGTTGCGCTCCAGCGTGATATGGCTGCCCTTGCGCCATTCCTTGAAGCGGAACGGGCCGGTGCCGACCGGGGTCTGCATGATCGGAGCGGCACGCACCGCCGCGACCGTCTTCACATCGATGCCGTCGAAGCCGTGCTTGGGCATGATCGGTGCCTCGCCCGCCTGGAACACGTTCATGAAATAGGGAACGGGTGCCTTCAGCTTGAACACGACGGTCAGCGGATCGGGCGTCTCGACCGTCTCGACATCGCCGAAATAGGCCTTTCCGCGCGAGTGGTAGGGGCGGATGATGTTCTCGACGCTGAACTTGACGTCCTCCGCCGTGAACGGCTTGCCGTCATGCCAGGTCACGCCGGCGCGGAGCTTGAAGGTGTAGGTCTTTTTGTCGTCCGAGATCGTCCAGGATTCGGCGAGCCCGGGCTTGGGCGTCAGCCCCGGCCCCTCGTAGTTGAGCAGGCTCTCATACATCTTGGTGGAGATCAGCGCGACCGGGACTGCCGAGGTCGCGATCGTCGAGAGCGACGTTGGCTCCAGCGAATACACATAGGTCAGGGTGCCGCCCGTCTTGGCGCAGCTTTGCGCCAGCGCGGTGGCGCTGCTCAAAGCCAGTGCGAACGGGACTGCCGCCAAAACGGCCGGAAGCTTCATACGCATGTCAGGACATCCCCTTTTTATGGTTGGACGCTCCGTGTTCGGAGTGCCTCCTAGTCCGCGTCGCACCACTCCGCGATAAATTCGATCAGGTGCTCGATCGCGGACAGGAAGTCGGCGATCGGGATATGCTCGTCGGGTTTGTGGGCCTGGGCGATGGTTCCCGGGCCGAAGATGATGCTCGGAATGCCGCCCTGGTTCACCAAATGGCGCATGTCGCAGCAGAAATGGCCAGGATGAGCCGTGCCGTCCCCGCTGCGGCGGGCCAGGACGCCGCCCATCACCCTGGCCACCTCGAGGTCAGCGCTCTGGTCGGTGGCGTCGTCGTGGTGCAGGAATTCGAGCCGGGCCGGATGGCGGCGCAGGCGCTCGTCGCCCGCATTGGCATCCGCAATCGCCTTGCGGAACCCGTCCATGATGTCGGTTACGGCGCCCAGTGACGGTGCGAAATAGGCGCCGCCCTTGATCACGACCTCGCCGGCCGTGACGGTCTCGTAATGGCCACCCGCGATCTTGCCCATCGTCAGCGAGAAGGGCGGCTTGGCGCCCGCCGGCGTGCCGGCATTGTAGCGGCGCTCGAGGTTCAGCAGCGCCTCGATCACCGGCGGCAGCATGTCGACGGCGCCGAGCCCTTCCAGTTCGCTGCCGTTCCAGCGCGCGCCCGGCGAGCGCTGCGTGCCGTTCAGCGTGACCTGCCAGTAGAGGCCGCCCGGGTGGCTGTAGGCGATGGTGTTGGAGGTCGGCTCGAGCACGACGGCCGCGTCGGCCGCCGCGCCGCGCGTGACCAGGTCGAGCGTGCCGTTGCCGGCGTGCTCTTCGTTGACGACGCAGTGCAGGGTGACGTCGCCCCGCAACTTGACGCCCGCTTCGCGCAAATAGGTTACCGCCAGCAGCGCGGCCATCAACCCGCCCTTCATGTCGGAGGTGCCGCGGCCATACATCAGCCCGTCGGCGATCTCGGCCCCGAAGGGGTCGCGGGTCCACTGCGCCAGCGGCTCGACCGTGACGGTGTCGATATGCGCATTGAGGATCAGCGAACGCCCGCCACCGGTGCCTTTCCAGTGGCCGACCACATTGGGGCGGCCATCATAGTTCAACACCGGCTGCAGTCCGCTGTCGCGCAGCGCCTCATAGGTCGGCAGGCCGGCATAGGGCAGGATCAGATCGTGTTCCCAATGCGTCGGATATTGCGCGACATCCGGGAACGCCTTGAACATTGCCGCGACATCCGGCTCTTCCTGCGTGACCTCGGCGCCGGTGACGGCGATGAGCTCCGCCATGCGCGACTGGGCAGGGCCTTCCTCGCCGGTGAGGCTGCGCATGCGCACGATCTCGGCGAGTGCCGCGATGCTGCGCTGCTCCTGACTCTTCGCCAAGGCGAGTGCGGCCTGACTGGCTGCCGCTGCTGTGTTGTCCGCCACGATAGTCGCCTCACGCTTATCCATGCAGCGAGAGGTTGCAGCCGCAGAGACCTATTAGACAAATTAGAAATTTTATATCATCAGAAAATAGAACTTATATTGGTGGCTGGTTTTTAGGCATGATCTACGCACAGATCCGCGCATTCGATGCTGTCGCGCGCGAAGGAAGCTTTTCGCGGGCCGCTCAGGTGCTGGGTCTTACCCAGCCGGCCGTGACGATCCAGGTCAAGGCGCTGGAGGAGCGGCATGGGCTCAAGCTCCTGCACCGGGAAGGGCGGCGGGTGCGCCTGACGGAAGCGGGAGAGCGGCTTTATTCGCTGTCACGGCAGCTTGCGAGCCTGGATGAGCTCATCGAGGAGACATTGTCCTCTGCGCAGGAACTGCAGGGAGGCAGCCTGCGCCTCGCTGTCGACGGGCCGCATATCGTGATGGGCCTGTTCGCCCGCTTCATGAAATCGCACCCCCGCGTGCGTCTCTCGGTGCTGACCGGAAACAGCCGCATCGTGCGGCAGGCGCTGCTCGATCGGCATGTGGATATCGGCATCCTGCCTGGCGTGGGCGACCACCCGCAGATCGAGGCCCTGCCGCTCTGGCACCATCGCGGCGTGGTGATCGTCGCCAACACCCATCCCTGGGCCAAACGCAGGTCGATCTCGATCGCCGAGCTCGACGGCGAACCGATGATCGGGCGCGAGGACGGCTCGATGACACAGGCGCTGGTCGACAACGCTTTTGCCCGGGCAGGCGCCGCCCCGCGCTATGTGCTCGAACTCGGCAGCCGGGAGGGCATCTGCGAGGCCGTCGCGGCGGGGCTGGGCCATGGCATCGTCTGGGAACTGGAAGCCTTCGGCTCGGCGCGCTTCACGACACTGCAGATCGAGGGCGAGGGTCTGCGCAGCACCGACTACGTCGCCTGCCTCAAGAGCGAGCGCATGCGCTCGGTGGTGAAAGCCTTCTTCGAGGTGAGCTCGTGCCTGCCGGAAGACCGCAGCGACATCCGCGCCCTGCGGTCAGTCTGAGGGCACCCACCCATCGAGCGCCTCCGGCCTTTCCTGACATCGGGAACGACCGCTTCTGGGTGCGGCGGCAAGACGGAAGCTGGCGCACCCTTATCGCTGCACTCACGCGCCGTATGGCGGGCTGCTAGTTCTCAGTGTCCCGATCCGCCAGTTAACTGCTGGAGTCGCTATCGTCTCAGCAGTCGCACCGCTCGGCGACTTGGCACCGCAACCTGCCTAGGGGCCGAAGCAGCCACTCCTCACAACCTTAATGCACGATAAATTGCGCAATTGGAAATGCGCAAATTAACTTGCAACCTCCTGATGGCTTCGGCTAGCAATCATCAAGGAGGTCGGCGAATGGACTTTTGGGAAAGAATCGCAGCCTGCAAGGCCGAGCTGACCGACGCCGATCGTCGCCTCGCCGACGTGCTTTTCGCTGACCGCACCTCCGGAAGCTTCCTGCCTGCGCATGCTGTTGCCCAGCGCGCCGGCGTGCATCCCTCGACGGCGGGCCGCCTCGCCCGCAAACTCGGCTTCGTCGATTACCGAGACATGCGCGCAAGCATCCAAGACGCTGTCGTCGCCGATCGCGATGCCTCGACACGCGTCCAGAAGCGCGTGAGCCGCGCGACCGGCAGCTCATTACTTGGTTCAGTCGTCGATGGCGACATCCGCGCGCTAACGCGCCTACCCGAGCAGATCAGCGAAGCGGAGATCAGTGAGGCGGCGCAGTTGCTTCGTGATGCCGGGCGCATTCTCGCCTTCGGCGAGGGGCATGCAGCGAGCCTCGCCGAACTATTCGCGCGTCGCCTGGTCCGGTCCGGCTACCGCGCGGCCGTGCTGAGCCATGCGGACTGGCAGGCGGCAGACCAACTGTTGGGGCTTGGGGCAGCGGACGCCGTCTTCGCTTTCGTGTTCCGGCATGACAGCCCGGGAGCCTCGCGGGTCCTAAGCTATGCGCGCGAGGCCGGCGCCCGCACGGTGCTCATGACGGACCGCCGCACCGCCCTGTCCCCCTGCGATTTGGCGCTGGTCGCGGACCGTGGTGATCCGGGCGAGTTCCATTCGCTCGCAGTACCCATGGCGCTCTGCAACACCTTGATCCTGGAGCTCTCCCGCATCGACGGCGGCCGTTCTCACGGCACGCTGTCCAAGGTGGACGAACTCCAGCGGCTGTTCCGAACGCGTCCCTGACGGCCGGGCCGTCACATCGATGAAACAGAGACCTCCGCAAGGAGGCGGATCACAGGAGGAATTGATGACGTACAGGATCCTGACAGCATCGCTGGCGCTCGCCGCCGCCGGGTTCGGCCTTGACGCACAGGCCCAGCCTAAGACGCAGCTCGTCGTCGCCGTGAACGAGCTCGCCCGAACGCTCGATCCCGCCGAGGGCATCGGCAATGTCGACGTGCGCGTGTTCTATTCGATTTTCGACACGCTGATCCGACGCGACTTCGCCCATCCCACCGCCGATGGCGGCGCCAAGCTGGTGCCGGGCCTCGCCGAGAGCTGGTCCTGGACCTCGCCGACGACCTTCGACGTCAAGCTCAGGACGGGCATCGTCTGCCACGACGGCAGCCCATTCGACGCCAATGACGTGCTGGCGACCTTCTCCGCCGACCGGCTCTGGGGCGACAAGCCGTATTATCCCGAAGGCAGGGTCTATTTCGGCGACTTCAAGGGCGTCGACAAGCTCGACGACTTCACCGTGCGCTTCACCACCGCCCAGCCCGACCCGATCCTGGAACACCGGCTGTCGAGCTACATGTCCTTCGTCATCTGCGACGAGGCATGGAACGCGCACCGCAAGGACGGTGTCGAGCCGCGCATCTGGATGGACAATGCGGCCAAGGCACTGCGCTGGAAGCCGGTCGGAACTGGTCCCTATCGCTTCGTCGACTACCAGCGCAACGATCGCATCACGCTGGCCGCCAACGACAAATATTTCGAGGGCGCCCCGGCGGCGAAGACGATCGTCTTCCGCTCGGTGCCGGAGGTCGCGGCGCGCGTTGCCGGCCTCGTCGCCGGCGATTTCGACATCGCCGTGGAGCTGCCGCCCGACCAGTGGGACGCTCTCAAGCGCTACAAGGACGTGGTCCTGAAGACCGAGCCGCTCGAGAACAGCCATGTGCTCCAGTTCAATACCAACGACCCGGTTCTCGCGGATAAGAAGCTGCGCCATGCGATGAGCCTCTCGATCGACCGCAAGGCGCTGATCGACGCCCTCTGGAAGGGGCAGACCTATGTCCCGCACGGCCATCAGCTGCCGAGCTTCGGGCCAATGCAGGTGAAGGAGAACAAGGGCTATCCATACGATCCGGCCCTCGCCAAGAAGCTGCTCGCCGAGAGCAACTACAAGGGCGAGGAAATCTCCTATCGCGTCATCGCGAACTACTACCTCTACAATGTCGAGGCGGCGCAGGTCGTCCAGGAGATGTGGCGCGCCGTCGGCATCAATGCGCGCATCGACTTCGTCGAGAGCTTCAAGGAGGTGCGCCAGAAGGGCGCGCAGGTCTTCGCCTGGTCGAACACCTATCGCGTCCCCGATCCGACGGGCGCGATCCTGGCGTTGTGGGGCCCTGCCACGCAGAACCAGCAGGGCTGGAAGCTCTACGGCGCCAGCAAGGCCTTCAACGATGCCGCTGCCGAGCTGAGCACGGAGGCCGATCCAGCCAAGCGCAAGGCCGCCTTCACCAAGCTGCTCGTGGCCTTCGAGGACGATATGCCGATGACGATGCTGTACAACCCTGTCACGGGCTACGGCGTGAAATCCAACGTCAACTGGACGCCCTACAGCCAGTACTACATGGACTTCCGTCCTTCGAACTTCTCCTTCGCCAAATGAGCCCGCAACCGGGCCTCGTAGCGGCGGGTGAGCCGCCGCTGCTTTCCGTCGAAGACCTGACCGTCGGATTCAGGACCACCTCGGGCTACGCCGACATCCTGCACGGCGTCTCCTTCGCCGTCAGGAGAGGCAGCACCACCTGCGTCGTCGGCGAAAGCGGCAGCGGCAAGAGCGTTTCCTGCCAGGCGGTGCTCGGCCTGCTGCCGGGGAACGGCAAGCGCACCGACGGACGCATCCTGTTCGAGGGGCGCGATCTGGCGGCCCTGTCCGAAGCGAAGATGACGAAGGTGCGCGGCCGCGGCATCGGCATGGTCTTCCAGGACCCGCTTGGCTCTCTGAACCCCGTCCATACCGTGGGCGGGCAGTTGCGCGAGACCCTACGGTTACACACCTCTCTGTCCGCGGCCGGGCGGGACGAGCGGGCGCTCGAATTGCTGCGCATGGTCGGCATCCCCGAACCGCGGCAGCGGCTCGACTCCTATGTCCACCAGTTTTCCGGCGGCATGGCGCAGCGGGTGATGATCGCCATGGCGCTCGCCTGCGAGCCGCGCCTGCTGATCGCCGACGAGCCGACCACCGCTCTCGACGTCACCATCCAGGCGCAGGTGCTCGATTTGATCGCACGGCTCAAGGATGAGCTCGGCATGGCGGTGCTCTTCGTCACCCATGACCTCGGCGTCGTCGCCGAGATGGCGGACGATGTCGTCGTCATGCGGCATGGCCGAGTCGTCGAGACCGGCCCGGCCGATCGCGTTCTGACCAGCCCGGAGGCCGCCTATACGTGCGAATTACTGGCGGCGATGCCGCGGCTGGATGCGCCGGCCCCGATCTACCGCGAAGACGTCGTCGCATGAGCACCGCAGCCGAGCCGCTCCTGCGCGTCGACAATCTTCAGCGCCGCTTCGGTGGGCGCAGGACGCTGTTCTCGCGACAGCACACCATCCATGCCGTCGCCGACGTGTCGCTGACCGTGCGGGCCGGCGAAACCCTCGGCCTCGTCGGCGAGTCCGGCTGCGGCAAGTCGACGACCGGCCGAATGCTGGTTGGGCTGGAGCGGCCGAGCGGTGGCGAGATCCGCTTCAGGGGCCGCGAGCTTTCGGGCCTGTCCGATCGCGAGTGGCAGGCGCAGCGCCGCGACATTCAGATGATCTTCCAGAACCCGCAATCGGCGCTCGACCCGCGCCTCACCATCGGGAAGCAGATCCGCGAGCCGCTCGACCTGCACGACATCGGGGAGCGTGCCGGGCGCGATGCCGAGATGCGTCGGCTTATGGAGGCGGTTTCGCTGTCGGCAGATCATGCCGGTCGCTATCCGCACCAGATCAGCGGCGGACAGGCGCAGCGGGTCGTGATCGCGCGGGCGCTGGCGATGCGCCCGAGCCTGATAGTCTGCGACGAGCCGGTCTCGGCCCTCGACGTCTCCGTCCAGGCGACAGTGACGCGGCTGTTGCGCGACCTGCAGGAGCGCTACGACATCGCCTATCTTTTCATCTCCCACGACCTGCGGGTGGTGAAGATGCTCTCCCATCGCGTCGCGGTGATGTATCTCGGCCGGATAGTCGAGGAAGGCCCGACGGAGGAGCTGTATCGCAAGCCCCTCCATCCCTACACGCTGGCGCTGCTCTCCGCGATACCGGACCTGGCGGGGCGCAAGCGGGGTGCCATGCGCGTCACCGGCGACCCACCTTCGCCGGCGGCGCCGCCGAGCGGCTGCCATTTTCACCCGCGCTGCCCCTTCGCCCGGCCACTCTGCGCTGCCGAGGCGCCGCCGCTGCGCCCGATCTCGGCTGGCCGCGCGGCCCGCTGCCATTTCGCCGAAGAGCTTCAGAACACGCAATGACCCGTCCGCTCGTCATCGCCCACCGCGGTTACTCGTCCCGCTGGACTGAGAACACGCTTGCCGCCTACCGCGCCGCCATCGAGATTGGGGCCGACATCGTCGAGACCGATGCGCGGCTTGCCGCCGACGGGGTCGTGGTCTCGTCGCATGACAGTTCGCTCGCGCGCCTCACAGGCATCGCTGTGGCGATCGCCGATCACACCAGCGCGGAGCTGCGCGAGATGGCGGCCGCCAGGGATGTCGCTCTGGCGACGCTGGCCGACGCATTGGGGACGATCTGCCCAAGCCGGCCGGCCCTGATCGACGTCAAGACGCAGGACCTCAAGGTCATCGACGCGATCGTCAGCGAGATTAGGCGGGGAGGCCATGGCGATCGCGTCTGGATCGGCGTTCGGGATGCCCTGCAGGTATCCCATGCTCGGCTGAGCCTGCCCGGCGCCCGCATCCTCGCCTTTCTGCCGCAAGGAGCCAATCCCATGCATTTCGCGGCCGCCGGAGCCAGCGCCTTTCGGCTCTGGGAAAGCGATCTCGACAGCGCCGCCGCCGCCGCTCTGCCGGCTGGATGCACGGTCTGGGTGACGACGGGAGGCCGCGGCACGGGCCGCGAGCCTGGCGATGTAAGCACAGCCGAACTCGATGCCGTGCTGGCGCATCGGCCTGACGCCGTTCTCCTGAACGATCCGGCGCTGCTGCTGCGCGACGTCCCGGCGGGAGCATCGTGATGCGGCCGGGCTACATCCTAGGCAAGCTCGGCCGGGGCCTGCTTACGGTCTGGATCGTCGTCACCTTCACCTTCGTCGCGCTAAACCTGTCCGGCGACCCGATCGAGATGCTGGTGGGCGATCAGGCCACGCCGGAGGTCATCGAGCATTACCGCGCGAAATTCGGCTTCGACCGACCGCTACGGCAGCAATACCTCGCCTATCTCTCCGGCGTGGCCCAAGGCGACTTCGGCCTGTCGCTCTCCGACCAGCGGCCCGCATTGGAGCTGATCGCCGACGCGCTGCCGCATACGCTGCGCCTCGGCTTGCTCGCCTTCGCGCTGGGGCTGGTCCTCGGTGTCGGCGCCGGCATCGCGGCGGCGCTCAACCGCAACAAGCCGATCGATCGGATCGTCATGAGTTTCGCAGTGCTCGGCTTCAGCGTGCCGAACTTCTTCCTCGGCATCCTGCTGATCCTGCTGTTTTCGCTGCAGTGGCGGATGCTGCCGAGTTCGGGCGACGCGACGGCCTGGCATCTGATCCTGCCCGCGGTCACGCTGGGCACCCATTTCGCCGGGACCTTCGCCCGCTTCACCCGATCGGCGATGCTCGAGGTGCTCAACCGGCAATATGTCGTCGCCGCCCGTGCCCGGGGCGTGCCGTCCTTCCTCCGCGTGCTCAAGCATGCCCTACCCAACGCCGCGATCCCGATCGTGACGATCATCGGCCTGAAGCTCGGTGACGTCGTCGCCGGCTCGATCATCGTCGAAACCGTCTTCGCGGTGCCCGGCGTCGGGCGGCTCCTGGTCAACGCCGTTACCTCGCGTGACTTCGCGCTGGTGCAGGCGATCCTCGTCATGGTCGCCGTGACGATGGTGCTGACCAATCTCGCCGTCGACGCCATCTACACGCTGATCGACCCGCGCATGCGCGCCGCGCGGCAGGAGGGCTGAGATGTCGCCGTTCGGTTTCCTGCGCCGGTCCGACGATGCGCCCGTTACCGCCGAGGCCCGCTATCCCGTCCTTGTGATACTTGCTTTCGCGGTTCTCGCGCTGATCGTCGTCGTCTTCCTGTTCGCGGACTGGCTGGCGCCCTATGACTATCGGACGCAGTCGCTGCTCCGGCGCCTGCGTCCGCCGGTCTTTCTCGGCGGTGGCTGGGACTATCCCCTCGGTACGGACGAACTCGGCCGGGACATCCTTAGCCGCCTGATCTACGCCATCCGCTTCAGCGTCCTGGTCGCGCTTGGCGGCACCCTGATTGGCGCCTGCGTCGGCACCTTCCTCGGCGTCGTCGCCGCCCATTTCCGCGGGTGGGTCGAGGAGGCGGTGATGATGCTGGCGGATGTTCAGGCATCGCTGCCCTTCATCCTGATCGCGCTGACGCTGATTGCGCTCTTCGGCGGCAGCTTCATGCTGTTCGTCTTCATCATGGGCTTCTATGGCTGGGAGGTCTTCGCGCGGCTGACACGCGGCGTGGTGATCTCCGCCAAGTCGCAGGGCTACGCGACAGCCGTGACCGCGCTTGGCGCCCCGGCGACGCATGTCTACCTGCGCCATATCCTGCCGAACATCCTGAGCGTGCTGATCGTCCAGTTCACGCTGAACTTTCCGCAGGTCATCCTGCTGGAAACCTCGCTCAGCTTTCTCGGCCTCGGCATCCGGCCGCCGCTGACGAGCCTCGGGCAGATGCTCGGTGCGGGCCGCGCTTATCTGACCTCGGCCTGGTGGATCGCGGTCTTGCCCGGCACCGCCATCTTCCTGACGACGCTGTCGATCTCGATCATCGGCGATTGGGCGCGCGACCGTCTGGACCCGACATTGCGGAAATAGCTAGATGTCGCCGACGAGGACCAAATGCACGGCAGCAAGAGCCGCGGTGCTCTTCACCATGCGACCAAGAGCCATTTTCACGCCGCGATCTATTGACTGCCGATCACCGCATTTTGGGAACCGTGTGCTTCAAGTCCTTTAATGGTCGAGAGCTGCCATCCACCAGGCGAGAGCCGAGGGTCCGCTGGCGCAGGGCCGACCAGTATCCGACGTGCTCGCGCAATGACCGGCTTGGGTGGATTTGCAGACGTTCGCCTCCGCGACCGTAAGAACCCGTATCCCGCTGATCCGGAAGTCGGGGCGTTGCCGGAGACCGGGCATTTCGATCCCCGGAACGTCCAACTCGATACCGGCCAAGCCGACTTTGCACCGATGAGGTCGTGCCGAACTCCCGCAAGACTTCATCTTGGCCCCGCGGCAACCGAACGCCGCGGCTACGACGGACGAAGTTCGAAGCCTACTTGACCATCGCCGTCCTTGCGGCCTCGATCTTCGTCTTCACCGCATCGAGGTTGAAGCTCGCTCCCCTCTGCATCGGCGGAAACTCGATGGCGGTCATCGCCAGCTTCTCGACCTGGTCCTGGACAAAGACGAAACGCCAGAACTCATACTGGAACCAGGAAAAGTAGTTTTGCGAGCCGGATTTCGTACCGTTGTCTGGCCAGCCCGTGCGCTCGAACGGGTCGAGGCGAAGGTTGGTCAGAAAGGGCACATCCGCCTTGGTCTTGTCGCCGAGCCAGCCACCGGGCTGGTCAATGAAGCGATACTTGTAATCGCCGATGCGAACCGCGCCGAGATCGCTTTCACCGAAGTACCAGATTTCGTTTCGGTTGGACGGGCCCTTGCCCGTGATCAGCTCCGTCTGGTCGTAGCCGTCCAGATAGACCTTGTAGGTGCGATCTCCGATCTGCTTACCCTTTTTCAGCTCTTCGGCGATGTTGGGGTTTCCTGCTGCGGCGACGAAGGTGGGAAACCAGTCGAGCCCTGAAATCAGCCCGTTCTCGACCTTGCCTGCCGGAACCCGACCGGGCCAGCGGATCATCGCCGGCGCGCGGAAGCCGCCCTCCATGACCGTGCCCTTGCTCTGTGCGAAAGGCGTCTGTCCGCCATCGGGCCAGGTGAAGACCTCGGTGCCGTTGTCGGTGGTGAAGACGACGATCGTGTTGTCGTCCACCCCCATGTCCTTGAGCTTCTGCATCACCAAACCGACGTCATCGTCGAGCTGCGCCATGCCGGCTTCGTGGATCGACCAGCCATTCTTGGAGTTACGCAACGCCTGGTACTTCGGCGACAGATGCGTGACGATGTGCATGCGGGTTGGATTAAGCCAGAGGAAGAACGGCTTGTTGTCGGCCTTGGCCTTGTCGAGGAACTTGAAGGAAAGGTCGCGGATTTCGTCGTCCACAGTCTCCATGCGCATCGGGCACAACTCACCCGCATCCCTGATCGTCTGCTTGCCGATCTTGCCCCAACGTGGATCGACTGTGGCGTCGTCGGTCGTGGACGCCAAAGAGTGGACCATGTTGCGCGGGCCGACCTGCGACCTGAGATCTTGCGGATAGTTCGGGTGGCAGGGATCTTCCATCGCATCGAGGTGGTAGAGATAGCCAAAGAACTCGTCGAACCCGTGCACGGTCGGCAGGAACTCGTTTTTGTCGCCGAGATGATTCTTGCCGAATTGGCCCGTGGCGTAGCCCATTCCCTTGAGCACGTTTGCAATCGTGGCCGCCTGCGCCGGCAAGCCGGTAGGGGCGCCGGCCTGGCCAACTGTCGTCATGCCGGTGCGGATCGGCAGTTCGCCGGTGATGAAGTTGGCGCGGCCCGCCGTGCAACTCGCCTCGGCATAATAGTCGGTAAACAGCATGCCCTCGGCGGCAAGCTTGTCGAGGTTGGGCGTGCGCCCCGCCATCATGCCGCGATGGTAGGCGCCGATGTTCCAGATGCCGATGTCGTCGCCCATGATGACGACAATGTTGGGTCGTTGTTGCTGCTGTGGTTGCTGGGCGATGGACGGCGAGCTCATTCCCGAAATCAGGACGATTGCTCCAGACATACTGAGCCATTTGCTCCGAGTATTCATGTCGGACCTCCTGTTAGGGGTTTCTGTCGATTGCTGTCAGCGATGTCAGTCCCTCGGCATTCTCGATATGGAGTGCAGCGCGAACGAGCAGAATCTACCGGGATGTAGAAGTCCTCGATACTGCACCTGAGGACAGTAACGGACGGCAATGTATGGCCCCCGCCAACCGGAAAGCAGGCATCGTGAAGGTCTGGTAGGGCCAAGTTCCGATGCCTTTGCTGCGAGGGGACAATGTCCACTGCGGGTCGCCAGCGGACCTCGCGTCTACCCATTCGAGCATCCGGCTCTGGGCATTGAGCCAGTGTCCGCTACTGACGCACTGCGCAACGACTGAGTAGGGTCGAGAAGTTCCGGCGAGTTGTGCTTGAACTGATCTGTCGACGATAATGGATTTTGCTGCTGACCAGCGAACCGTGAACAACGCCGGAAAGGTTTGGATATGCGCCTTGAACAGAACAAGCTCGTAATCCGCGACTTCATCAACGTTGTCATCAACGAACGAAATCTCGATGCAGCCGGAGCCTTCGTGGCCGACGATGTCGTTGAGCAGGCGCCATTTCCAGGACAAGGGCCAGGTTTGGAAGGCTTGAAGGACGTGCTGCGCGGGCTGTTCTCCGCCTTCCCTGACATGCATTGGATCATCCACGAACAGTTTGGCGAGGTCGACAAGATTCTCACGCGCTTCACTTGGACGGGTACACAGAGCGGAGATTTTCTTGGCGTTTCGGCGTCCGGCAACCGCGTGTCCGTTTGGGGAATGGTGATCGACCGGATTGAGAGCGGTCGGATCAAGGAAACGCGCATTCTGATGGATGTGTTCGGGCTGATGCACCAGATCAGCGGGTAGCGGAGAGGACCTGACACCCGCGCCACCTTCGTGATCGGTTTACAGTTGTTTTGGAAGAGCGGCGAGGCGCGGGATGCGTCGCTCGTCGTGAACCGTCTCGCCAACAATTGCCGATTTGACCTACTACAAGGGGTCGATCGACGTCTTGTCCTAGAGCCGCCAGCGTCTGCTTTGGCCAAAGTGTGTTTCGGCGTGCAAGTTTGGACGCCGATCAGGGGGCAACGTCCGGCAATATTGCGTGCCGTTTGACACTCTACCTCGGCATCGAGGTTGACGATGCGCTTCTTCTTTCGGAGCAAACGGACCCTTAACGCCGGGCACGGCGGGTATCCGCCGTGCCCTTTCGCTATTGAGCCGACGGCAAAATTGGGTCGGGAGCGGAGGTTCGCGCGGACGCGCGCAGACGCTCGGCGCGACTCTGGGAAGGCGAGCGCTAACGTTGATGTGCGCTGGCGCCCGCCTGAAACCCCGCTCCTGAAGCGCTACTGCAAGACCAAGCTGGGAAGCGCCTGAATTTTTGTGACAGGCGGTGGATTCCATTTACCGGTGAGCGCTTCGGACTTCGGACCATAGAGCCGCATGGTCAGGTTGAAGCTGCCTTTTGGTGCCGGAAGCCAGTTCGCTTCCTTGTCCTTGCCCGGGCTCTCGTTCTGGAAATACAGGTTGAGCGAGCCATCCGCGTTATATTTGAAGGGCATCCAGCTGCTCACAGCGAAGCGATTGAGGCTGTTGGCGACCTGAAAGCCTTCGGGGTCATAGAGTGTAACCGACCAAAAGGCGTTCACCGGCGGCGTCGCCCCCTTCTCGAAATGCAGCGTGTACTTGTTGGCGCCATCGAGCGGCCTGCCGGCTTCGTCGCCGAGATTGAGCGGATAGATTGCGTCTTCGGGAAGATTGGCGCCCAAGCCCTGCTGCGCAACGATGGCGCGCTTGAGATAGTAATTCCCATAAACACCCATCGTATCGGTGTTCATCGACCAGTGGTTGGCGACCCGAGCAAGCGTCGGCAGCTTCCATTCCATCAGCTTCTGCCCGGCTTCGGGCGCAGCTCCGAGGCCCTTCTGCACGGCGGGCGGGAGCTTCTCGAAATCGAAGCTCTGGCCGGGGACGATGCCGATCCGCTTCATTTGCGCGACGATCGGCTGGTCCGTGAGATGCGGTGGATGGAGTTTCATCAGCTCGGCGGCGTAAGCGAAGTATTTGCCGGCTGGCATGGTATCGACCTGAACCTTCGGCGCGGTCTTCATGTCGACGCTCGGGTCGATCTTCGCTTCGATCGGCCTTGGGCTCTTGCCCCAGTCGGAGAGTGCCGTGACCTTGTAGCCGGCCTGAATCTTGTGCACCGCCTCATAGTCTGGCGGCCCGTCCGTTTTCGTCCGGCCGATGACCCAGACATAGGGCGTCGGCGCACTGATACGCGTCATGCCGTCAGGAACGGCGGCGTTCCATCCAGCAGGCGTAACCAGAAAATTGCCGGCTTGCGTGCCGGTCGTGCGCCATCCCGGGGATGCGAAGACATCAGTCCACATGTCGAGTATCGGCAGGAGATAGAAGCGTCCGCTGGTATCAGGCGCGGAGACGACCACAGGTTCCTTGGTGAGATCGAGCCACGCAATGGAATAAAGCGTGTCGAAGTTGACCCGCACGACCAACTTCAAATTGGCAGGAGGAAATTCGGGGACGTTGACGAACGTGTTCATCGGCCCCTTGCCGAACTCTTTCCCCGGTTCGATGTTCGTTGATTGCTTCCGCGTGATGTCCATCGAGATCAATGGGTAGAAATAGATGTAGGCATCGACGCCAATGGCATGAGCCTCGACCTCGGTCAGAGCCGGAGGCGCGGGTTGAGCTCTCGCTCCTTGCTCCATTGCAGGACTTGCACAGAAAATGAGAGCCAACGCGATCGCAGATTTATTCATGGTACCCTCCCGACAGTTCAGTATTCACTGATGCTGCCCGAATTCTGGAATAGAATTCGGCCGAAGATTTGCGATAATCGCTCGGTGCAGACGCTGAGGCGGATAGGTTGGCGGGCGGCTTTTGAAAGTGTCCGGCCGCCGGGGCATTCTGACCATGTGTGAGGGTGCGTCAATCCGGATTGAGTTTCACAGCCCCGGACAGCCTTGGCCAACTGGCGCTCAGACTATAACTCCGAATGCCCTCACTCCCAGCTCGGGTGGCAGACGCCGTCTTTCTTAGCTTCGACCTTCACCCGTTGTCGGATCCTGGCGCCGCGCTATGCGAAAAGCACAGCGCCAGAACCCTGCGTTTGATCGGCCCGGACGGGCTCGACAACCGCCAGAAACGAACTCAGCGCAGGATAAAAGCGGGGGTGAACGTCACAAGCACAGCATGAAAATTGGCCGGGTCGGCGGCTATGCGACACGGCCTTGACCTTCGAAGCCCATCAGCGTGGCAACTGTTTGAAAATTCGCATGCGCGCCGATCGGTCATCATAACTTCCTGGAATGAAGTTCGCCCTGATTTGAATTTGCAATGGCCGTTGGTGCGATGGATTCTGACGTCATCGAAGGCTGCGAAGAACGGGCCGCGATACAGCCGGGAGAAGCACGATGAGCATGAAACGTTGGATCTACGCCCTGTCGATGATGGCAGTTGGCTCTAGCCCAAGCGTCGCAGAAGTCATCCACGCAACCTGGGGCGGCGGCGGCGCGGCCGTCCTGCGGGAGTATTTCCAAGTTCCGTTCACCCAGAAGACCGGCATCGCCGCTCGCATGGCGGAGGTGCCCAATACGGCCGGTGCCGTCCGCTCGCCGTCCGCCTCGCAATACAATGTCGTCGAGGTCACCTATTTCGAGGCGATCGGCCTGGCCAAATCGAACCTGCTCGAGGCCTTCGAGGACAAGGACATTCCCGCGATCGCCAACCTGCCGAAGGAAATGGTCGTCCGGAACCGGGAGGGCAAGATCGTCGGCCTCGCCACCCATTTCGGCTATTACGGCATCGCCTTCAACAACACGCTGGCCAAGGCCTCGGATTTCCAGTCCTGGAACGACCTGGCTGCCCCCCGCTGGAAGGGGAAGCTCGCCGTGACGCGCCCGGTCTACGCGACATCCTACGATCTCACCATCCTCGCCCATGCCAATGGTGGCAGTGCCGCAAAGATCGAGCCGGGCATCGAACCGCTGCGGGCGATCATCGCCAATGCTTTGACCACCTATACGTCGCTTGCCCATATGAACACGCTGCTGACACGCGGCGAGGTCACTGCCGTGCCATTCTACTCGACGCGAGTCTGGACCCTGCGTCGCGACGGCCAGAAGAGCATCGAAATGGCCATTCCGAAGGAAGGCGCGTTGATGCTGCCCTATGTCGTGGTGGTGCCGAAAGGCTCCGCCGATCGGGCTCAGACCATTACCTATCTCAATGCGCTGCTAGATGCCGGAGTCCAGACGCGAATTTCGGGGCAGAACGGCTCGATTCCGACCAACGACAAGGCTGTCCTGCCACCCGAATATGAGCGCGACCTCGGGATGACGCGCGAGGCGCTGATGAAGCGGATGTATATTCCGGATTGGAATGTCATCGTCAGCGACTACGAGGATCGGCTCAACCGGGTCGAGCAGATCGCCGCCGGCAAGCGCTAGACGCCGCTCGCCAGTCGCGATCCGCGGAGCGCGCTCTCCATCCCTCTCGCCACCCCGGCGGATTCGATCAATGTCCCCTTCTTTGCCTGAAGTCCTAGCCTTGCCCGAAACCCTCGCGCATGCCGCGCTGTCCCGCGCGGCCCGAGGCTCCATCCAGGTTGCCGGCGTTGCGAAGGCCTATGGCGCGACGACCGTGCTTTCGAGCCTCGATCTCGCGGTCGAAGCCGGTACCTTCGTCACGCTGCTCGGTCCTTCCGGCTGCGGCAAGACCACATTGCTGCGATTGATCGCTGGCTTCATCCCGCCCAGCGCCGGGGCGATCGCGATCGACAGGCGCGACATGGCGGGCCTGCCGCCGCAGCGCCGGCCGATCGGCATGGTTTTCCAGAACCTGGCGCTGTTTCCTCATTTTTCGGTCGACGAGAACGTCGCCTACGGCCTGCGCCTGCGCAATGTGCCGGAGGCGGAATTGCGCCGGAAGGTCGGGAACTTCCTCGACCTCGTCGGGCTCGGCCACCTCGGCAGCCGGCGCATCTCGCAACTGTCCGGCGGCCAGAAGCAGCGGGTGGCTCTTGCGCGATCGCTGGTGCTGGAACCCTCGATCCTTTTGCTGGACGAGCCCTTGTCGGCGCTGGATCTCCAACTCCGCAAGCAACTCCAGCTCGCCCTCAAGGAAATCCAGCGCGAGCTTGGCACCACCTTCGTCTTCGTCACGCACGACCAGGAAGAAGCGACCCTGATGTCGGACCGCATCATCGTGATGAGCTCCGGCACGATCCAGCAATACGACACGCCGCCCGCGATCTATTCGCAGCCCGCCAACCTTTTCGTCGCCAAGTTCATCGGCGAACTGAACGAGATTCCCGGCCGCATCGCCGCGACAACGCCCGGCGCGGTCGAGATCGACTGCCCCGGCGGCCGCTACAGCTTGCCGGCAAGCGCTCTGCGCGGCTTCATGCTTGCCCCCGGCACCGACTGCGTGATCGGCCTTCGCCCGAACGGATCGCGATCCTGCCGCCGGACGCGGATGCGGGCGGACGCATCGCGCTGCCGGGAACCGTCGTCGAGCGCATTGCGCTGGGACCCGTCGTGCGCTTCATCCTGCGCTGCGGCGAGCAACGGCTCGTCGCGGTGCGACTGGCCAGCGACGGCGCGGCTCTCCCGGAAGCCGGCTCCGCCTGCCGCATCGCCTTCGAACGCGCCGACGCGCAAATCTTCGAACCGCTCGCAGCTCCGGCCGCCGCGAGCTTCGGAGAAAAGCCATGACCGAGACGCAGCCGGCCTCGCCGGCCAAGGCCCTGCTGCTGCTGCTGCCGGTCCTGGCGCTGCTCGCCCTTTTCTTCGTGGCGGTCTTCCAACTCTTTTCCAACGGCTTCGCCGACGCCGATGGCTGGTCACTGCGCTATTTCCGGCAGATCCTGAACCGAAGCGACTATCAGGTGATCTTCGCAAGGACGATCCTGTCCTCGCTGACCGTGGCGCTGCTCTCTGTTGCGCTGTCCTATCCCATTTCGCTCCTGCTCTGGCGGCTCGAACGCTGGCGCAATGCCTTGCTGATCGTGGTTCTCGTCCCATGGCTGGTCAGCCTGGTCGTACGCACCTATGGCTGGCTCGTTCTGCTCGGCCCCAAGGGCGTCATCAACGGCATGCTGGCCTGGACTGGCATCGTCGAGCAGCCGCTTTCGCTGATGTTCAACGATCTCGGCATCGTCATCGGCCTGACCCATGTGCTGATCCCCTTCGCGGTGATCTCGATCCTGTCCTCGCTGCTGGCGATTGAGAGCAATCTGGAGGAGGCCTCCGGCGTGCTCGGCGCGAGCCGGTTTCAGACCTTCCGGCGCATCGTGCTGCCGTTGTCGCTGCCGGGCGCGTTCACGGCGCTGATCGTGATCTTCCTGGCGAGCATCGGCGCGATCGTCACGCCGATCGTTCTCGGCGGCATGTCGCATCAGTTCGTCGGCTCGCAGATCTATCAGGAGGTCATGTACACCTTCAATCTGAACAAGGCCGCTGCCTGGTCGATCTGCCTGCTCGCCATCAGCTTCCTCTCGCTACTCGTGCTCAAGTCCGTCGAGCGCCATCTGATTGGGGCCGTGGAGTGATCGGGATGTGGGCAAATTCCAGATTCTCGACCTTGGCAAGCGTCCTGCTGCTGCTTTCGCTGCCGGCGCCGATCATGATCATCATCGGCGCGTCCTTCAGCGACACGAGCTATATCCAGTTCCCGCCGGAGGGGCTCAGCCTGCGCTGGTATCGAGACGCGCTGTTCGACCCGCGCTGGCCGCGCGCCTTTGCGATCAGCGTCGCCATCGCCGCCGTGACGGCGGTGATCGTCACCGTCGTTAATTTCATGGCGGCCTATTACACGCAGCGTCATGCGCCGAAGCTTGCGACCTGGCTCGAACTCGCGATCTTCTCGCCGCTCTTCTTCCCGCATGCCGCGATGGGCGTCGCCATGGTCGCGCTCGTGGCTCAGTTCGGGCTGATCGGAACGGCACCAGGCATCGTCCTCGCCCATCTGATCGTGACGCTGCCCTTCTCCTACCGTCCGATCCATATCGCACTGCGCAGCCTCGACCCGGATCTGGTGCGCGCCGCCAATGTGATGGGCGCGAGCGAATGGCGCGCGCTCCGGGATATCGTCATTCCGATGTGCCGGTCGGGAATCCTGACCTCGCTGCTCTTCGCCGGGATCATCTCCTTCGACGAGGTCACGGTGACGATGTTCCTGATCGGCCCCAACATCTCGACCCTGCCGGTCCAGATCTTCTCCTTCGTCCAGGATTCGGCGACGCCTGTGCTGGCGGCGATCTCAACGATCAGCGTGCTGATCACCTTTCTCGCCGTCATGATCCTCGATCGCGTCGCAGGGCTAACCTTCTTCGTCCGCCACGACGGCGCCTGAGGTCGCGCCGTCGCGCAGGCGTTTCTGCGGCAGGCGGATTGTTAGGCTCTCGACTGCGCGTGGGTCGTTGCCCTCGGCGAGCGCCGCGATCCGTCCCCGGAGCTCGGCCAAAAAGGCCTCGGCCAGAGGCGAGACCGGCCTGTTTCGCGAGACGATGGCGTTGAAAGTGAAGGCGATCGTCGGCTCGAAGCGGCGCGCCACCAGCCCCGGCCAGAAGCCCTGATGCACCGTCATCGGCTCGACGATGGCGATGCCGAAGCCGCGCGAGACGAGCGCATTGGCCTCGACCGATGAGAACACCTCAGTCCGCATCTTGCGCGTAACCCGCTGCTGCTCGAACACCGCATCTGTCAGGTGGCGCATCCGGCTGTTGCGGGTGAAGGAGATGAACTCCACCCCTTCGAGATCGCGCGGCACGACGACCTTTCGCCCGGTAAGCGGATGGTCCTGCCGCATCACGCAGACGGCGTCGGCATTGAACAACGGCTCGGTCAGCAGGTCGGGGTGATGGAAATGGCTGACCGAGAAGCCGATATCGACTTTCTGTCCGAGCACGTCGCCGCCTACCACGCTGGACACGTCGAGCGCGACCGAGATCGCGGGATTGACTTTGGCAAAGGCGACAAGCGCGTCGGCCACCAGCGTGTGGCCGATCGAAGCCGCCGAGACGATCCGCAGCTCGCCTGAACGCAGATCGCGCAGGTCGCGCGCGAAGCGCTCGACATCGCTGAGCGAGGCGAAGAGCCGGCGCACCTCCTTGTGAAGTAGTTGCGCTTGATCGGTCGGGATCAGGCGCTTGCGCTTGCGTTCGAACAGCGTCAGCGCAAGGTCGATTTCGAGCCCTGCCAGGATCTTGCTCATCGCCGGCTGCGAAACCCGCATCCGCTCGGCCGCGGCCGTGACGCTGCCTGTCTCCATGAACTGGACATAGGCCTCCAGCTGCCGATGGGTGATCCGCATTGAGGGCCTCCGTAACTCGCTTTGGTCAATTATAACCAGCGGGCATGTTTTCTAGTCAAAAAGCAATTTGCGGCTTTCGTTCGGCAGCGGAATAATAGGAGTCGGGTCAGATGGATCGCTGGAAGTACACCAGAGGCCGTCGCCATGCGATATTTCCGCCTAGGTTTCAACCGCGCTCGATCATCGACGGAAAACATAACTTCCTGAACTGTTTGATGCGAACCTTTTTTCGAGATGCCCATGTTGCGCCTGCCCGTCGAGACCGAAACGCCCGCCTGGGCCGATGACTATGTAGCGCGCATCGCCGAGATGGACGTCGCGGCGCGGCATCGCGAGATGGAGCGTTTCATCTTCCCCCGCAATATCGGGACACTGCTGCGCGAGGCCGCCGCCGAGACGCCGGACGTGCTGGTGTGGAATTTCTTCGAGAGCGGCGAGACGATCACCTATACCGCCCTCGACGAGGCGGTCGACCGGATGGCCGTGGCGCTCGACTCCTTTGGCGTGACGCACGGCATGCGGGTCGGCGTGATGCTGCCGAACTGCCCGCAGATGCCGATCGTCTGGCTCGCTCTGGCGCGGATCGGCGCGGTCATGGTGCCTGTCAACCTGCGCTATACCGGCCGCGAACTCGCCTATGTGCTCGGCGATGCCGGAGCCGCGGCGCTCGTCATCCACGACGAATGCGGCCCGCAATATCGCGAGGCGGCAGAGGTGGCAGAGGCCGGGACATTTCCGCGTCCTGACCGCGTGCTCAGGATGGCGGCCGCAGACATGCGGGAAACGCTGCTGCCGGGCGCGATGACGCTGGACGCGCTCGTCGCTTCGGTTCCCGAGGGCGCGCGGCATGACGGGCCGGAGCCCGGCCATGACGACCTCATGAACATCCAGTACACCTCGGGTACGACCGGCTTTCCCAAGGGCTGTATGCTGACGCATCGCTATTGGCTAAGCGCCGGCTTCGTGAATGGTTTCCGCGATGCCCGTCGCTTCCGCCGCGTGCTTGCCTCGACGCCGTTCTTCTATATGGACCCGCAATGGCTTCTGCTGCTGTGCTTCTACCAGCGCGGCACGCTCTTCGTCGCCAAGCGCCAAAGCGCTAGCCGCTTTGCCGCTTGGCTGCGCGAGCACCGGATCCATTTCTGCCTGTTCCCGGAGATCGTCTTCAAGCAGCCGGAAACGCCCGAGGATTGCAGGACCGAGCTAATGCGCGCCAACATCTACGGCCACCGCAAGGAGGTCAACGCAGCCTTGCGCGAGCGCTTCAACGCGCCGGCGATGGAGGCCTTCGGCATGACCGAAGTCGGCCCCGGCCTCTACATGCCGCTCGATGCGCTGCATATGGTCGGCTCCGGCTCCTGCGGCATCCCGGCGCCGTTCCGAGAGGCGCGGGTCGTCGACGAGCAGGGCAGGGACGTCGCGCGCGGCGAGATCGGAGAGTTGGTCCTGCGCGGCCCGGGCCTGATGCTCGGCTACTACAACCGCCCAGAAGCCAATCGTGACAGCTTCTTCGGCGACTGGTTCCGAACAGGCGATCTTTTCCGTCAGGATGCGGAAGGATACTTCTACATAGTCGGCCGGCTGAAGGAGATGGTGCGGCGCGCCGGCGAGAACATCGCGGCGCGCGAGGTCGAGACCGTGCTGCGCAACATGGCCGAGATCGAGGAGGTCGCGGTCGTTGCCGTGCCCGATGAACTGCGCGGCGAGGAGGTCAAAGCCTATGTCCTGCCCGCGTCCGGCATCGATGGCGACGACAAGCTGATCGGGCGCATCGCCGGGCATTGCGAGGCCAATCTCGCCGCCTTCAAAATCCCTCGCTACATCGCCTTTGTGGACGACATCCCGCGCACCGCCTCGCAGAAGGTGGCGAAGAAGGCATTGACGGCCGGCGTCGTGGATCTGCGCCTCGGCGCCTTCGACAGGGTGGAAGGAATCTGGCGATGAGCATGCCCCTGTGGAGCCGCAGCGCGGCCGAGCTTCTGCCCGATCTGAAGTCCGGCGCACTTGCGGCCGAGACATTGATGAACTCCGTGCTCGGGCAGATCGCGGCTCGCAACGAGCCGGTCAACGCCTTCTCCCATGTTGCTGATGAGAGCGCTCTGGCTGCCGCCTGCGAGGCCGACCGGACGCTCGCTGCAGGCGTCGCGCCGGGCCCGCTCCACGGGCTGCCCTTCAGCGTCAAGGACCTCGTCGCGGTCGCGGGCATGCCGCTCGAATACGCGTCGCATGTCTTTGCCGGCCAGGTCGCCGAGAAGGATGCGGAGGCGGTTGCCAGGCTGCGCCGCGCCGGAGCGATCCCGTTCGCGAAATCGACCACTCCGGAATTCGGCCACAAGGTTCTCACCGATTCTCCACGCCACGGCATCAGCCGC
This sequence comes from Allobosea sp. P1_B10, assembly GCF_056406735.1. NCBI lineage: Bacteria > Pseudomonadati > Pseudomonadota > Alphaproteobacteria > Hyphomicrobiales > Alloboseaceae > Allobosea > Allobosea sp. P1_B10. Next base: position 76,986 of record NZ_JBFTZP010000012.1, on the reverse strand, counting down.
AATCCCTGGAATACCGACTACAGCTGCGGCGGGTCGAGCGGCGGGGCGGCGATCGCCGCCGCAATGGGCTTCGGCCCGCTTCATCTGACATCGGACGGCGCCGGCTCCGGCCGCATCCCGGCCTCCTGCTGTGGTGTCGTCGGCCTGAAGCCGAGCTGGGGCGCGGTGCCGCACGAAACGACGACGGACCTGTTCGGCTCGCTGACCTGCCTCGGCCAGATGGGCCGCACCGTCGCGGACGTGACCCTCATGTTCAACGCGATGAAGGGCCCCGACCGGCGCGATCCGCTCTCCTTCGGCGGCTCGGCCGGACCCGTCCCACTTCCTGACGATCCCGTCGCGGCGCTGAAGGGCCTGCGGCTGCGCTATGCGCCGCGGATGCTCAATCGCTGGCTCGCCCCGGAAGTGGAGGCTGCCGTCGGCGAGACGGTCGAGCGTCTGCTGGCGGCCGGCGCTGCGCGCGTGTCGATGCCTGACGACATCGCCTTCGACACCGCCTCCGCCCTCGTGCTGATGCGCGCCTACCAGCATGCCCGCTTCGGTTCTCTGCTCGAGTCGCATGGCGCGCGCATGGACCGCACCGCCCGCCTCGGCCTGACCCTGCAGCCGGAAGCGCAGACCTATTCGCGCCTCGCCCATGCCCAGCGCGCCCGCTCCGAAATCTATCGCGAGGTCGAGCGCCTGTTCGATGGGGCGGACATATTCATCACGCCTACAGTCGCGACGCCTGCGCTGCCCGTTGGCCAGCAATCGGACGGCCCGCTCGTCGTCGACGGCATCGACCACGGCCCGCTGCGCGACGCCTGGTATCCCTACACCATCCCGTATAACGCCAGCGGGCACCCTGCGATTTCGGTGCCCTGCGGCATGAGTTCGGGTGGCCTGCCCATCGGCCTTCAGATCGTCGGCCCCTGGCATGGCGAGGCGCAGCTTCTCGCGGTCGCCGCGGCAATCGAGGCGCTCAGCCCCTGGGCGGCAAACTGGCCGACGATGTCTGGCACGGAGCATCGCTCATGATCATCGACTATGGCAGTCGCCCGCCGCTTCCGGCCTTCGGCCCGAAGGGAGCCGAGCACCTGCAGCGCTACCGGCAGGTCTATGCGGCCAGCGAGTCCGCGGCCGAGCCCCAGCAGGACCTTGCCGGCTATCTCTCGGAGTATGACAGGGCTGGCGTCAACCATGTCTGCGTCAAGGCGCGCGACCTGGAGACGACCTATGGCTGGCGCATCCGCAACGAGGATGTCGCGGAGTTCTGCAAGGAGCAGGGGCCGCGCTTCATCGGCTTCGCCGGGGTCGACCCCAACAAGGGAATGACTGCGGTGCGCGAGCTCGACCATGCGGTGCGGGTGCTCGGCCTGCGCGGGCTCAACCTGCAATGCTTCGAGCATCATCTCGCGATCAACGATCGCCGGATGTATCCGCTTTATGCCAAGTGCATCGAGCTCGAAATTCCCGTGAACATCCATTGCTCGATCAACTTCGCCGACAGCGCGCTGATGCGCTACGGACATCCCTCGCTGCTTGATGAGGTGATGGTGGATTTCCCGGAGCTCAGGGTGTGCGCCTCTCCGCCGGGCTTCCCCTGGGTGCATGAACTGATCGGCGTCGCCTGGCGCCATGAGAATGTTAGCATCGGTCTCGTCGCGGTGAGGCCGAAATACCTCCAGGTGGCGGGATCAGGCTACGAGCCGCTCCTTCAATACGGCCGGACTGTGCTAAAGGACCGGATCATCTTCGGCAGTGCCTATCCGCTTGGCCCCATCGCGCGCACGATCGCCGAGATCAAGGCGCTTCCGCTTGGGGAAGAGGTGCAGGACCTCTGGCTCTACGGCAACGCGAAGCGCTTCCTGCGCCTGTAGTGCCCATGGGTACGGGAGGTGTTTTCCGTGCGGCTTCCTCATCCGCCTGATGTTGCGGGGCTTGTGGCACCGTCCGAAGGATCGCGGCCGAGAAGCGCGCGATGCCAGTTCGACGCCAGCATCTCCGCGAGCGCCACATCGTCTACGCCTAGAAGAGACGTCGCAAATGAGCCATGACGCTTGCGCGCACGTTGTCGATATGGGTTCGCATCGCGCTCTGCGCGCGCTCGACATCGCGATTCAAAATCGCGTCGATGATCTCGAGATGTTCCAGGACGCCCGGTTGGAAGCGTTCCGGCACCCGGCCCATGTCGAAGATCTTCGTCTTCTGCCGGAGATCGCTGATCAGTTCGGCCAGCAGGCGCGAGCCGGCAAGGTCCGCGATGACCTGATGGAGCCTGTCATCGACGGTCACGTGTTCCTCGGGGGTCGGCTCAAGGCCGTCGCGAAATTCCGCGATACGCGCGGCGATCTCGCGCAGGTCATCTGATCCGCCTTTTTCGGCGGCACGTCCCGCTGCCTCGACTTCGAGCAGGCGGCGCACGTGCAGGATCTCGATAAAGTCGTCGACCGAGAGCTTCCTGACCACAGGCGTCAGGCCTGCGGCACGCAGCACCAGCCCTTCCATCATCAAGCGCATGGTCGCTTCGCGAACAGGCGTCCGGGATACGCCGAGACGCTCGGCGAGCTTCTTTTCCTGGAGCGATGTGCCGGCGGGGAGGGCCCCACTCAGGATCATGTCGCGCAGGCGCTCATAGGTGGAATGACCGAGCGTGGATATCGGGTCTTCGTGCGTGTTCACCGAGTACGCCTTTTCATCCACGAGCCACCCACACCCCAGTCGGGCGAACCTTGGCCGCGCTAGCTAAATCACCAATGCGCCGAACCTGGCAAGGGCGGGAGCGACGGCGGAAGTCATACCGGATCCCGCTCTTTCCAGCTCGCCATCCCATGTGTATACCGAATGTATGTTTATGTCATCAGGTGACGCCCGGGTTCGATCTGGTCGAGCCTGAGCTCTGAACGCGGGTTTTCGATATGGCCGATCTCCTCATCACGGGTGGCACGCTGATCACCATGGATCCGGCGCGGCGCATCATCGAGGACGGCGCCGTCGCGATCACAGGCAATCGGATCGTCGACATCGGCACCAGCAGCGAGATCCGTGCCCGCCATACCGCGCCGCGCACCATAGATGCGGCACGCAAGGCTGTGATGCCGGGGCTCATTGACGGTCACGCCCATGCCGGCCACGGCCTGATCAAGACGATGGGCGGCGGCCGCAGCGACCTCTGGTACGACGCGTGCAAGCAGGCCTACACGGTCGGATCGACAGACGCGTTCTGGCGTGCCGAGGCCCAGCTTGCCGCCCTCGAGCGGCTGCGCTTCGGTGTCACCACCGGCATGTCGCTGCTGGGCGGTGGCGACAGCATCATGCGCACGGACGATCCTGCATATGCCGACGCCCATTGCGATGGCGTGCGCGAAGTCGGAACGCGCTCGATCGTTGCGATCGGCCCGACGCGTCCGCCGCATCCGCGCACCTATGCGGTGTGGAAGGGCTCCACGCGTCGAGACCTCAGCGTCAGTTTCGACCAGCAGATGGCGACCTGTGGCACCGTCATCGACCGGTGGCACGGTCGCCATGACGGGCAGATCCGGATCGCCATGCTGACGCCGACTTTGCGCGACGAGCATGTCCGCGATCTCGATGCCGACACGCTGGAGGAGGCCAGGCGTCAGACGCTCGCTGCTCGCGCCCTGTCGCGCGACACCGGCACTATGTTCACCCAGGACGGGCACACCACCAACAGTGTCGCCTACGCCCATGCGCTGGGCCTGCTCGGCCCCGATGCGCTGCTCTCGCATTCGACGAATCTGACCGAGCGCGAGATCGCGATCTGCGCGGAAACCGATACCCGCATCGTCCACAACCCCAGCGCCGTGGCCTCGATCCTGGGGCGTTGTCCCGTCCCGGAACTGCTCGATGCGGGCGTGACGGTCTGCCTCGGCTCGGATGCGACGGCGCCCGATCGCTCGGGCGACATGTTCAGGCACATGCAGCAATGCATGCACTACCATCGGACGCATTTCAAAGACCCCGACGTGCTGCCTCCGGGCCGGGTCCTCGAGATGACGACGATCGAAGCCGCGCATGCCCTGGGATTGGGCGCCGAGATCGGATCGCTCGAAATCGGCAAGAAGGCCGACATCATCCTGGTCGACCTCGCCCGGCCTCATCTCTACCCGCTCAACATGCCAGCCTATCGCGTGACCTGCTTTGCCAATGGCAATGATGTCGACACCGTCATCGTCGGCGGACGCATTCTGATGGAGGGACGGGTCGTCAGCAGCGTCGCGGAGGACAAGGTTCTCGAAGCCGCGCAGCGCGAATGCGAGCTCATGCTGGAGCGCACGGGCTTGCGTCACCTGCTTGCGATGCCGAATGATTTCTTCGGCCACACCCGCTCGAGCGGCCGGCATTGAACGTCCGCAACTGAGGTGCCCACGATGACTGGATATACATACGACACCGTGATCCGCGGCGGCATCATCGCCACGGCCAACGATGTTTTCCGTGCCGATCTCGGCATCAAGGCTGGGCGCATCGCTGCGATCGGGCTCGAGCTTCCCGCCGGTGCGAGCGAGATCGAGGCCGGGGACAAACTAGTCCTGCCCGGCGGCGTCGACACCCATTGCCATATTGAGCAATTGTCGGGCGGCGGGCTGATGAATGCCGACACCTTCGAGAGCGCCACGCGCTCGGCCGCCTTTGGTGGCACGACGACGGTGGTGTCCTTCGCAGCCCAGCATCGCGGCGCCAATCTGACGCGTGCGGTGGAGGAATACGCCGAGCTCGCGCGGCGCGGCGCGATCATCGACTACGCCTTCCATCTCATGGTTGCGAACCCCGACGAGCAGACGATCAGCCATGATCTGCCCGCGCTGATCCGCGCGGGGCATCGCTCGGTGAAGGTCTTCATGACCTATGACGCCGTGCAGGTGAACGACCAGCAGATGCTGGACGTGATGCTGGCGGCGCGTGCCGCCGGCGGGCTGGTCTGCGTGCATGCCGAGAACCACGGCCTGCTCAAATGGATGGGAGACCGGCTGGTGGCCCGCGGCTATGTCGCGCCGAAATATCACGCGGTGAGCCATCCGCGCGCAGCCGAGGTCGAGGCCTTCCATCGCCTGATCGCCTTCTCCGAGCTGCTCGACCAGCCGATCGTGATCTTTCACGTCTCGACTGCGGAAGGCGCGGCCGTGATCCGCGAGGCGCGTGGGCGCGGCGTCAAGATTTTTGCCGAGACCTGTCCGCACTACCTGCTGATGACGGCCGAGGAACTCGACAGGCCGGGAATCGAGGGCGCGAAGTGGATCTGCTCGCCGCCGCAGCGGACGGCAGGAGACCAGACCGCGCTGTGGCGCGCTTTGGCACTGGGCGACCTGCAGATCCTGTCCTCCGATCATGCTCCCTATCGCTTCGATGCGAGCGGGAAGCTGAGCGCTGGCCACAACCCCGGCTTCAAGCAGATCGCCAACGGCATGCCGGGATTGGAAATGCGGTTGCCGGTCCTGTTCGACGCCATGGTCAGCCAAGGCGGGCTCGGGCTGAAGAAGTTCGTCGAGCTGACCGCGACCGCGCCGGCGCAGATCTATGACCTCCCGGGCAAGGGCTCGCTTGCCGTGGGCATGGACGCCGACATCGCGATCTGGGACGCGACGCGCCAGGTCACGCTCACCGACACCCTGCACGACAACACGGGCTACAATCCCTTCGCCGGCCGGACGATCACGGGCTGGCCCGAGACCGTGCTGCGCCGCGGCGAAGTCGTCGTGGCCAACGGTGCAATCAGCGCCGAAGCCGGCTCGGGCCGCCTGCTCCTGCGCGAGGCGGGAGATGCGACGCGGCCCACTGGCAACGCTTCGCCGGAATTCGATCCTCAGCGCAATTTCGGGGCCGACCTCTACTGAGAGGCGCCACCATCACCTCTGGAGCAACCGGCATGGGCGGCACGATCTTCATCATCAACCCCAACTCGTCGGAGGCGATCACGGCGGGGATCGACGAGGCGGTCAATCCGCTGCGCATTCCCGGCGGGCCAAAGATCGCCTGCGTGACCGTGCCCGGCGGTCCGGCGGGCATCCAGACACAGCGGGATGTCGAAAGCGTCATCGGCCCCATGCTGGCCAAGGCGCGGGAGCTCGAGGACGAAGCCTCCGCGTTTGTCGTCGCCTGCTTCAGCGATCCCGGCCTCCATGCGTTGCGTGAGCAGAGCCGGCACCCGGTCCTGGGCATCCTGGAATCGGGCGTGCTGACTGCCATGACGCTCGGCCACAGGTTCGGCGTGATTGCGATACTGCCGACCTCGATCCCGCGGCACCTTCGCTACCTCGGAGCGATGGGGGTCATGCAGCGTTTCGCCGGAGACCTCTCGATCGGCATGGGCGTCGCTGAGCTCGCCGACGAGGCGCGCACGCGCGAACGCCTGACGGCGACGGGCAGGGCCCTGCGCGACAACCACGGCGCCGACGTCGTGGTGATGGGCTGCGCCGGCATGGCCCGCTTCCGCCGGCCGCTCGAGGATGCACTCGGCATCCCCGTCGTCGAGCCGACGCAGGCCGCTGCCGCGATGGCTGTGGGCCGCGTCCTTCTGAATTCAGAACTCTGAAATCCGCATCTCCGAAAGGTCCATGATGGGAATGCTCACTGAAGACGCCTCGGGCGTCTATGTGATTGCTGTGACTCCGTTCACCGATGATGGTGCGGTCGATCTGCAAAGCACAGACACGATGGTCGACTTCTACCTGGAGACGGGCGCGACCGGCCTCACCGTGCTCGGCATGATGGGGGAAGCGCCAAAACTGACAGCAGCCGAGTCCCTCGGCGTCGTGGAGCGTGTGCTGTCACGCGTGGCCGGTCGCGTGCCGGTCGTCGTCGGCGTCTCGGCGCCCGGCCTGGCCCCGATGAAGGAATTGACCGCGCAGGTGATGGATGCCGGTGCGGCCGGCGTCATGGTTGCGCCACCCTCCACGCTGCGCACCGACGACCAGATCTATGCCTATTACGAGGCCATGGCCGAGGCGTTGGGCGATACGCCCTTCGTGCTGCAGGACTACCCGCTCGCGACCGGCGTGCAGATCGCGTCGCCGCTGATCGTCAAGATCGTCAAGAACTTGCCCAGCTGCGTTATGGTCAAGCATGAGGATTGGCCCGGGTTGAACAAGATCGGCGCCTTGCGCGCCGCCAGCGACCGCGGCGAAACCCGCCGGATCTCGATCCTGTGCGGCAATGGCGGTGTCTTCCTCCCCGAGGAACTCACCCGCGGTGCCGACGGCGCCATGACGGGCTTCGCCTATCCGGAGATGATGGTCGAGGTCTGCGATGCGCACGCGGCCGGGGAGGTCGAGCGCGCTCACGACATCTTCGATGCCTATCTGCCGCTGGCCCGCTACGAATTGCAGCCCGGCCTTGGCCTCCAGATCAGGAAGCACATCCTGGCGAAGCGAGGGGTGATCGCGTCTGCTGCCTTGCGCAGGCCTGGCGGCCGCCTGTCCGCCGGCGATATCGCCGATGTCGAGCGGTTGATCGCGCGCCAGCAGCGCCGTCTTGCGGAGATTGGCTGATGGACCTCGGACTCAAGGGTAAGCGCGCGCTGGTGCTGGGCGCCAGCAAGGGGCTCGGTCGGGCCATTGCGGAAGGACTGTCCCGCGAAGGCGCGCATGTCATCGCGGCCGCGCGAAATACCGACGCAATCGCAAACTGGGCGTCCGGACTGGGCGCCGCGGCCGGTCCTGTCAGCAGCGCGCGTCTCGATCTCGCGGACTTCGCATCGGTCGAGACACTGATTGCCGATGTCTTGCGGCAGGGCGGCGTCGACATCCTGGTCAATAACTCCGGCGGGCCGCCGCCGGCTGACGCCCGCGATGCGACGCGCTCCGACTGGCTCGCACAGTTCGAGGCGATGGCCGCCAACCTGTTTCACATCACGCAGCAGCTTCTGCCGACGATGATCGAGCGCCGCTTCGGCCGCATCATAACGATCGGCTCGTCGGGCATCGCGCAGCCTATTCCGCGGCTGGCGCTGTCCAACGGTATCCGCTCAGCCATTCTCGGCTGGTCGAAGACGCTGGCAGGGGAGGTCGCGGCGCATGGGGTGACCGTCAACATGGTCCTTCCGGGACGGATCCAGACCGAGCGTGTCGACCAACTCGATCAGGCCGCGGCGGGGCGCACCGGGCAGCCGCTCGACACCATCAAGGCGACGTCGCTCGCCGCGATACCGGCAGGCCGCTACGGATCGGCGGAAGAATTTGCCGACGTCGCGGTATTCCTGGCAAGCACGCGCGCGTCCTATGTGACGGGCGCGACGATCCGGGTCGATGGCGGCGCCATTCGCGGCGTATGAAACTCCGGTCTGGGCGCCGCCAAGGCGCCCAGACCGTCTGCCTCAGAAGGCTGGCAGGGACCGGACGTCGAGAACGCCATCGTGGCGCATCGCCCAGCCCGGATAGTCGCCCTTGAGACCGATCACGCGGCGGTGGTTGTAGAGATAGAGCCAGGGCGGATCCTGCTGCAGCAGGCGATAGCATTGCTGGTAGATCGCCTCCCGTGGCTCCGGCGCGACCGTCCTGCGACCCAGGTCGATCAGGCGCTCGACCTCCGGGTTGTGATAGCCTTCCCACCAGGAACCGCGAACGCGTGCGTCGATCTTCTCGTGGAGTACGCGAAAGGCGCTCATCGGGCTGGAATCGAAAACACAGAGGTCGTGGATCGCCTTGAGGCGGACCTGATTGGCGTAGAGCGTTCGGTCGCTCTCGATATGCCGTTCGAAGCGGACCCCGAGATCGGCGAGTTGCGCCTCCACCTGGTCGGCCAGTGCCTGTGCCTCGTCGGGCAGCCGCGTGGGGCAGTATAGCTGCAGCGTCAGGCCGCTGCCGTAGCCAGCCTCGGCAAGAAGCTTGCGGGTGCGCGCTTTGTCCTGGACGAAGGGGGCGGCCTGCCGGTCGGCGCCGAAATGCACGGGGCTGATGAAGCCGTGAAGCGGTTGCCCAGCGCCGGCGAGCACTGTGCTGACCAACTCCTCGCGATCGAGACCGAGATTGAGCGCGAGCCGGACGCGCGGGTCGCGCGCCGGGCCGCTTTGGGCATTGAACATGAAGATCAGCGCGGTCGGCGCGAGGAAGGTCTGCAGCGTGAAGCCGGGGAGGGCGTCGAATTCGCTGGCAGCCGCCGGGTCGAGTCCGTTGGCGATCTCCACCGTGCCGTCCCGCAAGGCAGCCGCGCGGACGGCCGATGTCGCACCATGTTGCCAGACCATGCGCGCGAAAGCGGGAGGTCCGTCGAAATGGCCGGGATTGGCGGAGGCCTCGATGCGCTCGCCGGGAACGTACTGTTCCAGACGGTAGGGCCCGGTCCCCACAGCCCGTTTCACGAGATCGTCACCCGCATCCGCGATAGCGCGCGGTGAGACGATGTGGCCATAGGCAAGGATGTCGAACAGGTCGGCGAGCGGCTCGGCAAGCGTCAGCCTGATCCCATGGCAGCCTGTGATCTCCACCGTCATGCCGGCGAGATATTGCGCGTAGACGCCGGGAGCGCCGAGCGTCGCGCCCATATCGGGTCGCGCCATCCGCAGCAGCGAAAACCGCACGGCCTCGGCATTGCAGGCATCGCCATTGTGAAACGAGACGCCCTCGCGCAAGCGAAAATCGAAGCAGCGCGCATCCTCGGAGGTCGACCATTCGGTCGCCAGGGCGGGATCGTACCCGCCCGCGTCGTTGCGGCGAACCAGCCCATCAAAGAGTGCGCCGAAAACGGTCAGCACATCGTTGGAATCGGTGCAGGCATGGGGATCGTCGAGCGCGATGCGCGCCTGGCTGATCCTGACCGTCATATTCATGCGCTTGTCCTTCAGGCGGTTTGCGACATGGCGTCGGCATCCTGCAGATGGCAGGCGACGGATCGTCCCGATGCTTGCGACCGCAGGACGGGGCGCTCGACGGCGCAGCGATCGAAGGCGAGCGGGCAGCGGGTCCGGAAACAGCAGCCCGACGGCAGGTTGAAGGCGCTGGGCACCTCGCCCTTGATCTCGTCCGCAGCAGGGGCGAGCGGCTCGCCCAGGACCGGCGCGGCGGCGAGAAGCGCGCGCGTATAGGGGTGCCTGGGGTCCTCGAATATCGCGTCGCGAGGGCCGGTCTCGACCATGAAGCCCAGGTACATCACGCCGATGCGGTCGCTGATATGGCGCACCACCGAGAGGTCGTGGGTGATGAAGAGATAGGAGAACCCGAGTTCGTCCTTGAGGTCCATCATCAGGTTCAGGATCTGGGCCTGGATCGAGACGTCCAGCGCCGAGACAGGTTCATCGGCGATGATCAGGTCGGGTTCGACCGACAGCGCGCGGGCGATGCCGATGCGCTGGCGCTGGCCGCCTGAGAACTGATGCGGGTAGCGGTCGGCATGTTCAGGGCCCAGTCCGACCTTGGCAAGAAGTGCCAAGGCGCGCTCCTGCACATCGGGGACCGGGCCGGGCGCGTTCTCCAGATAGGGCTCCATCACGATGTCGCGGACGCGCTGGCGCGGATTGAGCGAGGCGTAGGGATCCTGGAAGATCATCTGCATGGTCTTGCGGATCGGCCGCATGCGGCCGAAATCATGCGTCGTGATGTCCTGCCCATCGAGCACGATCTGGCCGCCGGTCGGCTCGTAGAGCTTGATGATGGTCTTGGCGAGCGTGGACTTGCCGCAGCCGCTTTCGCCGACGATCCCAAGCACCTCGCCGCGCTCGATCTGCAGGCTGACGCCGTTGACGGCGTGCACGATGCGGCGTGGGGCCGTGATCCGCCCGCCACTGAACCGCAGCCGGTCGAAGAAGCCGCCGCTCGCGTCGAAACGCTGTTCGAGATTGGTGACCTGAAGCAACGGGGCCATCAGCGTCTCGCCTCCAGCGGAAAATGACAGGCGACCGCGCAGCCCGCGACATCCTCGGCCAGCCTGGGTTCGACCTCGCGGCAGATGGGCTGCGCGGCGGGGCAACGCGGCGCAAATGTGCAGCCCGGCGGGAGCTTGCGGATGTCGGGAACCGAGCCGGGGATCTGGCGCAATCGCGTCTGCCGCCGGTCGTCATGGGGAATCGAGTCGAGCAGGCCGCGCGTATAGTGGTGTCGCGGACGGCGGATGATCTCGGCAGTGGGCGCCCGCTCGACGATGCGGCCGCAATAGAGCACCACGACATGGTCGGCCATCTGCGACACGGCCGCGAGATCATGCGTGATCAGGATCAGCGAGGCGCGGGTCTGCTCGACCTGCCGTTTCATCAGGCGCAGCAACTGCGCCTGGATCGTGACGTCGAGGGCGGTCGTCGGTTCGTCGGCAATCAGCAGTTTCGGCCCCGCGATCATGGCGATGGCGATGACGACACGCTGGCGCATACCGCCGGAGAACTGGTGCGGATAATTGTTCAGCCGTTCCTCCGGCTGGGAAATCCCGACCTCGCTCAGCATTTCGATGCAACGGGCACGCCGTTGGCTTGCAGGGATCTCGGTGTGGAGCCGCAGCATCTCGTCGAGCTGGTTTCCGATCGTGTAGAGCGGGTTCAGCGCCGTCATCGGATCCTGGAAGATCATCGCGATCTGCTTGCCCCGGATCTTGCGCATTCCGGCGTCGTCGAGCTCAAGCAGATTCTGGCCCTCGAATTCGATCCGCCCCGCCTCGATCCGGCCCGGTGGATCGATCAGCCCCATGATCGAGAAGCCGACCATCGACTTGCCGCCGCCGGACTCGCCGACCAGGCCGAGGACCTGGCCGGCGGCGAGGTCGAAATCGACGCCGTCGACGGCTTTCACCACACCACCGAAGGTATGGAAATACGTTTTGAGGCCGGAGACGGAGAGCAGCGGCGCGGCGGGGCGGGCTGTGTCTGGCGAATGTGGGCTGGAGGGAGCTGTCATTTCAGGCGCGGGTTCAGTTCGTCGCGAAGGAAGTCGCCGAGCAGATTGATGCCGAAGACGATGAGCATGATGAAAAGGCCGGGAAAGACCGAGATCCACCACAGTCCCGAGAAGAGGACGTCGAAGCCGTTCTTGATCAGAAGTCCCAGCGAGGGCTCCGTGATCGGCACGCCGACGCCCAGGAATGAGAGCGACGCCTCGATCAGGATGAAGGTCCCGACCTGGATCGTCGCGACGACGATCAACGGCGTCAGGACGTTGGGCAGGACATGGCGCAGGATGATCTTGCGGTTCGGCAGTCCCGAGACGCGCGCGGCCTGGATGTATTCCTTCTGGGATTCGCGCAGGGTCGAACCGCGAACGATGCGGGCATAGACGACCCAGCCGACGGAGATGAGCGCGATCAGCACCTTCTCCACCCCCGTTCCGAAGGCCGACATCAGGAACAAAGCGGTCAGGACCGAGGGAAAGGACAACTGGATGTCGGCGACACGCATGATCAGGCTGTCGAGCCGGCCGCCGTAGAAGCCCGCGACGAGACCGAGCCCGGTGCCGATCAGGCAGGAGCCCAGCATCGCGGCCAGGCCGATAAACAGCGAAATGCGGCTGCCATAGACGATGCCGGCCAGCACATCGCGGCCCTGTCCGTCGGTGCCAAGCAGGTATTGCGGTGTACCGCCTTCGAGCCAGGCCGGCGGCTTGAACGAGTCCATGAGTTCGAGCTGCGCGATGTCGTAGGGGTCCTGGGCGACCAGGGCTGGACCCAGCGTCACCATGCCGGCGAACAGCAGGACGATGATGTTGCCGATGATGGCCGAGGTGTTGCGCCGGTAATTGTAAAATAACTCCGAGGCGGCGAAACGCGAAAGACTGGCGGAGAGAGCGTTCATCGGGGCTGCTTCACTTGATCTTGATGCGCGGGTCGATGAGCGCGTAGAGCATGTCGACGAGGAAATTGACCACGACGAACATGAAGGCCACGAACATCAAGTAGACGACGATGACAGGGCGGTCGCCGCGATAGATGGAGTCCACCAGAAGCTTGCCGATGCCTGGCCAGGCGAAGATCGTCTCGGTCAGGGTGGCGAAGGCGATGAGATCGCCGAGCATCAGGCCAAACACCGTCACCAGGGGGATCAGGGCGTTCTTGAGCCCGTGCTTGAAGAGGACGCCCCTGCGGTCGGTGCCCTTGGCGCGCGCGAATTTGATGTAGTCCTGCTTCATCACCTCCATCATCTCAGCGCGGATGATGCGCATCAGGATGGCCAATGTGCCGACCGAAAGGGTCAGGGCGGGCAGGATGAGATGGAGCATGCCCTGCCAGCTCAGGAAGCTGACGCGCAGTCCCAGCCATTCCTGCGTCGGGCCGCGGCCGGACGAGGGGAAGAGCTGGAGCTTCACTGCGAAGACGAAGATCAGCACCATGCCGAGCCAAAAGCCGGGCAGCGAGATGCCTATCAGAGACCCCGCCATCACGGCCCGGCTGCCGGCGCGTTTGGGGTTGGCGCCGGCATAGACGCCGAGCGGAATGGCGACGACCAGGGCGAACGCCATGGCAAGCGTGACGATCTCTAGCGTCGCCGGCAGGCGTTCCAGGATGAGCTGCAGCGCAGGTTGCCGGAACACAAAGGAGCGGCCGAAATCGCCCTGCACGAGGTTGGTGAGAAAGCGCCAGTATTGCACGAGATGGCTGTCGTCGAGGCCGAGCAGACGTCGCGCCTGGGCGATCTGCTCATCCGTCGCATCGAGCGGGACCATCATATAGGTCGGATCGCCCGTGAAGCTCATCATGATGAAGACCAGGACCGACACCGCCCAAAGGACGACAATCATCTGGATCAATCGCTTGATCAGATAGCCGAGCACGCCAGGGACCCTTCAAGGATAGGAAAACGAAGACGCAGCCGGTCTTGTCCGGGAGCGACGACGAGCGGGCAAATGCCCGCTCGCGCAATCAGAGAGACGAAATTCGCGCGAGGTGACGACGTCAGTTCACGTCCATCTCATAAGCCCAGATGAACTTGTCCATCCGCGGAACGACCTTGACGTTCTTCTTGGCCGCATAGATGTCCTGCTCGTAATGCAGCGGGATCATCGGGATCTCGCGCACGGCGATCTTGGTCGCCTCCTGCAGGAATTCATTGCGCTTCTTCATGTCCGCGGTCGCGTCGGCCTTGTCGATCCAGCTATCGAACTCTTCGTTCGAGAACGCGCCGCGATTGGCCTGTCCGAAGCCGGGCTTCTTGCCACGGCTGTACATCAGAGTGCTGTACATGTTGCCGGCGTCGCCCGAGGGCGTATCCCAGCCGCTCATGATGAAGCTCGACTTATCCGAGGGTACGCGGATGTAGCCGAAGAAGTTCGAGCGCGGCATCAGGTTGAGCTTCAGGGTGACATTGATGCGCGCGAGCATGCCGGCCAGCGCCTGCGCGATGGCACCGTCATTGACGTAGCGGTTATTGGTCGTGTCCAGGGTCATGGTGAACCCCTTCTCGAAGCCGGCTTCCTTCATCAGCGCACGCGCCTTTTCAAGGTCAAAGGCGTGAACCTTGCGGAAGTCGAGGCCGGGGACATATCCGAGATGCGACGAGGGGACATACTGGTCGCTCGGCGTGGCGAAGCCGTTCATGACGACGGACTTGATCGCTTCCGTATTGATCGCCCGCGTCAGCGCCTCGCGCACCCGGCGGTCGCGCAGCGGGTTGACCGGCAGATCGATGGTCGGCGACTTCTCGCGGGTGTCGAGCGCGATGACCATGTTGAGCAGGCTTGGACGCGTGATGACCTCATAGGCCGGGTTCGCGCGCACGCCGGCGACGTCGCGCACCGAGAGGTCCTGGATCACGTCGACACCACCGGTCAGCAGCGCCGCCGTGCGTGTCGCCGGATTGGTGATCGGCTTGAAGGTGACCTTGTCGATCTTGGGCTTTCCGCGCCAGTAGTCGGCGAAAGCCGCCAGCGTGATCCGGTCTTCCTTGATCCATTCGGCGAGCTTGTAGGGCCCGGTGCCCATGGGCTTGAAGCCCATCTGCTCATCGCCGATGGCCTTGGTATATTTCTCGTTGACGATCAGGATCTCGGCCAGCGCCATGTGCAGGACGGCGTAGGGCTTGGGTGTCTTGATCTCGACCGTGTAGTCGTCGACAGCCTTGGCCGATGCGATGTTCGCCACGAGGTTCGACATCAGCGCCTTCTTCAGGCGCTCGAGCGTGTAGACGACGTCGGAGGCCTTGAGCTCTTCGCCGTTGTGGAATTTCACGCCCTTGCGCAGCTTGAAGACCCAGGTCGTGTCGTCGACGACCTGCCAGCTTTCCGCCAGGCCGGGCTCGAACCCGAGTTCCGGGGTACGGCTCACCAGCGAGTCGTAGAAGTGATAGAACATGATGTTGCCGGTGAGCTCGTTGGCCGCATGCGGGTCGAGGATCACGGCGTCGGCGGTGAGGGCGATCGTGACCGCCTTCTCCTGGGCCAGAGCCCCGCCGTGCAGCGCAACGCCGCCCAGTAATGCGAGAGCCAGCGCGCTGCGGCGCGAAAGATGTGCGATGCCGTTCCTGATCATGTGACCGCTTCCTGCTGCTGCTGTGTTCGACATTGGCTCAGGCGCGGCCTCAATCGAGGGCGGACTGAATCTCGATCTGGTAGCCTTCAGGATCGTTGAAGACGAAGGCGCGGATCTTCAGCTCGGCATTGCTGCGCGGCGGGCGCAGGCCATCGACCCCGACGCTTTCGATGTAGGCGTACCAGGCATCGACATCGGCGACGCGGATGCAGATCTGGACCGGCTTGACGGCGTTGGCGCGATGGCTGCCGCGGCTTTCGTCGACCAGGCCGATGTGACCATTCGAGATGACCCGGTAGATCTTCGACCAGCCCTGGTCGATCTCCAGCGTCAGTCCGATGACGTCCTCGTAGAAGCGCATCGCTCGCGGCAGATCGACATAATACAGGAACGTGATCAGCTTCTGCGTCACGTCGTGCGGGGGGCGTTCAATCTGTTTCATCGGTAAGCTGCGACCCGTTCCCATACCCGATCGATCGCGAAAGCGAAGCTTTGCGCAACCAAGCGTTCCGACCCTGATGGCCCGTTGTTATGCTGACGGTATACCGAACGTATTTCCTGTCAAGTAGCTCATCGACGCCTTTGGAAAAGTGGCTTGCACGAATGAAAGTGGCCATCCAGGAAAGAGCAAAAGGTTCATTTCGCGCGCTCCGACTTCCGCCAACCAGGAGGCAGTGGCCTTGATGAACGACTCAAGCTGCCGGACGTCCCATTCGCCGGCGCCGGGGCTCACCTGATTGAGCGCTGCCTTCGAGGCCCGATAAGCGTACCAAATGCCGCCGCGCTGCTGGTCAGGGATTGACGGTACCTTGGAAGAGCATGCGCTCTAATACTTGGCTTCCAACCGGAGCAGCAGCTTCCCGCGTCAGGCGGCAACCCGGTTAGCGTTCCATTGCCCGGCTTGGCCTAGGATCATGTCGGGATCGCTGAAACGGCAGTGAAAGATTTCATGATACAAAGCCCTCTCGCTCTGCTGGCCTACCTCGGAGATCGTACCCATCGAGAGCCACAAGGCTGATTGCATCAGCCTCGATCATCAGGAGGCGGCGACTGTCGCAGTCCGGCAGCGTCCCGCCGTGAGGACCGAATAGGGCCTGCGGTAGCAGCGCAGCCGCCACTCGAGCCATCGGCCATCTCACCCAGTTTGCGTTTGAAACGATAGCCGGAACAACCTGCAGGTCGGCCACGGAACCGGAAGCGGCCCACATCGTGTCGTGTCCTAAAGATTATCCTGCAAGCTTGGCCCATAGAGAAGGCCCCGATAGAGCACTCTTAAAGCAGTCGAGAAACTGCGTTGTCGAGTCGACCTGATCGTCGTGGCGGGTGCCGGGAAAGCCGGTAATCTCGCGGAGATATGCGTCGAGCCAGGGCGCTTCGCGCGGTACCCGGATTCTTCCGCCTTCGAACTCTGCAGCCTGATTGAATAGCCTCATCTGCTTGTCAGCACCGTGCGGCGGCACATAGGCTCGCACCGCGATGCCTTCCGCTGCCAAATCTTGAATGAGGGCGCTGCCTGAGCCCTTATCCTCGATCACGATGTGGTCGGGGTTGTGGCGTGCGCTCTGTGCCAACACCGCGCGTTTTAAATTGGGATAGGCGAGCTTTTCGCGAAACCCATCGACAAGGAAAAAGCAGTTCTCGGCAAGCTGCCATGTCGTGCAAACCGAGTAATCATGAACATAGTCGGTATTTGTCGCGGTGTCCCAGTTCTGCACGATACTTAAAGGCCGCACCGGCAGGTCGGCAGGGTCATAAGTGCCTAGCCAGAAGGCCTTGATGAGGTTGCCGCCGATCGGAATAGGGGTCTGCTGATATTGGCTGGCCCATATGTAGCTGCCTATGCTGGCGCGTCGGGCGAGCAGCTCTTGGACACTCTCACGCTCGGGGTGCAAGGCGTCGCCTGCGCTTCGGCGGAACACGCGTCTGCCGCACCAAGGCTCGTAGGCGAGAACCTCATACTCCTCGGCAATGGCCGGCAGCGCAACTATTGTCCAGTTCCTGGCATCAGCTTTCTCTAGCACATGGCCGGTCAGATCGTTTTGGTGGAGCCTTTGCTTCACGATGATGATGCAGCGGTTTCGCTGATCGTTGAGGCGAGACAGCAGCGTGTTGTCGAACCATTCATTGACGGCGGGACGCGCGGTCTCCGAGAGGGCATCATCGGCTTTGATCGGATCGTCGATGATGATGAAATCGGCACCGCGGCTGGTGAGCTGGCCCTCGATCGAGGTTGCCATGCGCCCGCCACCGGCGGAGGTGCTGATATCATGCACCGCCTGCCGAGCAATACGCGTCGCAAAGAGGCGCTGATACCGAACGGAACCCATCAAACGCCGGCAGTCGCGTGCCAGCTTCTCAGCCAGATCCTTGCCATGGCTTACGCAGATAAGGTGAGCGTCTGGCCTATGGCCGAGCAGCCGGGCGGGAAAAGCAACCGTGGCCAAGACTGATTTGAGACCGCGTGGTGGCAAGTTGATGATCAGCCGTCGGATGCGCCCGGCGCGGCAGTCTTCCAGCCGCGCCATCAGCACTTGCAGATATGGCGCCATTTGCAGGACCTGCCCCGGATTAAGCTCACAAAGGCGAGCCTGAGGAATGTCGCAAAATCCTGACGCATCAGGGCCCTGCGCGCGGCCAGGCTGAGCGCAGCTGAGATTGCATCGCTCATTGCTGGGTTCCGCCGTCGTCATCGACATCGCGTCTCACACGCTGCAGGATGTCGGCGGTGAGCATACCGTCATCCGCGCTGATCATCGCGTGAGGAACGGCTTCCGCGCACTCGGCGAGTCGCCGCATTTCCTCAAACATGATCTGGATGGCGCGGGGATCGTCGGCGGCGGCCTTTCGAGCCAACTGGCGGATCACGAGGCGGCGCAACTCAATATGGCGCCGTTTGCCCCCTTCATTGATCGGTACCTTCGCTCCAAACTCTTCGATAAGAAGTGTCGCAAAATTCTTGGAACTTCTCGGCCTGCCCTTGGGGTTTCCGGATTGTCCCGGCTTGAACTGGTGCTTGCGGGGAGGGCGGCCGTAGCCGACGCTTTCATCGTCATTGCGATCGTCAACCATCGACCGCTTCCTCAACCTCTGCCGTCATCTGGTCGAAAGTCTTGTTCGAGGCAGCATGCACCGCCTGCGCGCCAGTCCAACGCTGCCAGCGCCGGATCGCGACATCTACGTAAAGCGGGTCGAGCTCGATACCGTGGCAAACGCGGCCGACCTTCTCGCAAGCGATCAGTGTCGTGCCCGAGCCAAGGAAGGGGTCAAGGACCCGATCGTCACGGGCCGTGACGTCCAGAAGGGCGTCTGCGACCATGTTGAGCGGTTTGACCGTCGAATGCAGGGCGTTGAGTCCCCCTCATCATTGGGCTTGGAAAAGCTGTTGGCGCTTGGATAGGCCCAGACGTTCGTCCGGTTGCGGCCGTGCTTACCGAGCTCGACATTGCTGCGGTGCTTGGCACCCGGGACTTTAAGCACGCTGACGAACTCGTGGGCGGACCGATAGAGCGAGCCCATGCCCCCATTGTCCTTGGCCCAGATGCATGTGTTGAGATGATCGAGGCCGACGGTACGCCAGGCCGAAATCAGCTCGAACTGGTGTCGCCAGTCGAGGCAGACGAAGAGGACCGCGCCTGGCCTGCTGAACCGCGCCATCAATGCCAGCGACGAGCGCAGAAAGTTTGTGAAGGTCTCCTCGCTCATCTCACCCGCGGCCATGACAAACTCGCGATGATTCCATCTATCGCTGCTGCTGACGAAGCCACGAATGGGGACATTGTAGGGAGGATCGGAGACGACGGCACCAGCTAGGTCGTTGCCAAGCACGGCAGCGTAGGATGCTGTATCCTGAGCGTCTCCACCGAGCAGCCTGTGCGCGCCGAGCTGCCAAATGTCGCCGGCTCGGCTAACCTCGACCCCAGCCTGAAGCGGTGCTTCGTTCGGCTCGGCCCTCCCCTTGCTCGGCTGATATTCGATAATGAGATCGATTTCGGGCATGTCGAAGCCTGAGAACTCGACATCGATCTCGGGCAAAGTGATCAGATGCTGGAGTTCGATTGCAAGAATGTCGCGGTCCCAACCCGCGAGTGTTGCCAACTGATTGTCCGCAAGGCAGTAGGCACGGATCTCGTCTTGGGAACGATGATTGACCCGAACCATAGGGACTTCGGTCAGGCCTAAATTCTTGGCAGCAGACAATCGGCCATGACCAGCGATGACAACACCTTCGGCCGTTGCCAGGATTGGATTGAGAAATCCGAAGTTCTTGATGCTCTTCTCAATCAACCTGATCTGGCGCTGGCTGTGCGTGCGAGCATTGCGTGGGTTAGGGTATAATGAGGGGATGGGGACCCATTCGCTAGGCCGTAAATCCATAAGAGCGTCCGGCCGATTCCAGCGGCGGCGATTTCGTGTTTCAAGCTCTGAAAGAGGAGCTTGGCGATGGGACGCTACGAACTCAGTGATTTCGAATGGACTGCGATCGAGCCGCATCTTCCCAACAAGCCGCGCGGCGTGCCCGGTGTCGATGACCGCCGGGTTCTGAACGGCATCTTCTGGGTGCTGCGGTCGGGTGCGCCCTGGGCGGATGTGCCGGCTCGCTACGGCCCCCCGACGACGATCTACAATCGGTTCAACCGCTGGCGCAAAGCTGGCGTTTGGGATCGGCTGATGGACGCGGTCACAAAGGCTTACGACGGCGACCTCCAAATGATCGACACCTCGGTCGTGCGGGTCCACCAACAGGGTGCGACCGGAAAAAGGGGGGCGAGATCGTTGTCTCGGTCGCTCGCGAGGCGGGCTCACCACCAAAATCCATGCCCTCGTCGATGCGCAAGGGCGCCCGATCCAGCTCAAGCTGACGGCGGGACAAGCCAGCGACATCGCCGGCGCCGCCGACCTGATCGGCCATCTCGCTCCCGGCGCGATGCTGATGGCCGACAAAGGCTACGACGCCAACGCCTTGCGCGCCCTCGTCGGTGAACGCGGAGCCTGGGTCAACATCCCGCCCAAGAGCAATCGGAAGGACCCCATCTGCTTCAGCCGGCACCTCTACAGGGACAGGAACCTGATCGAGCGCTTCTTCAACAAGATCAAACAGTTCCGACGCGTCGCCACACGCTACGACAAGCTCGCGGAGAACTTCCTGGCAAGCCTTAAGCTCGCATGCGTCAGAATCTGGCTACGCGGTAATGAGTCTACGGCCTAAGTCAGCGCTATTATACCCGGCGCCCGCACTCCTCGCTCGGCTACCCGTCGCCATCACCAACCGCCGTGGTGTGGCCGGCTGCGAAAACCAAACCCGCTTCACCGGCCCACGTGCGCGCGGTAGCCAACCCCACCATGCATTAGATCACAGCCACGCCACTTATGGGGCAGGCCACCGCTCGAAATGCTCGCCGCGCGGGAGGGCGTTACGATGCCTTTGACCACATCTCTGATAGAGCTGGCGAGCGTGATGGAAGGCTTGGACTTCCGAGGGATCGGCCGGGACGGGAAGCTACTCCCGGAATCTTGGCTCAAAGATCAAACCGAAGGCTGACTTGGCGAACACGTAGCACATTATCATGTCTTAAGGAGACACGCTCGAGCGCGATGTCCGAAAACGCTCATGCGCTTTTACTCTACTGTCATCACGATTTTCCCGAAGTTCTCTCCCGCCTCCATCATCCGATGCGCTTCGCGGGCTTGGGAGAACGGAAGCGTGGCATGAATGATCGGTTCGACGTCCCCCGTCAGCAGGGGCGTCATCCAGGCTGACACGAACCGGGCAACTATGGCAGCCTTCTCCTCATTGGATTGGGGACGCAGCGTGAAGCCGAGCACGCGCAGGCGCTTGTAGAGGATTGGCCTCACATCAATCTCGGCCTTGTTGACGCCGAGCACGCCGACGCTGACGAGACGGCCGCGATTGCGCAGCACGGCGAGATTGCGCTGGAAATATGCTGCGCCGATAAAGTCCTCCACCAGATCTACGCCGGCGGGGTCGAGACCGAGAATTTCATCTGCAAAGTCCCGCTCGCGATAGTTGATGGCGTGGATCGCCCCGAGCGATTTTGCGCGCTCCAGCTTGCTTGGGGTGCTCGCAGTGGCAATCGCCTGAGCACCGACATGCCTCGCCATCTGGATCGCAGTGCTGCCGATGCCGCTCCCCGCGGCGTGAACCAACACGCGCTCGCCGGCTTTCAGTTCGCCAAGCGTGAAGATCGTCTCGTTGGCCGTACAGAACATCTCGATCACGGCGGCTGCGAAGACATGCGTCCATTGCTCCGGTAGTTCGACCGCGAGCGCTTCGTGGACCAGGGCGTACTCTGCATACGCTCCGGCCGCAACGAGGCCGAAAATGCGTTGGCCTTCGCGAAACCGGCTGACCTCGGCTCCGATCGCGACGATTTCGCCTGAGAGTTCCAGCCCGAGAGTGTCGCTCTCGCCCGGCGGCGGCGAATAGCTGCCTGTCCTCTGCATCGCGTCGGCGCGGTTCACGCCGATGGCGGCTACCCGAACCAGCAATTGATGCCCGCTAGGCTCCGGCCGCTCGACGCGCATATGGATCATGCTGTCAGGAGGCCCGAATGGGGGAGTCTTGATCGCAACCATTGTCGGCATGACTGGCTCCTGTCTCGTTGTCTGAATCCGGCGACCCGGACGCTTCCGCTGATGCATTGGTGTCTTGGCGCGCTTGCGCCTATCTCGATACGGAAAAGCTTCGGCTGTGATTTGCGAAACTGCTGATCCTGCGCCGGTGACGATCCTCTTGGGCAAGGCTCAGCCAGACCGATCTTCGAGCGATGGGTGCGAGCCTTGAGTGATGTGATAGCGAGACAGGATCTGAGCTCGGATCGCGTTGCGCATGACCTTGCCGCTGCCGTTTCGCGGCAGTTCATCGACCGCTATCAGGAGGCGAGGGCGCTTATAGGGGGTCATCGCCTCAAGCGTCGGGCTCAGGCGAGCCTCCCACCCAGGCGTTGGCCCCTCCACCGCAGCCAGGACGATCTCACCCCAGTATTCGGATGGGATGCCGACGACCGCGACTTCATAGGGCTGAAGGGCCGGCGCCAGTTCCCGCTCGACTTCGTCGGGCGAGATCTTGTAGCCGCCAGACTTGATTACATCGGCGAGGCGCCCAGTCAGATGCAGGCGACCGTCGGCGTCGAGATGTCCCAAGTCGCCGGTGTCGTGGTAGCCGTCGTCGCGCAAGGGGCGAAAGCCCTCGATCGTGGCGTAGCCTGTCATAAGATGCTGGGCCCGAACCAGAACCTCGCCGGTCATGCCGACAGGCTGAGCTCTGCCATCCTCGCCATGGATCGCGATCTCGACTCCCGGCGCTGGCCAGCCGACGCAAGCGTCGCCATCGCCTTGCGCATACCAGGATTCGGTCTCGGCGGCGTCGAGCACGGTGATGGGGTTGAAGACCTCACTTTTACCGTAAGTCACACGCACGACCGGACCGAAGATGGCCTTTGCTCGGCTGTATAAGGTTGGCTTCAGAACGGCCGTGCCGCAGAAAATCGTATGCAATGTGGTAATCCGTCGGCCTTCGGCTGCATCGACGATTTTCGCCAGCGCCGTCGGTGGGGCGAACATCGCATCGCATAGTCCGCTTTCGAGCAGTGGCAGTACGAGCGCGGGATCGACGCCGTTGCAGAGTGCAATCGAGGCGCCCGCCGAAAGGTAGGCATAGGTCATCAAAGAGGTGCCGTGAGAGAACGGCGTCATCAATATCACGCGGCTGTTTCGGCCAGGCGCGTGTGGGAGAGCGGCGCGAAGCAGGAGATTGGCAAGCCAGCGGCCCTCTTGTGTATGCACGGCGCCCTTCGGCTTCCCCGTGGTGCCTGAAGTGAAGACGATCCGGCTTGGTGCGGATGGTGGCACGCTCGGAAAAAGATCCGGTCGCAAATGGCGCCCGGCGATCGCGTCGACCGAAAGGACTGGTAAGATCTCGGCCTTGCTCTCCTCGGCAAGGTCCTCGCTTGTCAGCACTAGACAAGCCTTTGCGACATCCTGGCAATGCTTCCGGTCTGAGGCCGCAAGAGCGGGATTGATGGGAACCTCGATTGCGCCACTGATCATGACCGCGAGCATTGCGGCGGCGGCGTCTGCGGTGTTCCGAAAGCGGGTTGCCACTGCGTCGCCCGGTGCAATTCCAGCCGCGAGAAGAGCGTGGGCAATGCCTGCGGTCTTTGCGACGAGCGCTGAGTAAGTCGTTGGTCCCATGGCGTCGACAATGGCGATGCGGTCGCCATAGCGCTCCGCCAGAACGGCGATCTCGGCCGCCCAGATGATCGGTCTCACGTCAGCTCTCCCACTGGTCAATTTGATGAAACGTTTCATTGACAGCCTAGGCATAGCAGCATAACTTTTGGCTCAACGCCACAAGGCAAACGGTGTCCGGGGAGGGACGCTATCGATCGAAGGTGCAGGCATGGCCTGTCCGATGCGTCAGGGAGCGGGCGATCTTGAGATCGGCTCCGAAATCGCTGGACGCATTTGTGCAGCATGACGCGCCATTGCTTGCCGACGCTTGTGCGGCCGGGGGCTGTGTCGTGACTTGTGCTGCGACTTCTCAAGAAACCGGCCGATGAGTCGGGCGAAGTTCCATCAGGGAGGGAACCATGAAGACCACAAGACGCTATCTGATGATGTCCGGGGTGGCCGTTGGGCTTGCTCTGGTTGCTCCCGGTGTGACCGCATTCGCGGCGGCGCCCGAGATTAAGCTTGGTGTTGTCGGAGTTTTGTCTGGCCCGGCGGCGCAATGGGGACTGGCTTTGAGAGGTGCGGTCGAATTCGTCGCTGCGGAGGCCAACCGCGACGGTTTGATCAAAATTAATGGTGAGGTAGCAAAAGTATCGGTCATTGCGATCGACAGTAAGTACACAGCCGAGGGAGCGGCAGCTGCGGCCAATTCTCTCGCAGGTCAGGGCGTAAAACTGATTATTGGACCCATCGGTTCACCGGAACTCACCGGTATCAAGCCAATCGCCGTACGCAATTCGATGTTGGTCATGGGCAATGGGTACGCCAAGGACGCCATTGGAACCCAATGGCCGCTCGTGTTCCATCAGGGGCCGGGACCATCAGGTTGGGCTGACCCTATCATTAAGGTCGCTAAAGAGAAATTCGGTATGAAGAGTGTCGTGGTCGTTGCTCCGAACGACCAAGGTGGCACCGATATAGCTAGTGTCGATGCTCAGGCATACAAGAATAATGGCATTTCGGCGACCGAAGAATACTATCAGCGTGGTACTACTAATTTCGCGCCAATCGTAACTCGTATCATGAACCAGAAGCCGGAGTCGGTCGATCTGGCATCCTCGCCGCCCGGCGATGCTGGTATCCTGGTCAAGCAATTGCGTCAGGCCGGTTTCGAGGGCGCCATCGGTCGTCTTGGCGGTCCAGGTTACAGCGAGATCTCACGCGTCGCCGGCGGCGACGAAATCCTTAAGGACTTCTACTGGTACGAGCCGGTCTTCATTGACGAGAAAGTCATGAAGATTGCGGACGATTACAAGATGCTGATGAAGATCGAGCGGCCAGAGAACAATCTCTTCTTCCAGTGGGTCTCTGCTGCCAGGATGGTGACTAAGGCGATCGCCAAGGCTGGGACCGGCGATGACACACAGAAAATTGCAACTGCGCTGCGTTCTCTGACTGTCGAGGATCCTAATCTCGGCGCCGGCGGCTGGATTGGTCAAAAGTTCTTCGGGATCAACCAGGAGCTGTCGTTCCCGTTCGGTGTGGGGCTCGTCCTCAAGGGCAAACTTCAGCCGGTGCAGCGTGTCGAGGCGGCCATCGAAAAATAACGGCACATATTGCGGCGCGATGTGCGATCCCAAGCCAATCGACCTCAAGCCATCCTCCGCCCCTTCGTTGTGGCGGCGGAGGATGGCGCGGGTGCCGGCGGGAAGTCCCGCCTGCGGAACATGTGCCCAATGATCTCATCGGCGTCTGCCCGGAGCGTCGTGTTTCCGGGACTCGAATTCGAGCTTTTCGAACATTTGAGATCCGACGTACTGCCGACGCGCGACCATCCGTGAGGCGGCGCATCGCCCCGGTTTGATCACCAGAGGCGGAGGTCGGTCCGGAAGTCGCTAGGTCGCATCGGAAAGTAACTCCGGGGCAAGAAAACAAGAATCGGGAGATGAATTTGGAAGGCGTTGTCGCTACCGGCCTCATCGGCATCAGCCTAGGCGCGCAGTATGCGCTGCTCGCCCTCGGCTTCACCCTGATCTTTGGCATTCTGGGCGTGGTCAATTTCGCTCACGGCGGGTTCTATGTACTCGGCGGCTACATCGCCTATGCCAGCGTGACGTACCTTGGAGCACCGTATCCAGTGGCGGTGGTGATCGCCGCTTTGGGTACAGCGGGACTTGGCTACATCTTTGAACGCTTCGTGCTGGAGCGTCTTGTCGATGATCATCTTGCTACGCTGATGCTAACGCTTGGCCTCTACCTCATGTTGTCGAGCGGTATTCTTGTCATATTTGGCCCGGAATCCCCGAGCTTCGAGTTTCCGATCACCGGTGTTCTGCGTGGCGGAGGGTTTTATCTACCGATTCAGAACCTGATCGTTCTCGCTGTCTGCATTGTCGCTATCGTGACCCTGTACTGGCTTGTCTATCACACCGACTTCGGTCGAGCGTTGCGCGCTCTGGCCGATGATCGTGCGGTTGCGACGGCACAGGGGTTGCGGCCCAAACTGCTGTTTCCACTCGCCTTTGCGCTGGCGACAGGTTTAGCCGGGTTGACTGGCGCTCTGGTGACGCCAATCCTGTCGCTCGCTCCCCATATCGGCGATCCGGTGCTGGCGACCTCCTTCCTCATCGTCATCCTGGGCGGGCTCGGCTCTGTCGGCGGCGCGACCGTTGCGGCCTTCATCGTCGGCCTGATCGAGGCTTATTCCGCGGTCTATCTGGGCGGCTCCAAGGGCGCCTTGGCACTCTTCACCCTCGTGCTGCTGATGCTGGTCATACGTCCTTCCGGCCTGTTTGGCCGCGAAGCGCGCGGAGCTTGATGCCATGAAGCAGCCTCGTTCGAAGCTTATGCAGCGCGTCGGTTTCGGTGAAGTGTTGACCATCGCAGTAACTGCGCTGGCCTTCCTAGTCCCAGCCTTCGCTACGAACCCCTTCGTGTTCTCCTTGACCAACCAAGTCCTGATCGCCGCTACTGCTGCGTTCAGCGTCTACATCATGTTGCGCATGAACCTGATGACATTCGCTGTGCCAACATTCATGGCACTAGGCGGGTACACGGTCGCGACCTTCGCGCTGCGCTTCGGCGTGACGGACGTGGTGCTGCTTGCGGCACTGGCCTTCATCGTGCCGGCGATGCTCGCGTTGCCACTAGGCGCCCTCGTGCTGCGCCTGCGCGGTGTCTATTTCGTGCTCGTCACCTTCGTCCTGACGGAGATCACGCAGCTTGCATTGTTCGAGACGCCTGGGCTCAGCGGTGGCTCAAATGGACTCGTCGGAATTCCGGCGGTGACGTTCTTCGGCATCGCCATGGCTGATAACCGCGCGGTCCTTCAAATTACGATCGGGCTCGCTCTCGCTGCGGCATTGGTGACGGCCGCCCTGACCGTGCGTTTTCGCCAGCACTTCGCTGCCATTGAGGAGAACGAGTTGCTCGCGCAGAGCCTCGGCCTAGTGGTTTGGCACTACAAGGCTCTGGGCTTCGTAGTTGCGGCAGGCGTTTCGGGCCTGGCGGGCTTCTCGCTAGTCAACATGCTTATGATGGCGCATCCGACTTCGTTCAGCCCGCTCTCCTCAGTCAACTATATCGCTTACGCTATTATTGGGGGAAAGGGCTCGTTGTTTGGGCCGGTCATGGGGGCCGCGGTGCTGGTTTTCGCGTCCGATCTCTTTGCGATCAAGGGCGAATACTCCCAGTTCCTTTTCGGCTTCCTGCTGGTCACGGTCGTCCTTGTGGCGCGTGACGGCATCGTGGGCACCATCGAGAGGCTGTTCCGCCGGCCGCCCAGAAAGGCGCCGGCATCGAGTGAGGTGCCAATCGTTCTGGCAACTGCTTCGGAGGGTCGGTCATGAGCCATTCCGGTCAAGACACGCTCGAAGTTATCGGGTTGAGCAAACGCTTCGGCGGCTTGCAGGTCTTCCAAGACATCAATTTCACGCTTACGCCGGGTGAGATCCTTGGAGTTATCGGGCCCAACGGCGCCGGCAAGACCACGCTGATCAACGTGATCAGCGGCAAGCTCGCTCCCTCCGCCGGCCGCGTCCTGCTCGCCGGCCGCGAGATGACGGGGCAGCCGCTGCACGCGGTCAGCCGGGCTGGCATCATGCGCAGCTTCCAGCAGACCAACACGTTCCGCTCGGCCAGCGTCGGCGAGAACATCTCGCGCGCCATCACCTTCAGTGGCGGCAGTGCTGCCGACTGGCAGGCGATTTCCGGCATGCTCGACGAGTTCGAACTGGCTCCGCGCTTGGACGAGCAGAGTGACAAGCTCCCCTACGGCCTTCAGAAGATGCTCGGGCTCGTCCTCGCCTTCGTCACACGGCCGAAGGTGATGCTCCTGGACGAGCCGGCGGCGGGCCTCGAGGGGCGCGAGCGCGGGCGGATCGATTCTTTCGTTCGCCGTGCGCAAAAGGATTTGGGCTGCAGTGTCCTGATCGTCGAGCACGACATGGATCTCGTTCGCCGGCTCTGCCCCAACATCATCGTGCTCGATGCCGGCCGCCTGCTTGCATCGGGCCCGCCTGGAGACGTGCTCGCCCGCAAGGACGTCATCGACGCCTATGTCGGTGCGGTTGAAGAGGATGCTGCCTGATGCTCGCAGTGGAGAATCTTTTCGTCCGCTACGGCGGCATTACGGCACTGCGGGGTGTCTCCATCGAGGTCGGCAAAGGCGAGACCGTACTGCTGGTCGGCGCCAACGGTGCTGGAAAATCGAGCCTGATCAACGCGGTCATCGGACTCGTCGGCGCCTCGAACGGCACCGTCCGCTTTGCCGGAAAGGACGTCAGTGCGCTCTCCTGCGATTGTCGGGCGCGCGCCGGAATCGGCTATTCGCCGGAGGGACGTCGGGTCTTTCCGACCATGTCGGTGGAGGACAATGTCCTGACCGGCGCGAATGGCCGCGGGAAGAAGGCCCAGCGCGAAGCATGGGATTGGCTGTCGGGCATATTCCCGCTGCTGAAGGAGCGCGCGAACCAGCCGGCTGGCCAGCTCTCGGGCGGCGAGCAGCAGATCGTCGCCTTTGCGCGAGCAATGAGTTCGTTTCCCGACCTTGTGCTGCTGGACGAGCCGTTTCTGGGGCTGGCTCCGGTCTGGATTGCCCGGATCAGCGAGGCGATCCGCCAGATGCAGGCGCGTGGCACCACCATTCTGATGACCGAACAGATGGCACGCCCGGCGCTTAAGCTCGCAACGCGTGGCTACGTCATGCGCGGCGGCGAAGTCCGCCGTAGCGGTTCTGTCGCCGAAATTCGGGAGCTCGCCTTGGCTGAGGAGTATCTGTGATGAACGCAACGCAACGGCTCGGGGCCTTCCTCGCGCGGCAATCCGAAGCCGAATTGGCGCCCGATGTGGCCTCGAAGGCCGCAATTTGCGTTCTCGATGCACTCGGACTTGCCGCCGTTGCACATGATGAGCCCACGGCCGCCGCCGCGCGCTCAGTGGCTGCGCCGACAGGCGAGGGCGTCCACTCCGCCCGCATCTGGGCCGATGGCAGCCGCGCGATGCTCTCGGAAGCCGTGCTGGCCAACGGCATCGCCGTCCACGCTCATTTTCAGGACGATACGGAGCACGATTCCTGGTCGCACCCTGGTTCACTCGTGCCGCCGGTGTCGATCTCGCTCGGCGAGGCGCTCGGCCAATCGCTGTCGGACGTGTTGCGCGCCACTGTCGCAGGCTATGCCACGATGAAATGGCTTGGCGCCGGTGAGATCGTTGCGCGCGGGCTGATCGGCCGAGGTATTCGCACCAGCCCGACTTTGGGAACGATCGGCGCCGCCGCTGCCGCCGCGGTCGCGCTCCGGCTCGATGCCGGCCAGGCCACAAGCGCGGTGGCGATCGCGGCCAACACCACAGGCGGCACGCTCGAGCCGGTGCGCTGCGGATCCGACGAGTGGCGGGTGCAGAACGGCCGTGCCGCTCATGGCGGGTTGACTGCTGCCCGCCTGGCGCAACATGGCGTCGTCGGGGCGCCCGATGCGCTCGAGGGCGCCAAGGGTTTCCTGCGCTCGCTGGCCGGACTCACCGAGACGCCGCCGCATTGGGCGAAGGATCCCGATCCGGCGATGATGGCTGAGGTCAACGCCAAGCCCTTCGCGACGCTTGGCGACAATATGGCGGCGGTGATCGCGGCCCGGGTCGTGCATCGCGACAGGCTCGACCTGAGCCATGCCAAGCGCATAGCGGTGCAGATCTGGCGGCCCTACAGCGAGTATCCTGGAACCTCGTTCAAGGGGCCGTTTGAGCGCATCGTCCAGACGCAGGCGAGCACGGCCTTCGCCGTTGCAGCGATGCTGGTCTATGGCGAGCTCGATTACGGGATGGGCGTCAACAACCGGCAGGACCCCCGTATCCTCGCGCTGATCGAAAAGATCACGATCCTTCCCGACGACGAGGGCGGTCCGATGGACGGCTCTATCGAGATCGAACTGGCCGACGGACGCATACACAGGCGTAGCGCCTCGGATTCGACCGAAACCCTGATTTTTCAGGACGCGCCGCGCGCCACGGAGGTTTTCGAGCAGCGGCTTGTCGGCTCCGGCCGCCCCGCCGGTCTTGGCCGGGCGCTCGCGGCCGACATCTTCGCCTCCGTCCGCAACGGCGGCGGCATGCCCATCAAGACTGTGATCGACCGCCTGAATGGCGGCGCCAAGGGAGAAAGCGCATGAA
This sequence comes from Allobosea sp. P1_B10, assembly GCF_056406735.1. Lineage (NCBI taxonomy): Bacteria > Pseudomonadati > Pseudomonadota > Alphaproteobacteria > Hyphomicrobiales > Alloboseaceae > Allobosea > Allobosea sp. P1_B10. The sequence goes on along the minus strand of NZ_JBFTZP010000012.1, from coordinate 46,761 downwards.
GTTGGGATTGGAAGGCCGTACCGCGATTGTCACGGGCGGCAGCAAGGGCATCGGTCTCGAGACTGCTCGGCTCCTCGCCGAGGAGGGCGCCAAGGTGCTGATCTGCGCGCGCCGCGAATCCGCACTCACCGAAGCACGCGACGATATCGAGAGCACAACGGGCGTGAAGGTGGAGACGCATTCGCTCGATGTCACCGACCTCAAGCAGATCGGTGAACTGGCGGGTGTCGCCAAGCAGCGCCTGGGCCGCATCGACATGCTCGTCAACAATGCCGGCACCGGCACCTACAAGCCGTTCCTCGACGTCACCGACGAAGAGCTGCAATACGGCATGGCGATCAACTTCTTCGCGCAGTTCCGCATCTGCCAGCGGATCATCCCGATCATGATCGAGCAGAATGGCGGCGCGATCGTCAACGTCTCCGGCGAGACCGGGATCATGGTGACGATGCCTCCGTTCCTGTCGTCATGCACGGGTCCGGCCAAATCGGCCGAGATCCGGTTCTCCAAGATCCTCGCCAACGAGTTCGGCCCTCACAACATTCGGGTCAACTGCGTGGTGCCGGGCTTCGTGAATACGCCTGAGCGCTTCGCCAAATGGGAACGCGAGTTGGCTAAGCGAGATCTGAGCCCGGAGGAGGGCGAGGCCGAGCGCAAGCGCTGGTCGGAGAACAACTCGATGCGCAATACGCGCTGGGGCACGCCCGACGAACTCGCCAACCTGATCGTCTTCGCGTTGTCGGGCCGCGCGAGCTTCGTCAATGGCGCCGTGCTCGTCGCGGACAATGCGATGGACAAGTCCTGACCGCCCGCAAAATCGCTTGCACGATGCGGCGTGCAATGAAACGTTTCATATATGATGCCGCGCCAGAGCTATGGCGCGGTCGCAGGAGGCAAGTATGAACAGCGTCGACAAGCCGCTGGCGGGCATCACGGTCGTCGAACTCGGACACAGTGTAGCGGCGCCATATGCAGGGCTGATCTTGGCCGATCTCGGTGCACGCGTGATCAAGGTCGAAAACCCCGGCAGCGGCGACTATGCCCGCGGCTGGGGGCCGCCCTTCTTCAAGGACACCGCGAGCGCCTTCCACAGTCTCAACCGGGGCAAGGAAGGTATTGCGGTCGATTTCACCGACGTCGTGCAGGTCGCAGCCCTCAAGGATCTGATCCTGGGGGAGGCCGATGCGGTCATCCAGAATCTGCGCCCCGGCATATTGGAGAAGTTCGGCCTGACGTCGGATGTGCTGCGAGCCGACAAGCCGGAACTGATCTGGTGCGATATCGGGGCGTTCGGCGCGGCCGGCCCAATGGCGAAGAAGCCGGGCTATGATCCGTTGGCGCAGGCGAGCACCGGCATCATGAGCGTGACCGGGGAGGGCGGCAGGCCGCCGGTCCGCGTCGGTGTCTCGCTGATCGACATGGGCTCGGGCATGTGGTCGGTCATCGGGCTGCTGGCAGGACTGGTGGCGCGTCGCGATACCGGACAGGGGCGCGTCGTCTCGACTTCGCTGTACGAAACCGGGCTTGCCTGGATGACCGTGCCGCTGGCGGGATACGAGGCGTCGGGAGAGCTGCGCAAGCCGTTCGGCTCGGGTACGGCCGAAATCGTGCCCTATCAGTGTTTCGAGACATCGGATGGCTGGCTGATGATCGCCGCCGGCAACGACAGTCTCTACCGCAAGCTGTGTGGTTCCTTGGGGCTCGACGCTCTGGCGGCCGATCCCGATTTTGCCACGAACACGGCTCGTGTGGTCAATCGCGAGCGGCTGATCCCGAAGATTTCGGCCGTCACAAAGGGGCTGAGCATGCATGCGCTCGGGCGCATCCTGGACGAGGCCGGAGTGCCCAATGCGCCGCTCCTGAATGTCGACCAGGTGTCGAGCCATCCGCAGACGCATGCGCTCAACATGACGGTGCGCTGTTCCGAGGACGATATCGACCTGATGGGAGTGCCGCTGGCCTTCGACGGAGAGCGACCAAGGGCGCGCGTGCGGGCGCCGAGGCTCGGCGAGCACAATGAGATCCTCAACGTTCGCGATCCGGAGACCATCAATGCGCGTTGACTACGAGACTATCGTCATCGAGCGCCGTGACGAGCACCTCCTGCTCCTGACACTGAACCGCCCGGCCGTCTTCAATGCAATGAATACGCAGATGGGCCTCGAGCTCATGGAGCTGTTCGAGGGTTTTGCGGTCAAGGCTGACGGCGTACGCGCCATCGTCATGACCGGCGCCGGCGAGAAGGCGTTCTGCGCCGGAGGCGACCTCAAGGAACGCAAAGGCATGACCGATGAGGCTTGGCAAGCGCAGCACGCCATCTTCGAGCGCATGCTGCGCGCCATCATGGGCTGTCCGGTCCCGCTGATCGCCGCGGTCAACGGCGTTGCGTATGGCGGAGGCTGTGAAATCGCGGCGGCAACCGACTTTGTCTATGCGTCGACGACGGCCCGGTTCGCACTGCCCGAGGTCACGCTCGGCATCATGCCGGGTGCGGGCGGCACCCAGAACCTGGCGCGGGCTACGGGCGAGCGCCGCGCCAAGGAGATCATTCTCTCGGGCCTGCCGTTCTCGGCCGAGGACGGCGAGCGCTGGGGATTGGTGAACAAGGTGCTGGCGCCCGACGAGTTAGTCGAAGGGGCGCTGGCTATCGGCGCTCGCATTGCGGGAAACGGCCCCATCGCCGTGCGCCAGGCCAAGCAGTCGATCCATCGCGGCCTCCAGATGTCGCTCTGGGACGGCCTCGCCTTCGAGATCGAGGCCTACAACAGAATGATCCCCACCGAAGACCGGCGCGAGGGCGTGCTTGCCTTCAACGAGCGCCGCAAGCCGAATTTCCAGGGTCGTTGAGAGAAGGAGCGCGCAACCATGCGTGAACGTGTCCACGTCCGAGAGGTCGGCCCCAGGGACGGCATCCAGATGGTCAAGACCATGCTGTCGACCGAGCGAAAACTCGCCTGGTGCAGGGCGACCGCTGCCGCCGGAATCCGCGATATCGAAGTGACTTCGTTCGTTCCAGCGAAGGTCGTTCCGCAGTTTACCGATGCGGAGGACGTCGCGCGGGGCGCCATCGCATTGGGCGGCTTCAAGGCCTCGGCGCTGGTCCCAAATCTGAAGGGAGCCGAGCGCGCCTTTGCCATCGGCCTGCCTCTGGTCAACTACGTGCTGTCTGCCAGCGAGGAGCACAACCTTGCGAATGTCCGCCGGACGACGGACGATTCTGTCGCGGATTTCGGCCGTATCGTCGCGGCGCGCGATGCCTCGCCCGGCGCCCGCATCGAGTTGGGGGCCGGCATCGCGACGTCCTTCGGCTGCACCATCTCCGGGGCGGTCTCCGAAGAGCGCGTCGTCGCCATCGCCGAACAACTTGCTGCCGCGGGAGCAGACGAGATCATCATTGCCGATACGGTTGGCTATGCCGACCCGCGGCAGGTGCGCCGGCTGCTGGGCAAGGTCGTCAGGGCGGTCGGCCGCCTGCCGGTGGCATGCCATTTCCATGATACCCGCGGACTTGGCCTGGCGAACGTCGTCGCTGCTCTGGAGGCGGGTGTGCGCGCCTTCGACGCCTCTCTCGCCGGGCTTGGCGGCTGCCCGTTTGCGCCGGGCGCCACGGGCAACATCGATACCGAAGACACAGTCTACATGCTCGAACAGCTCGGTTTCGACACCGGAGCCGATGTCGAGGCCCTCGTGGCGTTGCGCCGCGAGGTCGAGAACTGGCTGCCCGGTGAACGCTTCTCCGGCGCGATCGCCCGGGCCGGCCTGCCAAAAACCTACCGCGCGCGCCTCGACGCCGCCGCCTGAAGGAATAGATGATGAGCCATCACAGCAACGATCTTACCGCCGATCTCGACGTCACGATGGACCTCGGCGAGGATTTTCCGGAGCTGCGCGACTCCGTTCGGCGGATTTGTGCCGGGTTCCCCGGAGAATACTGGCGCGGCCTCGACGATCGCAGCGGATACCCCACGGAGTTCGTCTCGGCGCTGACCGAGGCAGGCTTCCTGGGGGCGCTGATCCCGGAGGAATACGGCGGCTCGGGCTTGCCGTTGCGCGCTGCGGCCGTGGTACTGGAGGAGATCAACGCCAGCGGCTGCGTCGCCAGCCCAGCCCATGCGCAGATGTACATCATGGGGACTCTGCTCAGGCATGGAAACGAGGAGCAAAAGCGTCGCTACCTGCCTGACATCGCGTCGGGAAAACTGAGGCTGCAGGCGTTCGCTGTTACTGAACCCAACACCGGGTCGGACACCACGCAGCTCAAGACGCGGGCGGAAAAGCAGGGCAACAGCCACTACCTCGTCAACGGCCAGAAGGTCTGGACCTCGCGCGCGCTGCATTCCGACATGATGCTGCTGCTGGCGCGCACGACGCCGCTCGACCAGGTCACCAAACGCACGGACGGATTGTCCGTCTTTCTCGTCGACTTGCGCGAAGCCAAGGGCAATGGCGTCGATATCCGCCCGATCAAGGCGATGATCAACCACAACACGACCGAGATCTTCATCGAGAACCTGAGGGTTCCCGTTGAAAATCTGATCGGCGAGGAGGGCAAGGGCTTCCGCTACATTCTTGACGGCATGAATGCCGAGCGCATTCTCGTGGCCTCCGAATGTGTCGGCGACGGTCGCTGGCTCCTGAAGAAGGGCGTCGCCTATGCCAATGAGCGGCGGGTGTTCGGACGGCCCATCGGGCAGAACCAGGGCGTCCAGTTTCCGCTGGCCCGGGCTTATGCCGAACTTGAAGCCGCCGATCTGATGTGCCGGAAGGCCGCCGCCATGTTCCAGGCGGGCCGGCCCTGCGGTACAGAAGCCAACATCGCCAAATTACTGGCCTCCGAGGCCACCTGGAAGGCCGCCGACACGACGATGCAGACCTATGGCGGCTTCGGCTACGCGCAGGAATACGACATCGAGCGCAAATGGCGCGAGGTCCGTCTCTACCAGACTGCACCCATCTCGACGAACATGGTGCTCGCCTACGTGGCGCAGCACGTGCTCGGTCTTCCCCGTTCCTATTGAGGAGGCGACCATGCAGGATATCACGCGTCAAGCGGCGGATTTTGTTGCCGCCATCAAGCTTTCCGACCTGCCCGACCGTTGTATCGAGGCTGCGCGTATCGGCATCGTCGACTGCGTCGGCGTCATGATTGCCGGCGCCGCCGAACAGCCGGTTCGCATCGTCTCCGCCATGCTGTCGGCGACGACCCAGAACGACGGCGCGCCGGAGATTCCGGCGGGGCGAAATCTGACCGCCTCGGATGCCGCGCTGGTCAATGGCGTCGCCGCCCATGTGCTCGACTATGACGATGTCGCGCTCGCCGGCCATCCCAGCGCGGTGCTGGTGCCCGCGATCCTGGCCGAGGGCTGGACACTCGATGTCAGTGGCGAGGAGGCGATCGCTGCCTATGTCGCCGGCTATGAACTCTGGGCGCAGCTCGCCGATCTGGAGCCGGGCCATCTGCACGAGCGTGGCTTCCATCCCACTGCCGTCATGGGCACGCTGGCGACGGCGGCCGCCTGCGCGCGCCTGCATAGGCTTGACGCTGAAAAGACTAGCCATGCCATCGCCATCGGCGCCTCGCTGGCCTCGGGCCTCGTCGCAAATTTCGGCACGATGACCAAGTCGCTTCATGCCGGCCGCACGGCGCAGTCGGGTGTGCTGGCTGCACGGCTGGCAGCGCAAGGCTTCACAGCCTCGCCCGACGCGCTGGAACACCGCACGGGTTTTCTGCGAGCTCATTCGGCCTCCGGCACGCCCGACATCGACAATGGCACGATCGATCTCGGCGAGAATTGGCGCCTCTCCGAGATCGGCATCAATGTGAAGCGCTATCCGACCTGCTATGCGACCCATCGCTCGATCGACGCCATGCTTGGCCTCGTCGCCGAGCATGGACTCAAGGCGCAGGACGTTCGTGAGATCCGCGTCCATACCGGCAGCACGCAGAAACTGATGCTGCGGAACGCCAGCCCGCAGACGGGCCTCGAAGCGAAGTTCAGCATGGAGTTCGCGATGGCGGCCGCGCTGATCGCTGGGCGTGTCGGGCTTGCCGAGCTGACGGACGGATTCGTCAAGCGCGAGGACGTCCAGGAGGCCTTTGGAAAGGTGGTCTGCACCACGACGGACGCGGTCATGTCGGGCGACCAGCCCTTTGCTCCCGACGATCGCGTCTCGGTCGTGCTCGCCTCTGGCGATGTTCTAGAGCACACACCGGTCGTCCACGCCAAGGGCAGTTGGCAGAAGCCACTGACGCGGGAGGAGCTCCAGGACAAGTTTCTGGATTGCGCCACTCGGGTCTTCGACATGGCACAGTCGGAGCGGCTGTTCGACCAGCTCTGGCGGCTCGATGAACTGACGTCGTTGCGCGAGCTCGAACTGGTCAGCCATGCGCCCCGTAGCTGAGCGCAAAGGGGAGGGCCGCTCGATGACCCGGATCTGGCACCAGTCCGTCAACGAGCTCGAGCATTTGCCGGTCTATAAAAAGGCCCTCGAGGATCACGCTCGCGAAGTTTTAGGAGACGAGGCGGAACTCGTTGTCCATGGCCTGCCGACGGGCACCTATGGAGGCCTGTCGGCGACGGTGGCATTGGGCAACGCCTATGCCTACCATCGGTTCCTCGGGGGGGTAATCGAGAACGCGATCCAAGCCGAGCGCGAGGGCTACGACGCCTTCGTGATCGGCTCGTTCAGCGAGCCTTTCCTGCGCGAAATCCGCTCGGCGGTCGACATTCCTGTCGCCTCGCTGACCGAATCGGGGCTCCTCGTCGGCTGTTCGCTTGGCCGTTATATCGGGCTGGTCTCCAACGCCCCCGCCGTGCAGTGGATGACGCGGACGGCGGTCGACAAACACGGGTTGGGAGCCCGCGTGCTCGATGTCGTCGCGCTGGATCCCCCGCTCGACGAACCGGCCCTGGCCGAGGCCTATGCCAATCCCCAGCCGGTCATCGCCAGCTTCAAGGTGGCGGCCGAGCGCCTCGTGGCGCGCGGCGCCGACGTCATCATCCCCGCCGAGGGCGTGCTGGCCGAACTGCTGGTGAGCCATGGCATCCGCGAGGTCGCCGGCGCACCCATCATGGACGTGGTCGGCGTCGCCTGGGCCTATGCGCTCATGCAGATCCGCCTCTGGTCCACCACCGGCCTGCGCGTCGGACGCGCCTGGCATCACCGGCGCGACGATCCAGGCCTCGTTACGCGTCTTTGGGAGCAACACCAATGAAAGCCGATTCCTTCGATCAGGTTCCGGCCGTCTACCATCGCCAGCTCGGCGACGTGCTCGTGACAGGGCTCAGCGACGGCTACATGGATATGGGCTACGACATCTTCCGCAACATCCCGGAAGACGAGGTCAAGGCGATCCTGGCGCGCGAGCATCGCATTTCGCCGCCGCGCATCTCGATCAACGTCTTTGCCCTGCGCTTCGGCGGAAGGACCTACCTCGTCGATTGCGGCTCGCAGCATTTCATGGGGCCGACCTGCGGGCGGCTGATGGACAATCTTGCCGCCGCCGGGATTTCCGCAGCTTCGGTCGATGGCGTCCTCCTCACCCATGTCCATCCCGATCATTCCAATGGATTGACCGATGTCACGACGGGGCAGCCGATCTTCCCCAATGCCGAGGTCATCGTCCATCACGCCGAGATCGATCATTGGTATGACGATGGTGCTATGGCAAAAGCGACCGAGCGCCAGCGACTGCGCTACTTCCAATGGGGGCGTGAGCAGCTCGATCCATACAGGGCCGCCGATCGCGTCAGGACGTTTCGCGATGGCGAGGTTCTGCCCGGCATCGTGGCGATCCCCTGTCCCGGGCATACGCCAGGGCACAGCTCATATGTCGTCACCTCGGGTGGCCAATCCATGATCATCTGGGGCGACACGGTCCATGTGCCGGAAATCCAGCTGGCGCGACCAGAGGTCGCCATGCAGTTCGACACCGATCCCGAACTTGGCGTCAAATCTCGGCAACGCATCCTGGACATGGTGATTGCGGATGATCTGCTCGTTGCCGGCATGCACGTGCATTTCCCCGGATTTGCCCGTATGAGCCGGGATAATGGGCAGTATTCTCTCGTTGCCGAGCAATGGGCCTATACGGCCTGATCGGTAGCGCAGATGTGCCCCGGCCGGGAAGACGACAGGTTTGCGATGGCGACGCGCGGCACGAAAAAAACGATCCGCGACGTCGCCCTGGCGGCGGGCGTCGCGGTAGGCACCGTATCGCGCGTGCTGAACGGTCACAGTACCGTCAAGCCCGAGATCAAGCGCCGGGTCCAGCGCGCGATCGACGAGATGGGTTATTCACCCAACGCAATCGCGCAGAGCATGCGGATTGGCTCGACATTCACGATCGGTTGCGTGCTGCGCGAGATCAATATCCCGCAGCTCGCAGGGTTCGTGCGCGCGGCCCACGATGTCCTGGACGAGGCGGGCTTCTCGCTTCTCATTTCCAATTCGGAAGGTCGCCCCGAGCGCGAGCGCGAACTTCTTGGCCGCCTGGCGCGGCGGCAGGCGGACGGCGTGATGATAGGCCCCTACACGCCTATCGCCGGTGAATTCGAGACGTTCCTGCGCGAACTCGGCGTTCCCATCGTGCTGGTCGATCGCGACCCTGTCGATTGGGCCGATGGCGTGATGGCCGACCATTCCGGCGGGACACGCCTGGCCGTGGAGTGCCTGCTGGGCTTGGGTCACAGGCGGATCGCGCTGATCACCGGTGAGAAAGGGCTCTATCCGGCCAAGGAGCGCATCAAGGGCTATTATCGTGCGTATGAGGGGTTTGGGCTGCCGGTCGACCCCGCTTTTGTGCAGACGGGGAGCTTTTTGCCGGGGGCGGGTTTCCGCTTTGCCTCTGCACTGCTGGGCCAGCGCAACCCGCCGACCGCGATCATCTCGGGCGGCCTGGATATGCTGTCGGGTGTCCTACGGGCGATTCGTAGCCGCGGGATGAGTGTCCCCGACGATATTTCGGTCATCGCTGCCGGTAACTCCGAACTCGCCGAGCTTCACACCCCGCCGATTTCGACGGTCAGTTGGGATCAGGCCGAGGTCGGGCGCATCGCGGCGGGCCTGCTGCTCGATCGACTGCGCGCTCAGGCGGCAGTGGAGGGACGTCATGTTCTCGTCCCCAACGAGTTCCATCTGCGGGCCTCGGTTGGGCCACCACGTGCCTGAGACGATGCCATGACCCACGCGGATAGGGATTTTCCAGTGCTGCTGGATCGAGGGCAAGACGCCGAGCCCGATGCTGCGCCGGTCCAGTCTGACGCACAGGCGGTGCCGTTCGATCCCGCCATGCGAGGCTGGGAAGTCTATGCCGATGACGGCTTCATCGGTCTGGTCGGACCGTTCTGGCAGAGGCAGCACAACGGCATGCTCGAATTCGGGCTTGTGAGCCAGGAGAAGCACAAGAACCGCCGCGGAGTCACGCAGGGCGGCATGATGATGACTTTCGCCGATCGCGCGATGGGCATGACCGCCTGGCTGCAGAATGGCTGCGAGCCTCAGGCCACCGTGCAACTCAACTACCAGTTCATCGACGCCGTCAGGCTAGGCGAGTTCGTCATAGCCAGGTGCCGGGTGCTGCGCATGACGCGCTCCTTGATCTTCATCGAGGCGACCCTGTCGGTCGAGGAGCGCGTCGTCGGCTCGGCACAAGGGGTCTGGAAGGTCCTGACGACGCGCGCGGCTGAAGCCAGCGCCGTGTGAATGCGAAAGGAGGTCAGCGCGAGGATCACTGATTGACCGCGACCTGACGGCCAGGCGGTTCTGGCAGCGTCGGCATTTTGGGAAGGCCGTGAAGGCTCCGCCCCCCCCCCCCCTGACCAAGCTGCTCTCAGACAGGACGAGCCGCCACGGCTGCGATCGCGAACTGTCGGTTAGGTTAGTCCGCATCTGCTTCAAAGCGGAGCGTATAAGACACAGCAAAAACAAATATGATGGGAGAGAACAACGCTATGAATTCAATTGCCGTGATCGCTTCACTGTTGCTGAGTTTTGCAATCGGACAACCTGCGCTCGCGCAGTCCTATCCAGATCGCAACATTCAGTTCGTCGTGCCCTATCCCGCCGGACAGACGACCGACGTGCTTGCGCGCGTGATCGCCGAGGATTTCCGGGAGATCCTGAAGGCGACCGTTTATGTCGAGAACAAGGGCGGTGCCGGCGGTATCCTCGGGATGAACTTCGCCAAGCAGGCAGCCCCCGACGGATACACGGTCCTGGTCACCGCGAGCGGCCCGACCGGGATCAATCCGTCCCTGTACAAGAGCCTGTCTTACGACGTCTTGAACGATTTCGTGCCCGTTGGCCTGATCGGTGTGGTGCCGCAGTTCATCATCGCCAAGTCCAGCATTCCCGCCAATAATCTGAAAGAGTTGATCGAGCACATCAAGGCAAACCCGGGAAAGCTCAATTACGGCTCCGGAGGCATCGGGTTGACCAACCATCTCACCATGGAGATGTTCTTGCACGCGGCCGGACTTCAGGTCGTGCATGTTCCCTTCCGCGGGGCCAGCCAGGCGATGCAGGGTCTGCTGGGCGGCGATGTCGAACTGATGGTCGAGTCCGGTCCTGTGGTGATACCTCAGATGAAGGAGGGAGCGATCAAGGTCTTCGCAACGGGAAGCCGCGGTGGCTCGCGGGCCTTGCCGGAGATCCCCAGCGTCGAAAAGGCCGGGAATCTTCTAGGATTCGACGCAGCCTCCTGGGCGGTGATGCTTGTACCCGCCAAAACCCCGCCCGCCATCGTGGAGAAACTCCACAGCGCTCTGGTCGCGTCATTGGCAAAGCCGAAGACGAAGGAGCTTTTCGAAACACTAGGTGTCGACGTGTCTGTGCTGAGCCCGGCCGCCACCCAAGCCTTCATCAAAACCGAGATCGACCGTTGGGGCAAAATCATCCGCGACGCAAACGTCCCCCTGAACTGAGCCGCTGACGGATTGGATCGCGTCCACCGATGGCTTCGTGGACCCTCGAATGAGGTGGTTCATGGAGTCTTGGGGGCATGAACCGCAAAGTAGTCGGGCAAAGGATCACGATGATCCTGTTCCCTCCGGTTAGGGGACGCCAAGATGACACGGCGCTCCTCGACCGGCTGGACCCATCACTGCGACATCGTCGAGACGGGCAACGAGAGCTGGCGCTTCAAGAACAGGCTCTGAGGCAACTGCGCCGCCTGCAACCCGGAGCCGGCGCGGCTGCGCAACCCCTACCAGCTGCGCCGCGCCACCTCCTCACCGCCTCAGCTCAGCAAGGGGTCAAGATTGGACGCCGATTGGGGGGCAACATTGCGTGCCGTTTGACAACCAGATTGGCTGCAAGCGCCGGCCAGGCAACCATAACTCAGAGCGTCGTCGTGATCGACATCACGCTGGGCCGGCAGTTCGATGTGGCCGCGCCCGAGTGGGAGGCTTTGGCTATCTGGCTGTCGTGATTGACCTGTTTTCACGGTGCGTCATCGGCTGGTCGCTGCAGAGGCACCAGACCACAGACGTCGTGTTGCAGGCGCGGCTCATGGCGGTGTGGCGAAGGAAACCAAAGGCCAAGGTCCTGGTTCACTCCGACCAGGGCTCGCATTTCACCAGCATGGAGTGGGCCGCGTTCCTCAAGCTCCACAACCTTGAGCATTCGATGAGCCGGCGGGAAAACTGCCACGACAATGCGATGGCCGAGAGCTTCTTCAGTCTGCTCAAGCGAGAGCGGATACACCGCAAAACCTACTGAAACCGAGAGGAAGCATGGCAGGACGTGTTCGAATATATCGGGATGTTCTACAATCCGAAGCGCAAGCACGTCAGAATCGGGATGCTGTCACCCGTCGAGTTCGAACGGCAGCAGAAAATCTGAACCGGGGGCGTCTACCAAACTCGGGGCTATTCACTCACTGGATTTCAACGCGCGAACAGCTGGCGAGATCAGCGTGGACGACAAACTCGCCGATGGGGCTGTCGAGACGGTCGTCCAGGCCATCGGGAGCGACCCGAGTCCTTCGGATGACCCAGAACAATGAGAATCCCGATGGCTCGTTCGCATTCCCGCCCAAAGGCGGGCTGAGGTGCTGTAGCCGAGCAAGGCTTCAGATTGCGCCCGTCGCGGGTCTTTCGACGACTCGAGCCGGAGCGATCACGACACGGCTATCAAACGGTTTGGTGCCGGGCTGCCATTCGGCGCCGCATAGGCACCTGCAAAAATTTTCCGATCCCTTACAAGCTTACGGCGACACGCAAAGGGCGACGTCCTTTCGCGCAAGGCTATGCGGTGGGTCGCTCAGCCGAGGATTTTAGCGTCCGCAGCCTCATTACCCAACCTCACGAGCGGGCTGCCGGCAGTGGACATGTGGTTGCGCACCCGTGCTGGAATCGGTGAGCGCTATCGTTCCGCGAGGACCGACGCCTGACTCGCATGGCCCCCTGTCGCCTTCGCCAGCCGCAGGGCTTTCAGCCGGGCCGTATTCGCATCGCGATCTTTCTCTAACTCCTCCGCCTCGGACATAACTCGCGCCTGCGCCGAAGAGCGGTTTTGAACTCGCAAGGACACGTTGTCCGCATCGGTGCGAAGTTTCGATTTTGTCATAGCCTAACCTTTCGCGCTGTCGGCGACGGCGGCCAACTCGATCTCGTGATGGTCGATGGCTCGCTCGCGCCCGTCCGGTCCACGGACGCGGTACTGCGCCTCCCTGTTGTCGCGCGCCGGCATCAGCCAAGTGATCTCGAAGGGGCCGACGCGAGGCTGGATGCCGAAATCCCGCGTCAATTCGACGAGATCGCCAAGCTTGTAGGGTGGGTGGGCCATATCGTCAGCCTCTTCCTGTCACTTCGGCGGCTGTAATACGGTGGTAGGCTCCCTTGCCGCGGCCATAGGCCGTCGCTGCCATGTTCAGAATTGCATCGCGGTGGCTATCGAATGTCGCCAGCATGTGTGCCTCGCTATCGCCGGTGCCGGCCCCTAGCTTGCGCAGCGCCTCGATCTCGATCTGGAAGGTGATCTCCAGCGAGGCGTCCGAGCCCCAGAAACTGACACAGTCGCGGCCGGGATCGAAGCTGCGGACAGGGTTGGGAAAATTCAATGCCATGATGGCCAATCTGTTTCCCCGGCCCCGGACGCCAGGAAGGCGGCGGGAGGGATCAATTCCGAACGATCAACCGGCAGCAAAATGAGCAGTCGATCGGCAGCGGCGGTTTCACAGAGCATCTGCCGGGATGGCAGCTGTTCTCGACCAGAGTCGCAGATGGGGAAGCCGGGGTCCGAATATAAGGCCCGACGCAGAGCCCGCTCGAATAAAGCCGGGACCCTTCGCATTGATATCATGCTTATCGAGGGCGATTGCGCGCAGGAGGCTGACGCAAGGGAAGCTTGTAGGTAAGTTGAGCCGATTTGTCCTTGTCTCCAGGTCTGGAACGGCGAACGATGAGCTTTTGTGCCGGCGAGATCCCGCATCGCCTTGCTTACTGCCCGTTGCGACCTGTCAGCGTACCGGCCCTTCATGTCGCTCCGTGCGCCGTGAAGCAGCGGGATTTGAAGTCCTCCATATGCCCATGCCCAAGCAGGACCGATGACCATGGATGAAGCCACCTACTTTGCCCGCCTGCACGCGCTGCACAGCGCCGCATGGCCTTCGGGCGTCTCGCGCCTGCCACACTATCCTCTGGGCGAGATCGCGATCAGCGAGCATTTGCGCGAATGGGCAAGGCGTCAGCCCGACAAGCCATGCTGCATCTTCTACGGTCGCGAGGTCAGCTATCGGGAATTGAACGATCTGAGCGAGCGCTTCGCGGCACTGCTCCATGATCACGGGGTGCGAAGGGGGGATCGCGTCGCCGTGTTCCTGCCCAACAGCCCGCAATTCATGCTGGCCTTCTTCGCGATCCTCAAGCTCGGCGCCGTTCATGTGCCGGTGAACCCGCTCTTTCGCGAAGCCGAACTCGCCTATGAACTGAATGATACCGGCGCGAAGATCATCGTCTGCCTCGACAGCCTGATGCCTCTGCTGCGTCGGGTCAAAAGCCAGACGCCGGTCGAGAGCGTCTTCGTGACAAGTTTGGCCGAGATGCTGCCCGACGCTGCCAGCATACCAGTGCCGACGGCTCTGCTGCAGCCGAAGATCGCCTGCGACGATGCGATCGATCTCCTGCCGGCGCTGGCGCAGGTGACGACGCCTGCACCATTCGTGAAACCTGATCTCGATGCGATTGCTGCGCTGAACTATACCGGCGGGACCACGGGCATGCCGAAGGGCTGCATCCACACCCAGCGCGACATGCTGTATACGGCCGGGACCAGCCTGGCTGCGAGCTTTGCGCTGTCACCCGATGATGTCGTCATCAATTTCGTGCCGATCTTCTGGATTGCCGGCGAGGACGCCGGGCTTCTCTTCCCGCTCGTGGCGGGCGCGACCGTTGTGCTGATGGCGCGCTGGGACGCGGTGGGCTTCATGACCGCAGTCCAGCGTTACAAGGCGAGCTTCGGCTATCTGCTCGTCGACAACACCGTCGAGGTGCTGGAGCATGCGCAGGCTCCATCCTTCGATCTGAGTTCCCTGCGTAAGGTCCGCGTGTCGTCCTTCGTGAAAAAGCTGAACCCGGATTTCCGGGCACGCTGGCGGGCACTGACGGGCGCCGACATGATTGAGGCGGCATGGGGCATGACCGAAACCCACACTATGGACACCTTCACCCTCGGGATGCAGGTCGACGATTTTGACCTGCTGTCCCAGCCCGTTTTCGTCGGCTTGCCGGTGCCCGGCACTGATTTCAAGATCTGCGACTTCGATAGCGGCGCACTGACGCCATTTGGGGAATCCGGCGAGATTTGCGTGCGAACGCCCTCACTGTTCAAGGGCTATTGGAACCGACCCGACGCGACGGCGGAGGCGATCAGGAACGGCTTCCTGCACACCGGCGACATCGGCGTCATCGATGACCAGGGCTACCTGCATTTTCTCGGCCGTCGCAAGGAGATGCTGAAGGTCAAGGGAATGAGCGTGTTTCCGGCCGAGATCGAGGCAATGCTCGGCCAGCATCCCGGCATCGCCGGTTCAGGCGTGATCGGGCGCGAGGATGCCGAGCGAGGACAGGTTCCGGTCGCGTTCATCGCACTGGTTGATGATGCGTCGGGGCTGACTGAAGCAAAGCTGAGGGATTGGTGCCGCGACCGAATGGCGGCCTACAAGGTTCCCGAAATCCGGCTCGTGCTGGCACTGCCGATGACCGCAACGGGAAAGGTCAAGAAAGAAGAACTGCGCGCGCTGCTCTGATCGGATTCCGGCGTTAGGATCAACTCTGAAGTCGGCGAGCCAGTATTGACGCAGAAAGACCCACCGAGTGCCGCTCGGCGGGCCTTTCAGAAGGCGTTGTGAGATGCACGCCGCCTTTTTGGCAACGGCGGCTGAGTTCGCTGGCGCGCCAAGTTGCGTCAACAGCTTGTCGGTCTTGGTTTCCTCTGCAAGCGTCGCATCCAACAGAGTGACGGCACCCTTGTGGCCGAGTTGCTGGGCCCATGCATTCAGCGTGCCGTAGCGCGTCATTTCATAGTGCTCGACGGCTTGAGCGGAGGCCACCAGTCCGGCGTCAAGTGCAGGGCTGTCGGCATAGTCCTCCATGACCGCCTTGCCGTCCTCCAGGATGCCGCGGATAGCGTCGCATGTCTTTCCTCTAGGCGCCTTGCTGATCACCTCGAACACGTCCCCGACGCTCGACATGCTCCTCAGTCTCGGCGCGATTCGTCTCGAAAGCCTTCCTCCGCGGAGAGGCGGTTGGGTGCGCGCTGTCTATGAGAGATCCCTCGGCATCGCGCTCGTACTTCTGTTCTTGATGTCGTTCGGTCTTCATTTCTGGGGCAGCCTGGATGCGGCCAATGCTGAAGCGTTGCTTCATGGTCACCCGCTGCAATGCGCGACAGAATACTTGGCTGACAGCAGGTTCTGGTTCGAGTCGTTCCAGAACTGGTAATCGGAGTTTCTCTCGACGGCAGTGATCGTCGTCCTGTCAATTTTCCTGCGACAGAAGGGGTCGCCGGAATCCAAGCCGGCCAATGCGCCACACGCCGCAACGGGCGGATAGACCTTCGATGCGCGCCCACCCAGCGCGCGCTGCATCAGGCCCCAGGCGCCGGTGCGAGAGAGAGCCGGGAAGGCGAGAATACTTTCGCAGACATTAATGCCTCGGCGTCTCTATTCGGTGACGCAGTTGTCGAACCGCAACCGCGTTCCAACCAGTCGATCGAATTGGTGCCTCCGGTTAGTTGATTTCCGGCATCTCGTGGCCGCCCTGGCGCGGCGTGGAGGCCCAGACGCGGTAGCGCGCGGAAGGCTCGACCTCTCCGCTTGCCATCATCTCGGTCCAGACCCCGCAGGCGTCGAGGAAGTGGTTGACCCCGACAGGCCACATGATCAGGCTGAGCGCTTCCACCAGCGCATCTTCCGATGCCCGCAGGCTGTACAGCGCCTTGATATGGGCCTTGAGGCCCCAATGGCGTCCAAGGGTTGCCTGCAGGCCGGCGATGGCGAGATGGCACAGTGCGGATGGCAGCACGGTCTCGTCGAGCAGCTTGTCGAACGCCGTCAGATAGGCGCCATGGCCGGCTAGCCCCGGAAACGGTTCGCTCCAGTGGCGATCCATGAAGGCAAAGGCTTCGGCGCCGAGCGCAAAGGCACAGAGCCGGGTCAGCAATTCGGCCTGAGCCTGCGTTCCACCGGCCTTGAAGAACAGTTCGACGTGATGCGTGCCGATCGCCTCTTTCGCGGCGACCAGGATGGCGAGCCAGACGACTTCGCGCTCGAACGGGGTGAGATGGCGGTCCGTCTGCGTCAAAGCCGCATACATGCGGAAATAGGCATCCTGCAGGTCGGGCGCTGCGATCGCCATGGCGCCGTGATGCGGCAGCAGGAAGCCCCGCTTCTGGCGAAGGGCCTCGATCCGTTCCCGCAGTTCGGCGGGAACGCTGCTGTCGTCATCGGCGGTCATGGGCGGGTTGCTCTCTCTTGCCGTGGCGCTCCGGTCAGGCCCGCCAGCGCAGCAGCCTGGCCTCGGTCGCCTTTAGGATGCTGTTGATGATGGCGCCTACGATGGCCAGTATGATGATACCCGCGAACACCGAATTGGTGTCGAAGAGACCTGTCGCCTGGGCGATGATGAAGCCGATGCCGCGGTTGGACGACATGAATTCGCCGATCACAGTGCCGACCAGCGCGTAAGGTACCGAGACCTTCAGGCCGGTGATGACCCAGGCCGTCGCCGAGGGGATGATCACCGTCCGCATCACCGCCCATTGCGAGGCGCCCATGATCTGCGTGGCGTGGATGTAGATCGGGTTGACCTCGCGGACGCCCGAGAACGTGTTCAGGAACACGACGAAAAAGACGATGGAGGCCGACACCGCGATCTTGGATTCGATGCCGATGCCGAACCAGATGATGAAGAGCGGGGCGAGCGCGAGCTTCGGGATGCTGTAGAGCGCGGTGATATAGGGGTCCAGGACTTCAGCCAGGAAGGCGAACTTGCCGAATGTCAGGCCCAGCGCGAAGCCGATCGCCGAACCGATCGCGAAGCCGATCGCGGTCGCATAAAGCGTGATCGAGAGATGGCGGAACAGTTCGCCGTTCATAAGCCAGGTGTAGAGCTTGCCGAAGACGGCGCTCGGCGAGGACACGAAGAACGGGTCGATCAGCCGGCCCGAGGCGTATTGCCAGAAGCTCAGGAAAAGGATGCCGAAGGCGGCCTGGCAAACATAGACCATGATCTTGCGGCGGGCGAGGCCAGCCTCGAACGCCGC
Organism: Allobosea sp. P1_B10; assembly: GCF_056406735.1. Lineage (NCBI taxonomy): Bacteria > Pseudomonadati > Pseudomonadota > Alphaproteobacteria > Hyphomicrobiales > Alloboseaceae > Allobosea > Allobosea sp. P1_B10. The sequence continues at coordinate 28,995 of NZ_JBFTZP010000012.1, read as the reverse complement.
GACGGCCTTCGAAGGGGCGGCTGTCCCGACGGCGGCGCTTTCATCGATACGCATGCTGCTTCCACCGCTCACAGGTCTTCCCCCTTGGCAATTTCGGGAGAGAGTTCACGCCACAGGTTATCGTAGGCGGTTTCGAATTCAGGCAGGAAGCGGACTTTGAAGACGTCGCGCGGGTAGGGGATGTCGATCTGCTCGACATATTTGATCTTGCCCGGCCTTCCAGAAAACACGACCACGCGCGAAGCCAGCGCGATCGCCTCCGCCAGATCATGGGTCACGAACACGATGGTCTTCTTCTGCTCTTGCCAGATCTTCAGCAATTGCTGCTGCATCACCAGCTTGAGCTGCGCGTCGAGAGCACCGAACGGCTCGTCCATCAGCAAAGTGTCGGGACCATAGGCCAGCATCTGCGCCAGCGCGACGCGCTTGCGCATGCCGCCCGACAACTCCTTCGGGAAGGCCTTGTCGAAGCCCTTGAGATCGACGAGTGCGAGCATCTCGGCCACGCGCTTCTGGCGTTCGGCCGCCGGTACGCCCCGATATTCCAGCGGCAGGCCGACATTCTGCTCGACCGTCCGCCACGGCAGCACGCTGTCGGCCTGGGTCAGGTAGCCGACATTCCGGTTGATGGCCGTGACCTTGCGGCCCTCATGCATGATCGTTCCCGAGGTCATCGGGATGATGCCGGCGATCATGTTGAGCAGGGTCGACTTTCCGCAGCCCGAGGGGCCGACAAAGGCGACGAACTCGCCTTCCTCGATCTTCAGGGAGACATGGTCGAGCGCGACAACCTCCCGGCCGCGCCCGATATAGCGCTTGTCGACGCTGTCGATGCTGATGACCGCGCTCGCCATCACAGGGCCTTCATGGCGGCGGCTGCAATGGTCGGGTCGCTCACGGTGGCGAAAGTGAGGGTGTCCTGCAGCGGAGCCGCGCCCATCTGCTTGTTCACAGTGTTGATGAAGGCGATGTTCTTCTCCAACAACGCCTCCTTGGGCGTCGGATCGTCGAAGTAGATCGCGCCGTTATTGGCGAAAGCGAGCTCGAAGGTTGCAGGCTCAAGACCTTCGAACCAGTCCTTGGCCCAGGCCTTGAACTTCTGCGGATCGGTCTTGATCGAGCGCAGGGCCAGAGCAATACCGCGCGCGTAGCGTTCGAGCGCGTCGCGCTTGCTGGCGATCGTGGCCTCGCCGGTGGAGGCGACAATGTACTGGACCTCGCTGAGCTGGCTCGGTGGGTTCAGTGCCATCTGGAACAGATAGCCGCAGTTCTGACGCTGCACGGCCATGTCGGCGGTCGGCGAGGACAGGCAGAAGCCCTCGATGACGCCCTGCTGCAGGGCAGCCAGCACGGCCGGTCCCCCACCCTGGACGGGGACGAGTTGGAAATCGCGATTGGCATCCATTCCCGCCTGCGCGGCCAAGAAGCGGAAGAGCGCATCGGGTGCGGCGCCCGGGCCGGTGGTGCCGAGCTTGAGGCCCTTGAGCGCCTCGATCTTCGTCGTCTGCTCGGATTTCTCATCGACGCCGCGCTTGGCCAGGATATCGTTCTTGACCATGACATGGCTGGCATAGCGGCTGACTGTCGCGATGAAGGTGCGGATCTGCAGGTTCTGCGCCCGTGCGCGCAGCACTTCGCCGGGGTCGCCCAGCACGATGTCGACGCCGCCGCCCTGCAAAGCCGCAACGTTGGTGCCGCGGTTGGACGCGTTGGAGTTCACCTTGACCCGCGCCTCGGTGAAGAAGCCGGCCGCGGTTGCGTAATCCTCTGCCGCCCAGAGCCAGGACTTGGAAGTCGAGCGTAGCGTCGTCAGCTCGGGCATCGAAGCCTGGGCATGGACGATCTTCGGCAGGAAGGTCCCGGCTGCGACGCCCGTGGCAGTCACGAGCATCGAACGGCGGGAGAAGACGGTCTTGTCGGTCATGATCCTGTTCCCCTGTTTTTTAGGTCTGTGACTGCTTGTCTTCGACGATACACCGAACACGCGCCATGATCAGGCTGTGATCGCCCTCATGTGGCAGGCCCGAGACCGCCAGCGCGCCAACGATCTGGCCGTCCGCGAACAGCGGCACGCCCCCACCCATGTCGATCACCGCGTGCGGGTCTGCCCAGGCGACATCGGCAAGCGTCCGCCCGGTCGCGCGCAGGTGGTGGAACCACCACAGCGAACTGTGTCCGCAATTGAAGACGGTGTTGATCTTGAGATCGAGAAAGCGCTCGTTGTCCAGGCTCGTGCCGGCGCCGGCGAGGAGCAGGACGGTGCGCCGCCCCAGCACGATTTTGACCGAAAGCGGCGCCGGCGACTGCGCCAGCAGATCGAGGCCGAGACCATGCAGCGTCGCGGTATCGAGTGGAAGCCTTGCGAGGACCGGTTCGTCGGCCTCGACGGCCTTTTTGGCAGCTGCGTGATCCATCGTCGCTTGGCTCATTTCGCTCATGCCGCCAGGACGATGCCGCCGGTCACGTTCAGGATCGTGCCGGTCATGTAGGAGGAGTAGGGGCCGCACAGAAAGCGCACCGGACCCGCGACGTCATCGGCCGTGCCGATCCGACGAAGCGGGATCGCGGTCGGGTCCGGCTTGGAAAAAGCCTGGGTCATTTCCGTTGCGATCACCCCGGGTGCCACCGCGTTGCAGATGATGCCGTGCGGGCCACCATTGCGGGCGATATGCCGCGTCATTGCGGCGACGGCGCCCTTCGAAGCGGAGTACTCCGTGCCGACGATCACGCCGCCTTGATAATAGGCCATCGAGCTCACCAGCACGATCCGGCCGTAGCCGCGCTCGACCATGTGATCCCACGCCGCCGCTACGCAATGCTGGGTGCCGTGGACATTGACGTCGATGACGCGGTCCCACTGGGCCCAGTCGCCGGCCACGCTTCCGGGCGGGCAGATGCCGGCATTGCAGATCAGGATGTCGAGGCGGCCTTCGCTTGAGACGATGTCCTCGGCGAGCGTGGCACAGGCGGCTCGATCGGTCACATCCAGCGCGCGGCCATGGGCCTTTCCGCCGGCTGCCGCGATCGCGTCGACCGTGTCCGTGCAGGGCAGGATGTCTGTCGCATAAACAGTCGCGCCATCGGCAGCCAGCGCTTGGCAGATCGCGGCGCCGATGCCGCGCGCGCCGCCTGTCACCAGTGCGACTTGCCCCGAAAGCGGCGTGCCGGCCGAGCCTGACTGCATCGCTGTTCTCCCGCTTCCGCAGCGGGGTCTGATGCCCCGGAATGCTGCTCAGCTTGCACAATATGTTCTGCTTGTTATAAACAACGTACAAGTTGGCTGTCAAACGGGGCAAGCAGGTGGAATTCGACATCATCATCGTCGGAGCCGGCTCCGCGGGCTGCGTGCTGGCGAACCGGCTCTCGGCCGATCCAAGCCTGAAAGTTCTGCTGCTGGAGGCGGGCGGCACCGACTGGAACCCACTGTTCAGGGTGCCGCTGATGACGGGCGTGCTGCTGCGCAGCCGCTACGCCAACTGGTTCTATCGCACGGAGCCCGAACCGAACCTGGGCAACCGGAGCCTGTTCTGGCCGCGAGGACGCGTGCTCGGCGGGTCCTCGGCGATCAACGGGATGGTCTATACTCGTGGCACGCCGATGGATTACGACGGCTGGAGCCAGATGGGCCTGCCTGAGTGGTCTTTCGACAAGGTGCTGCCTGCCTTCAAGCGTACCGAGAGCTACCAGCCCGGCGGAAACGCCCTGCGTGGAGGCGAGGGGCCGTTGCCGGTCTCGCGGCCCAACACGCCCAACCCGCTGTTTGACGCCTTTGTCGCGGCAGGCCAGGAGGCGGGATATCCCTATAACCCCGATTTCAACGGCGCGACCCAGGAAGGCTTTGGGCGCTACGACTTCACGACCAAGGGCGGCGAACGCTGGAGCGCCGCGCGCGCCTTCCTCGATCCGGTGCGGAGCCGGCCGAACCTGACGATCAGGACCAATGCGCGCCTGCTGCGTGTCGTGTTCGATGGCGAGCGGGCGTCGGGGGTCGAGATTGCCAGCAATGGCGGCAGCGAAAAGCTCAGGGCCTCGCGCGAAGTCATCCTGTCCTGCGGCGCCGTCAATTCGCCTGCGGCCCTGATGCATTCGGGGATCGGCGACGCCGAACTCCTGCGCCGTCACGAGATCCCGGTGATGCGGGACCTGAAGGGCGTCGGCAAGAACCTGCAGGATCACCTGCTCGCCCGCGTCGAGCATATCTGTCGCGAACCCATCACGCTTTATGGCGCCCTGCGCGGTGATCGGGCCGCGCTGGCGTTGCTGCGGGCGCTCTTTTTCAAGAGCGGGCCGGCCGCCTCGTTCCCGCTAGAAGGCGGGGCCTTCTTCAAGTCCGACCCGGCGCTCGACGAGCCTGACCTGCAGTCGCACTTCCTGCCCGGCCTCTCGACGGCGGCGCTGCGACTGCCATTCCTGGCGCGCGCTAAGGCCAAGTATGAGGGGCATGGCTTCTTCGCCAATGTCTACCAGTTGCGCCCCCACAGCACCGGCGAAATATCGATCGGTAGCGCCGATCCCTTGGCGCCGCCGCTGATCAGGCCAAACTATCTGTCCGACCTCACCGATCTCGCGGTCCTGCGCGAGGGCGTGAAGGCCCTGCGAAAAGTCTTCGCGCAACCGGCCTTCGACCGCTTTCGCGGGGCCGAGCTGTCGCCGGGGCCCGATGTCGTCACCGATGGCGACATCGAAGCCTGGTTGCGCGCCACGGCCGACACGGTTTTCCATCCGGTTGGCAGTTGCCGCATGGGAATAGACGACATGGCCGTCGTCGACCAGCATCTGCGCGTTCGCGGCATCGCCGGGCTCAGGGTGGTCGACGCATCGGTCATGCCGCGGATGCCGTCGTCGAACACCCACGCGCCCACGATGATGGTCGCGGAGCGCGCGGCGGAATTCATCCTCGGAGCGGCGGCATGACCGCCGGCCGGTATCGGCCGGGGAGGGCGTTCTCAGCGCTTGTTGCGGCTGGCTTCGTCGAACCCGCCCTGACCAGACAGATTCGCCCAGTCCTGGAACGGCTGGGAGGCCGCCACTTTGCCTGCTACGATCAATTCGCGCCAGACGCGCGCCGCCTCGACGAAGTGCGGCACGCTACCAGGGAACATCGTCAGCGAAACCGCTTCCGCCAGTTCCAGCTCCGGCACCGCATCGTCGTAAGCTGCCACGATCTGGAGCGCGACGGCGTCCCAGCCCGCCTTGCAGACGAAAATGGACGCGACGGCCATATGGACAAGGCGCATCGGCACGTCGCCGGCGCTATTGTGGAGCGCGCGCAGGAAGATTGCCGCCGGGTCGCAATCGGGCAGATGGCCGAGCCAGTTCTTGGCGACGAAGCGATAGGATTCGAAGCCGAGCGCGAGCGCCGTGATCGTCAAAATGACCTCGATCTCGTCATCGGTGCCGCCGGCCGCCTTGAACTTTGCGATGTGATGCGTCGCGATCGCCTCGTCGGTGGCGATGAGGATGGCGAGCCAGACGAATTCGCGATCATGATGGCTCAGCACGCGGTCGGCCAGCGCGATCTGGGTATAGGCCGCGTCGTAGGCATCCAGCAGCGCGGGTGCCGTGATCGCCATCAGGCCGTGATGGGGCAGCAGGTAGCCGCGCTTGGCGTGGATGCCGGCAAGAAGGTCAACCAGATTCGGGGGGGTGGTCATCGGCAACATGTCTCCGGAACTCAATGGCGCCAAGGATTGCAGATATGACAAGTAATACAAGCTTGGCCGGTCGTCGCCTGGTGGTGACGGGAGCGGGGTCGGGCATCGGCCTCGCCTTCCTCAAGCTGGCCCTGGCGGATGGCGCCTCCTGCTTCGCCTTCGTGCGCGACGACGCAGAGCGCGATGCGCTCCTGCGCGAGGTCGCCGGCAGTGGCCTTGACGGCGCAAACATCGCCAGCGCGGATCTCACTGATTTCGTACGGTCCGCAGAGCGGGTGGGGCTGGCGAAGTCGTGGCTGGGTGGGCTCGATGGCCTGATCTCCAGCGCCGGCATCTTCGATCATCGGCCGGGGCTCGAGACAGGGATTGCCGACTGGCAGCGCGTGCTCGACATCAATCTCACCGCCGGCTTCACGCTGGCGCGCGATTGCGCGCTCGCGATGGGCGAGGGCGGCGGCGCCATTACCTTCGTGTCGAGCCAGATCGGCATCGTCGGGCACCCGCGTGCGGCAGCCTATGCGGCCTCCAAGGCCGCTCTCAACGGGCTGACGAAGGCGCTGGCTCTCGAACTGGCGCCGCGCGGCATAAGGGTCAACGCGGTGGCGCCTGGACCGATCGCGACGCCGATGACCGCCGTGGCGCGCGCCGATGCGCAGCGGGCCGACCGGATGGTCGCCAGTATTCCACTCGGCCGCTTCGGCGAGTCCGGGGAAGTCGCCGAAGCCTTGCGATTCATGACCTCGCAGGCAGCCTCCTTCATCACGGGCCAGGTGCTTTGCGTCGATGGCGGCGTTACCGCCGCGTGACTAGGCCCGATGTCTATCCCGCTTGCGGGCTGAAATCGCGTGACGCATGTGTTTGCCGTCGCGACCGGACGTGACGGCTACTGGTAGAGGTGAGTGGCAATGACCATCGGCTTGGGCAGGCGAACCGGGGATGCACGCCAGGAGATCGCGGCGCCGCTGCATCATCAGGTCTATGTCGTACTGCGCCAGCAGATCATCGATGGCGAGTATCCGGCCGGCAAAGCGTTGCCATCGGAGCACAAGCTCGAGGAACTCTTCAAGGTCTCGCGCATCACCGTGCGCCGCGCGCTCGACAGGCTGGCTCAGGAAGGCCTCGTGGTGCGCCGCCATGGCAAGGGCAATTTCGCCCAGCCGCTGATCACGCCGCCTCCGATCGATACCAACCTGCGCGGCATGCTTGAAAACCTGCTCGCCATGGGCCTGCGCACGCGCGTCGACCTCATCGAGTTCGACTATGTCTCGGCTTCGCCTGAAGTTGCGGCCCGTCTGGAACTGGAGCCTGGCGCGATCGTCCAACGCGTCGTCCGTGTCCGGCGCCATGAAAACATCCCCTTCTCCTTCCTGACAACCTATGTGCCGGAAGCTGTCGGGCGCACCTATGGCCCCGACGATCTCATGGAGCGCCCTTTGCTCAGCCTCTTCGAAAAAGCCGGCATCAAGGTCGCCCGGGCCGATCAGACGATCACCGCCAAGCTCGCCGACACGCGCGTCGCTCCCCTGCTCGAGGTCGAGATCGGCGCAGCGCTGCTTGGAATCCGGCGTATCGTCCGCGACGAGAAGGGCAAGACCGTCGAATTGCTCGAGGCGCTGTATCGCCCCGATATCTACGAATACCAGATGATGATGACCCGGAAGGGCAAGAAGGCCGAATTCATCTGGTCTGACAGTTCGACGATGACGCGATAACTATCGCCTGCCGATTGCTCACTCAATCTTCCGGTTAGCAAGCTCTGAAAGAGCCCGGCGCCATGATGCGGCTGGCATCCGCGCTTCCAGACAAGGAGTCGAAAAGCCTCGCGTCGGCGTCAGCTAACGTGGGGTTCACTACGAGCGTGAGCCCCGTCTAAACCGGCCCATTCATTGTGGTAAAAATCTGTGCAATCTCAAGTTGAACCGCGCCGGGTTCCGGAGGCTATGATGGGCTCCAGCAGCCGGCGATTGTTGAACCAATCGACCCAAGTCAGCGTGGCGAACTCGACGGCCTCGAAGCTCCGCCAGTGCGCGCGGCGGTGGATCAACTCGGCCTTGTAGAGGCCGTTGATCGTCTCGGCGTGACCATTGTTCGTCGGCGATTTATCTCGGAGAGATAGAGCCCAACGCCGTGCGTCGCAATCCCAGCGTGCGCCTGGGCATGCCCCAGAACATCCCCTTCGATTAGCTCAGACGCTTTGCTAGGCTGATCCGTCGCTATAACCACAGCCTGGCCAATGTGTGGGACATCTTTTTCGACAGCGCCCGCCTGATCGGCCAAATCATGATCATCGTCGCTGCTGCCGGGGCCTATGCTTGGCTGATCACGACGAGCGGAATTTCCGCGAAGATTGTCGCCTTCGTCGCCGGTCTCGATCTCGGGCCCGTCGCGCTGCTGCTACTCCTCAACGTGCTCCTCCTCCTGATCGGCAGCCTGCTCGAGCCGCCGGCGGCGATCCTGCTGCTCACGCCGCTGCTCGTCCCGATAGCGACGAGCCTCGGCATCGATCCGATCCATTTCGGCATCATCGTTACGATCAACCTGGCGATTGGGATGTTCCTGCCTCCCTTTGGACTCAACCTGTTCGGCGCCCATGCCATGTTCGGCACGCCGTTGCCGGCCCTCTATCGCGGGGTGGTTCCGAATCTTCTGATCTATCTCGTCGCGCTCCTGGCGGTGACCTATGTGCCGGCACTGACACTCGCCCCGCCGTCCTGGCTGAAATAGCCGCATCTTCGCGGACCGAGGTACTGGGATTACCTGTCGGGACATCAAACTGATCGTCGCAAAGGGATGGTCTCCCTCCGCAACTGACCGGAGCATCGACCTGATCGAGCCGACGACGGAGCAGCTCATCGGCTGCGTAGCTCATGCCGGCATCGATGGTCGCGACCGCGCGCTGCGGTCGCTGTAGCGGGCTTTGCTGTCTGCGGAAGGTCTTCGCCTTCGAGCGCTCCAAGCTGATGCGTCGTGCCGTTGGCCGTTACGCCAGCGGGTCGACATGAACGCGCCGCAAATAACGCTCTCGATGGGCCCACTCACCATGCCAGAATCCTGACCACGAACGGCGAGAGCTACAGCCTCAGGCAATGATCGCTACGTGCAAATTCTAATTTCAGTCGGCGCCTCGGCCTCCGCTGAGCAACCACCCGCCGCAGCATCGCTGAAGCCGGATGCAGCGAGGAGTTGGCGGCCGGCATTTGTTCGGTTGCCTGCCGGTATCTTCAGCGCCTCCGGACGCCAGGTCCGCTCGAAGCGCCTGACGTTTACCGCCTAGCTGGAGAGCTCTTGCAGGGCAGATGCCACCGCGCCGCGTCACGCAGGTGAGCTCAGCGCCAACCGCGGTGCCATAAGGCCAGCACCCCACACAGCGCCAACTGAGAGGCGACCAGCAGATACGGCCAGTCGAAGCTCGCCGTCCCGCTGGCGATAAGCGCGAAGACGAGGGGGCCGCAGAACGAGCCAGCGAAGCCGAAGAGGTTTGCCGCCGACGTAATGTCCCCGATCAACGCAGGGGGCGACAGTCGCGCCAGCTCAGCCATGTATATCCCGTTCCATCCCAGAGATGTGGCTCCCAGCAAGGCAACGCAGACGTACAGGGCCCATGACGGTCCGCCTGCCGACCAGACGAGCAGTACGATTGCTAGGCTCGAGGCGAGCAGCAGGAGACACAACAGGAGCAAGCCCCTCCGCCATCGGTCCGCGAGCCAGCCCAGGATGATCCGAGAAAGCGTGCTGGCCACAAGCAGGACGGCCACGAAGTAGCCGGCCTCGGACAGGTTCTTGCCATGCTGCGTGACAAGATAGGTTGCCGTGAAAGCCTGGACGGTGGCCTGCGCTATCGAGAACGAGATGCCGATGCCTGTGATGAGCGGCAGGGACGGGTGGGAACGGATCACCTCGGCTGCCCTGCGCAGAGCCGAGGGCGAGAGAAACATCCTGGCCCACCGCCTGTTCGCCGGCCCCTTCTCGGTATCGAGGCGCTTTTGAAACGGCTGGACCGCCAGCAGGCTGAACACGACGATGGCCGCAATCAGCCAGAGCGTCTGGGGCAGCCCGAGACGGGCGACGGCGGGAGCGACCAGCACCCCGGCGATGGCTCCGCCAAGAGGAACTCCAGCCTGGCGGATGGAAAAGATCAGGTTGCGATGCCTCGGCGGGGCCGTGCGCATCAGCATCGTGCTGCCCGCCGGATTGTTTGGGGCCACACCAAGGCCGAGCACGAGCGCGCCGAGAAAGCCTAGGATCGCGAGGGGCTGGGCCAGCAAAACCATCGCCAGGCAGATGGCTGCCATGCCGAGTTGCAAGGTGCGGATCGGCCCGTAGTGGTCGAGCATCGGGCCGCCGCATGCCAGGCACCAGCAGATCCCTATTGAAACGGTCGCGGAGATATAGCCGATGCTTTCCGGCGGCAGGTTCCAGCGTTGCGTCAGGAGAGGGCCGAGCAGGGGGACAGCCGCGGCTGCGAAGGAACTCACGACCTGCACGAGGAGCGTCGCGCTCAGGGCGCTCCCCCACAAAGGCAACTTCAAATCGAATTCCTCCCGGCGCCGCTGCAAAAAGGTCTGCTTGGCGCGCCGTCGTTCATTTGCGCCGCTCGACGTCGGCTTCCTCTGGTCTTCCGCCAATGCGTCGACAAGGTCGAGGTCGTGCCGTGAGGGCCTGACCTGCAGGATTTGCATGTAGCCGGCTCGGCGGTTGCGTCGAGAGCGCACAGTGCGACGAGCGACCCAGGGTATTGGGCAATCCACCGGCCCTGCTGTTCATGCCCGGCGCGCTTCGGCTTGCCTGTCGCGCAGCAGGTCGAGATGGCGCCAGGCTCGGAAGAGGCCCAGAAGCCATAGAAGCGTGTCCGTTTACAGCGCGGCCCGCGCTACTCTCCCGCTCAGTCGCCGAGGAAGAGCTGAGGGATAGTCGCACGGGGGGCTTGTCCGCTAGACATTAAAGAAAATGATCTCGAACTTTACCCAGATTACAAGTGCTTGGTTTGATCTCGTCTAATCTGATGCCAAGTCTCAAGTTACGGCCGCTGCGCCGGATCAATTTCGACGCTGAACAGCTTGACGTGACCTCTCGAACCCGTCAGCTTGATCGGCGACAATTTGCCGGAGCCTGCAGATGCGGATGCGCTTTCTGACAGCTGCTGTCTTGGCCGCCTTGCTTATCGGTGCGCCTTTCGAGAAAGCCTTCGCGACGGAGGGCGGCGCCAGCCTCTATGTCCCCGGGCTTCGCGGTCCTCTGGCCGGCGTCGTGCCGCCACCAGGCTTCTATTTCGAGAACGACTTCTACAGCTATTCCGGGCGTCTCTCCGCGGGGAAGCCTATCGCCATCGGCGGCGCCGTCGTCGCCAACATCAAGGTCGAGGCCCGCGTCAACTTCATGACGCCGACCTGGGTGACGCCGTTCGAGATCTTCGGTGGCAACCTGGCGTTTGCCGTCACCGTGCCGTTCGGGACACCGCGCGTCAGCGCGGGAGCGGTTCTCGTCGGACCCCGCGGACGTGCCGTCGGCATGAGCCAGCGCGACGCGACCTTCAACATCGGCGACCCGGTGGTTACCAGCTTCGTCGGCTGGCACCATGGCAACTTCCATTGGCTCGTCGGCGGTTCGGTCAACATCCCGTCGGGTTCCTACCAGGACGGCGAACTGTCCAACCTCTCCTTCAATCGCGTCATCGGCGACGTCTTCGCGGCCGCGACCTATCTCGATACCAGGACGGGCCTCGATATCTCCGGAGCCGTCGGCTTCGAGATCAACGGCAAGAACGACGCGACCGACTACCGGAGCGGCAATGCCGTCCATGCCGACCTCGCGATCACCCAGAATTTCAGCAAGCAATTTTCGGCAGGGCTCCTGGCGTCCCATTACCAGCAGGTCAGCGGCGACGGCGGCAGCGGGGCGACGCTCGGCTCCTACAAGGGGCGGGTGACCGCTGTCGGCGCGCAGATCGCGTACTCATTCGAGGTCGCGGGCACGCCGGTATCCGCGCGGTTGAAGATCATGCGGGAGGTCGACGTCGAGAATCGCCCGCGCGGAACGATCGGCATGGTGAGCCTCGCATTTCCGCTCGGGCATGTTCCAAAGGCTCCCGACACCGCGCCGGCACAACCCACCGTGGCGAAGCACTAGGTCCGGGGAGGGCGCGATGACCTCCGACATAGCCACGCTGAACCGTCCACCAGCAGGCCTGTCAGACGACGACGGCTCCCGGGTACGCGCCGGCATGATCAGGGTCGAGGGCGGCAGCTTCCGGATGGGCTCCGATCGCCACTATCCGGAGGAGGCTCCGGCCCATAGCGTCACGGTCGACGGATTCTGGATCGATGAGACGCCGGTCACGAACCGCCAGTTCCGTGCGTTTATTGAAGCCACGGGCCATGTCACGCTGGCTGAGATCGCGCCCGATCCGAAGGACTATCCCGGCGCCCTGCCGCACATGCTGCGAGCGGGTTCGCTGATGTTTTCCCCGCCGATGCACCCGGTCGACCTGCGCGAGTGGTCGCAGTGGTGGACCTTCCAGTTCGGCGCGACCTGGCGGAAGCCCTATGGGTCGGGCTCGTCACTCAAGGGCCTCGACGATCACCCCGTCGTGCATGTCGCCTATCGTGACGCCGAGGCCTATGCCGCCTGGGCTGGGAAATCGCTGCCAACCGAGGCGGAGTGGGAATTTGCCGCCTGGGGCGGGCGCGAGGGCAGTGAGTTCGCATGGGGAGACGAACTCACGCCCGAAGGCCGGCACATGGCCAACATCTGGCAAGGCAACTTTCCTAACGAGAACACGAAGGAGGACGGCTTCGCCCGGACCTCGCCGGTGAGATCGTTTCCGGCCAATGGCTATGGCCTGCACGACATGATCGGCAATGTCTGGGAGTGGACCTCCGATTTCTGGTCGACGCGCCACCCAAGCGATGCGCCCAAGGCCTGCTGCGTGCCGCAGAACCCACGCGGCGGGCCCGAGCGTGACAGTTTCGATCCACGCCAGCCGCAAATCAGGATCCCCCGAAAGGTGCTCAAGGGCGGCTCGCATCTCTGCGCCCCGAGCTATTGCCGGCGCTACCGGCCGGCCGCCCGCCACGCCGAACCCGTAGACACCTCGACGAGTCATGTCGGCTTCCGATGCGTGGTCAGGACAGACCCATGAGCGCGCCCGGTCCCTCGACGCTGCAGCGCGTCACGACCTGGCTGATGGTCATCCTCGCGGCCGTCCTGCTGGCATGGGGCGCGCTGCAATATGGCTGGTCGCCGGCCGTACATGAACGCTTCTGGGCCGACATCACGAGCCGGATCCACGGGCCTATGACATTCCGTTATCTGTTGCAGCCGACCATGGCGCTGCTGGCGGCCGTGCCCGACGGCATCCGGGACGTCCGTCGCGGTCACAAGGTCTTTTTCTGGTCGGCGTTGTGGAACCCCAAGGCCCATACCGGCCGGCTCCGTGAGGGTTTGGTCTCGATTGCGCGCGTCGCGCTGCTCGGGATCAGCATGGACGTGCTCTACCAGTTCAGAGTCTTTGGCAGGTTCTATCCGGTTGAGGCGCTGATGATGGCGCTCCTCCTCGCCGTGATCCCGTATTTCAGCCTGCGCTGGCTGACCGAAAACCTGGCGCGGCGCTGGTTCCCGGCCAACCCATTGCCGCACACGGAGCGACACGGATGAGCCTGCCTCCCGTCACCTCCGCATCGGAGCCCGACCGCATCTCTGTGGAGTTGTCTGCGCGCCGCACCGGCATGTCGTTCCAGCGCACGCGGATGAGTGCCGACCGGACGCTGATGTCAGTGATCCGTACCTCGCTGTCGCTGATCTCGTTCGGCTTCACGATCTACCAGGTCTTCGAGAAAGCCCGGGAGCACGGCGTGATCACCCATGCCGGCTCGGCGCGCAATTTCGGCGTCACGCTCGTGCTGCTCGGCATCGTCATGCTGGTCGGCGGGATCATCTACCACTTGCAGTTCATGAGCGGCCTTCGCGACGAGCGAAAGGCGCTGGCGGCCGACGGGCTGATCCATGCCCAGAGTGGATTTCCCGTGTCCATGACGCTGATCACGGCGACGCTGCTGCTCGCCCTGGGCGTGGTCGCGATCGCGAGCATGATCTTCCGGAGCGGACCATTCGGCTGAGGATCCACGGCGACTTCACCTAGGCACAAGCATGGAGCGACCCAATGCCACAGAAGCCTAAGAATGGAAGCGGACCCAAGGGCGGCAGCGCCAAGAAACCCAATATCCTCGTCATCTGGGGAGACGACATCGGCCAGTCCAACCTGAGTTGCTACACGCATGGACTGATGGGCTACCGGACCCCGAATATCGACCGCATCGCCAAAGAGGGAATGCTTTTCACCGACAGTTATGGCGAGCAGTCCTGCACGGCAGGCCGGTCCTCCTTCATCACCGGGCAGAGCGTCTACCGGACCGGGTTGTCCAAGGTCGGTATCCCGGCGGCGCCGCAAGGTATGATGGACACCATCGTGACCATCCCCGCGCTGCTGAAGACGCAGGGCTACGCGACCGGGCAGTTCGGCAAGAACCATCTCGGCGACCTCAACAAGCATCTGCCCACCAATCACGGCTTCGACGAGTTCTACGGCAATCTCTACCACCTCAACGCTGAGGAGGAGCCGGAGATGGAGGACTATCCGACGGAGGCCGACCTGCCGAACTTCAAGAAGATGTTCGGCCCGCGCGGCGTCATCCGCTCCTGGGCAACCGACAAGGACGACCCCACCAAGCAGCCGCGCTGGGGCCGCGTCGGCAAGCAGAAGATCGAGGATACCGGGCCGCTGACCAAGAAGCGCATGGAGACATGCGACGACGACTTCGTGGCTTCGGCAAAGGACTTCATCAAGCGCCAGACCGACGCTGATACGCCGTTCTTCGTCTGGCTGAACACGACGCACATGCACCTGTTCACCCACCCCAAGCCCGAGAACAAGGGACAGGCAGGCCGCTGGCAGTCGGACTACCACGACACCATGATCGACCATGACAAGAACATCGGAGAGATGCTCGATTTCCTCGACGAACTCGGCATCGCCGACGACACGTTCGTGATGTACTCGACCGATAACGGCCCGCACATGAACTCCTGGCCCGATGGCGGCATGACGCCGTTTCGCAGCGAGAAGAACACCAATTGGGAAGGCGCCTTCCGCGTTCCGATGCTTGTGCGCTGGCCCGGCCACATCAAGCCGGGCTCCGTTGCGAACGGCATCGTCCAGCACCACGACTGGCTGCCGACCTTCCTCGCCATGGCGGGAGCGCCCGACGTCGTCGAGGGTCTCAAGAGCGGCTACAAGGCCATAGGCCGGACCTACAAGAACCACATCGACGGCTACAACATGCTGCCGTACCTCACCGGCGAATCCAAAGACAGCCCACGCCAGCTCTACATCTACTTCAGCGACGACGGCGACGTGCTTGGCGTCCGCTACGACAACTGGAAGATCGTATTCATGGAGCAACGCCTGCAGGGCACGATGCGCCTGTGGGCCGAGCCTTTCACGCCGCTGCGTATGCCCAAGATCTTCAACCTGCGGACGGATCCGTACGAGCGTGCCGACATAACCTCGAACACCTATTACGACTGGTGCCTCCACAACATGTTCTTCCTGTTCGTCGCCCAGACCGCGGCAGGCAAGTTCGTGGAGACGTTCAAGGAGTTCCCGCCGGCCCAGCACCCCGGGAGCTTCAACCTCGACGCCGCGATGGCGAAAATGCGCGATGCGGCGGGCGGCGCGAACCACTGACGAAACGGGAGCTCGCGGGGCGGCCGGTGTCGCCCCGCAGTCCAAGGATGCGGCAGCATGGCAGCAGAACCGCTATCGTCTTGGAACGAGGGCGCCGCGAGGTCGGCGATCCTCGATTTCGTCGCCGTCGTCACAACGGAGGGCGGCCCGGACTACGTGCCGCCCGCCGAGCGCATCGCCACCTTCGACAACGACGGCACGCTTTGGTGTGAGCAGCCCGACCAGGTCCAGGTCTTCTTCCTGATCGACCGGGTCAAGGAGCTCGCCGACGAGGAGCCGCCGTTGAAGGAGCGTCAGCCCTTCCAAGGCCTTCCTCGGGCACGACCACGCGACGCTGCATGCCTTGGGCATGCAGGGCATCATGGACCTCTTCGCAGCCCCGACCTTTGAGGACTCCCCACCGAATCAGGCCTCCGGCTCCCTCAGCGTGGAGAAGGCCCTGCAGGCGCTACAGGATGGCGGCAGGAAGAACTGAGCTCGGCATCGATGAAACCGGATCCAACCTTGTGAGGGGCGAGTGAGAGAGTGGCTGGTCCTTGTCTCGGAACACGCGGTCGTCCTGATCGAGGCGATGGCACTGGTGGTCGTGTCCTATGGCGCGGTCGAAGCCTTCGTCCAGGCTCTGCGTTTGCTGGCGCTGCGACCCGAAGGGCTGGTTGGCCGCGAGGTTTGGCTGCGCTTCTCGCGCCTCTTGGTGGCCGGCCTGACCTTCCAACTCGCCGCCGACATAATCGAAACCTCGGTCAGCACGTCATGGGAGGCCCTCGGCCGCATCGCGATCATCGCGGTGATCCGCACCTTCCTGGATTTCTTCCTCGAACGGGATGTCCACAGCCTGCGCGACGTCGGAGAACGCTGAAATGATCGGCCGCCGCACCTTCCTGATCGCGCTCGGCGCCTCGACGCTGGCGGCCGGCATGGCCCGTGCGCAGGCCGACCCGCTGCCATCCTGGAACGAAGGGCCGACCAAACAGGCGATCCTCGCGTTCATAGACAGGGCCACGCGCGAAGGTGGCCCGGAGTTCGTGCCGCCGGAGCGGCGCATTGCCACCTTCGACAATGACGGCACGCTCTGGGCCGAACAGCCGGTCTATTTCCAGCTTCAGTTCGCCTTCGACGAGATCAAGCGTCAGGCGACCGCAAAGCCCGCTCTACGGACCCAGGAACCCTACCGTTCCGTCCTGGCCGGCGACCTCAAGGCGCTGACGGCCGACCGCGGCAAAGGCGTGCTACAGGCGATGGCGCTGGCGCATTCGGGGCTGACAACTGACGCCTTCAACGCAACGGTCGAGCGATGGCTGGCATCGGCGCGCCACCCCACCAGGCAGCGTCCCTACACCGACATGGTCTATCAGCCGCAGATCGAACTGCTCGCCCATCTGCGTGCCAGAGGCTTCAAGACCTTCATCGTCTCAGGCGGCGGCATCGAGTTCATGCGGGTCTTCGCCGAGAAGGTCTATGGCATCCCGCCCGAGCAGGTCGTCGGCTCCTCCGGCGTCGTGACGTTCCGGCGCACCAGCGACGGCAGGCTGGAGCTGTTCAAGGAGGCGAAGGTCGAATTCGTCGATGACGGCCCGGGCAAGCCCGTCGGCATCAACCGTTTCATCGGCCGCCGTCCCATCCTCGCCTTCGGCAACTCCGACGGGGACCTGGAGATGCTGCAATACACCGCCGCGGGGACTGGCGCGCGCCTGGCCCTTCTCGTGCGCCACACCGACGCCGGGCGCGAATGGGCCTACGACCGGGCGTCGCCTATCGGCAAGCTCGACAAGGCCCTCGACGAGGCCTCGGCCAAGGGCTGGACCGTCGTCGACATGAAGCGCGACTGGAGCCGGGTTTTCGCGTTCGAACAGTGAGGAGCAGGGGATCGCCATGAGCGCGCTCGACATCTTCGCCTGGATCGTGCTGCTGGTACTGGTCGCCAGCACGATCATCGTCGTCGCCTTCATGGGCGCTCTGCCCGGCGCCATCGCCCGCAAGCGCAACCATCCCTGGGCCCAGGCCGTCACCGTCGGCGGCTGGGTGACGCTCTTCCTCGGCTTCGTGCTCTGGCCGATCGTCCTGATCTGGGCCTATGTCGACGTGCCGGCCAACCCTCAGGCGGCCGCGCGCCCGGGCACCGAGCAATGATCGCCGTCCTGCTCAACGTCTATATCGCCCTGCTCTTCATCCTGGTGAAGCTGCGGATCGTGCCCTTCAACCTGTTCTGGAAGGTCTCGCCGCTCGTCGTCTTCGTCCTGCTGATGATCGGCCTGTTCATCCCGATGAACTGGGGTGCGCCGCAAGGCACCGCAGTGGTGCTGCGCAATTCGGTGGCGATCGTGCCGGATGTAGCCGGCGAGGTCACGGAGGTTCCTGTCCTTGCAAACCAGCCCTTGAAGGCGGGCGATGTCCTGTTCAGGATCGACCCGGTCCCGTTCCAGTCGCAGGTCGACGCCCTTGCCGCCCAGCTCAGGTTCCAGGAGACCCGGCTCGCCGAAATGACGCAACTCCAGACCAGAGGCAGCGGCAGGACCTTCGACGTCGAGCAGCGCGAGGCCGAGGTCGCCCAGTTGAAGGCGCAACTCGTCGGCGCTCAGTGGAACCTGGACAAGACCGTGGTTCGCGCGCCTGCCGACGGCTACGTCACCAACATCGCGTTGCGCAAGGGCGCGCGGGTGACGAACCTTCCCCTGGCACCCGTGATGGCCTTCATCGACACGTCGGAGACCATCGTCGGCGTGGCGATCGACCAGATCGATGCGCGCTACATCGCCTCCGGCCAGCCTGTCGAACTGACCTTCAAGTTCGCGCCGGGCACAGTCCAGACCGGCAAGGTCGAAAGCGTGCTTCAGGCGATCTCGTCGGGACAGGTCCAGACCTCTGGCGCGGCCGTCGCCGTCCGAGCGGTCTCGGCTGCGCCGTTTGCCGTAAGGGTCAAGCTCGACGACGACGCCTTCGCCCGCCAGCTGCCCGCGGGCAGCGCGGGCGCCGCGGCCATCTTCACCGATCGCGCCCTGGCCGCGCATGTCATCCGCAAGGTGCTGCTGCGCCAGATCGCCATCACCAACTACGTGAACCCGTTCTGACGTCGCGAGCGGAAAAATCGCCTCGATTGGACCAGATCATCGTCCTGACCGCGAGCTCCATCCAAGCCCTCGCCGCTATGCGTTGGCGAAGATGACGCGGTCCCGGCCGCCGTCCTTTGCCCGGAACAGTGCCCTGTCCGCAGCGTTCACGAGGTCGGCCGGCATATTGCTGGCGTCGGGCATGACGCTTGCCACGCCGACGCTGATCGTCACGCGGTCAGGCCCGTGGGCGATGTTCAGGTCGCGGACGCTCTGGACCAGCCGTTCGGCGACATGATGGGCATCGCTCGGCTTCACGTCCGGCAACACCACCACGAACTCCTCGCCGCCAAACCGGGCCGCAAGATCTGTTGAGCGGGTCGATCCGCCCTGGATCACGGCGGCGATCTTCTTGAGGACGTCGTCGCCGGCGAGATGCCCGTAGGCATCGTTGTAGCGCTTGAAATGGTCGACATCGATCATCAAGACCGACATCGGCGTCATCATCCGCAGGCAGCGTCGCCACTCGGCAGCAAGATACTCGTCGAAGTAGCGACGGTTGCCCAGGCCGGTCAGGCCGTCGACCCGTGTCAGGCGCTCCAGCTCGAGATTGACGCGCATCAACTCACGCTGGCTCTCCCGCAGGGCCCGGTAGGCCTCGTCGCGCTGGACGTGGTCGATATACGCACGGGTGTGATAGCGGATCCGCGCGATCAGCTCGATCCGGTCGGGTATCTTGACGAGATAGTCGTTGGCTCCCGCCTGGAACGCGTCGCCCTTGGTCGCCGGATCGTCCTTGGTCGAGAGCACGATGACGGGGACGGCCCGTGTCAGTAGCTTCTCGCGATACTGGCGCACGAGATCCAGCCCGTCGATGCCGGGCATGACGAGGTCCTGCAGGATGACGGTCGGCTTGACGTGCTCGGCCAGCTTGAGCGCCTCGAGCGGATCTGTGCAGTAGTGAAAATCGATATCCCGCTCGTTCGCCAGGGCACGCCGGACGGCCTCGCAGACCATCACCTGATCGTCGACGAGCAGGACCATCGACAGGTAGTGCTCGGCTGGAGCGGGAACTGCAAGGTTCGGTTCGCCTGTCATAAGACAACCTTTCAGGGTGCGTGCGCGCACGCCAAGGCAAGGCGCGGCGCAATCGCATCGAGCGGCAGGATTTCGGCGGCTGCACCGATGGCAGCGGCCGCCTTTGGCATGCCATAGACCGCGCTGGAGGCTTTGTCCTGCGCCATTGTCAGATGGCCTTCGTCGCGCAGGAGTTTAAGCCCGCGGGCGCCGTCGCGTCCCATTCCGGTCAGCAGGACGCCGATGAGCTTGCCCTGCCAGGACTGGGCGGCGCTCTCGAAGAACACGTCGACGGAAGGGCGGTAGGCATAGTCTCGTGGCTCGGCGGTGTAGCCGAGTTCGGTACCGGATTTGAACACCAGATGGTCGCTGGTCGAGGCGATCAGGACCGTGCCGCGCTCGGGTCGGTCACCTTCGCGCGCCGGGCGGATTGCAAGATGCGTCTTCTGGCTGAGCCAGCTTGCGAGTCCGGGAACGAATTGCGCGTCGAGATGCTGAACCAGAACGGTCGCAGCACTGAAGTCGCGCGGCAGCCCGGCAAGCAGCGCGGCGACGGCGGCAGGCCCCCCCGCGGAGGCGCCGATCGCCACAAGGCACTGCTGGGACAGCGGCTGTATGCGCGCCGACGTCCGCTCGCGGCTGGACGATGTCACATCCCTGGAGAGCCGGCCGATCGTTGCGATCTTGGCGAGCAGGGGCAATGCACCGGCCAGCGCCGTGCCCTCCGGGCCCAGCGAGGGAATATCGACCGCGTCCAGCGCCCCGTAGCCCATCGCCTCGTAGACCCCCGAGACGTTGGCATCGACGCTCGCCGTCACCAGCAGGATCGGGCACGGCGTCTCGCTCATGATCCGGCGCGTCGCAGCGACGCCATCCATCTCGGGCATGGTCAGATCCATCAGGACGAGATCGGGACGATCGCGCCCGCAGGCCTCGACTGCCGCGCGCCCGTCCATGGCAACCCAGACCACCTCGTGCTCGGGCGCGGTTGCGAGCACCCGCTTGAGCAGCTCGATCGCCATCGGAAGGTCGTTGACGAGCCCGATCCTCACAGGAAGGCCTCCGGGCGGACAGTCGCGCTCATGGAACCCCGATCAGGTCTTCGACGGCCTGGATGAGCGTCTCGTCATGGAAGCTGCCCTTTGCCAGGTAATAGTCAGCGCCAGCATCGAGCCCACGGCGACGGTCCTCTTCCCGATCCTTGTACGACACGATCATTACCGGAATGGCTCTCAGCTTGGCATCCTTCTTGATCATGGTCACCAGTTCGATCCCGTCCATGCGCGGCATGTCGATGTCGGTGACCACCAGATCGAAGGGGTCGGATCGGACCACGTTCCAGCCATCCATCCCGTCCACGGCGACCTCGACGTCATAGCCGTGATGGTCGAGCAGCTTGCGCTCGAGTTCACGCACGGTCAGCGAATCGTCGACGACCAGCACGCGCTTGCGCCGCTTCTGGCTGGGGCCTGCCGCCTTGCGTTCCAGCGCCCTGAAGCGTCCAGATGCGGCCTGCTTCTCCATAGAGCGGATCAGGTCGTCCACATCGAGGATCAGGACCGGCGAGCCATCTTCCATCACGGCCGCCGCGCTGACGTCCTTGACCTTGGCGAGGCGCGGGTCGAGCGGCCGCACGACCAGTTCGCGCTCGCCCAGGAAGCGGTCGACGACCAGCCCATACGCGTCATCGCCCGTACCGATCACCACCACCGCGAGCTCGGCCTCATCAGACTGCGCGTCGCCGCGCCCGAGGATCTCATGGGCCGTCACCAGCCCGAGCTGCTTGTCCCCCAGGCGGAAATGCGGCCGGCCCTCGAGCATCTCGATCTGCGCGCGCGGCAGCTTGAGTGTCCGCGTGATCCCGGCCAGGGGGAAGGCATAGGGTTCGTCGTCGATATCCACGAGCAGCGCGCGGATGACCGAGAGGGTCAAGGGCAGCTGTAGCTGGAAGCGCGTACCGGCTCCCAGCTCAGTGCTCACCATGACCTGCCCGCGCACCTGCCGTACCATCGCCTGCACGACGTCGAGCCCGACGCCGCGCCCGGAAATGTCGCTGACCGTGCCCTTCATGCTGAAACCCGGCAGGAACAGGAACTCGAGCAGTTCGTCCTCGCTCAGATTGGCGACGGTTTCGGGGGTGGTCAGCTGGCGCGACATCGTACCCCGGCGCAGTTGGTCGAGATCGATCCCGCGGCCATCGTCGGAGACGATGATCTGGAGCACGCCGGCATTGTGGCGGGCCTCCAGGCGCACGAGCCCTTCCTCGGGCTTGCCGCTGGCGCGGCGTTCCGCCGAAGCTTCGAGGCCGTGGTCGACGGCATTGCGCAGCAGATGTCCCAACGGGGCATCGAGCTCTTCGAGGATGTCGCGGTCGATGCTCGTCGAGCCGCCGACGATTTCGAGCCGGGCCTGCTTGCCCAGCGCGCGGCCGAGATCGCGCACGATCCGGGAGAAATGCCTGACCCCGTCCTCGAAAGGGCGCATCCGGCTGGCCAGCGTCTCGCCATAGAGGCGGTTGGCGAGGTCCGTGGCGCGGCGATCGATCGCGTCGAATTCGTCGAGGCGCTGGCCGAGCAGGCTTTGGCTCAGGCCGAGCTTGTTCTGAAGCTCGGCCAACGCCAGCGACGCGCGCGGGTCGATGCCGTCCTGCGGCAGCGAGGCGCGCAGATCGTCCAGGCTCCTGGCGATCTCGCGCTGCGTCCGGCTCAAGCGCAGGAGGCCGTCGTTGAACGGTCGCAGCCGCCGCGCCGACATCAGGGATTCGCCGGCCAGCCCGAGGAGCCGGTTCAGGCTCTCGGCTGTGACCCGCACCATCCGGTCGGGGCCGATGCCGCCCGGCGTCGTCGGCGTGCGCGCCTCTTCGATATCGGACACCGCAGGGGCGGGCGTGACATCGGTCTCGGCCGTGTCGATCTCGCCGGTGTCCTCGGGGTCGATCCCCGCGCCTTGCAGCGTTTGGATGAAGCGGCCGATCCGGGCGTTCACCTCAGCCTCGGCCATTCCCGCGTCGGACGCGATCGCGGCGAGAAGGTCGACGCCCTTGAGGAGCGCGTCGATGTGGTCGTGGTTGAGCCTGATCTGTCCGTGCTGGGCGGCAACGAAATACTCTTCCATCTCGTGCGTGACCCGCACGGCCGGCTTGAGGTCGATGATCCGCGCGGCGCCTTTCAGCGAGTGGGCAGCCCGCATGCAGGCCTCGAGATGGACAGCCGCGACCGGATCCCGCTCGAGCGCCAGGAGCCCCGCCGTAAGTGCCTGCGACTGCATCGAGAGCTCGGCGCGAAACAGCTCGAGCATCGAGAACTGGCTGAGATCGTCCCCGGTCACGCCATGCTCCGATCGATCATGTCGAGCAGCATCGTCGGCTCGAGGCAGCCGATGGCGCGCCCCCGCCATGTCACCATGGAGGTGGTCAGCGCCGCAGCGGATTTGCCTATCGTGGCAGGAACTGCGGACCGATCCTGCTCCCGATAGGCGTGGATCCCGTGAACCTCGTCGACCTCGAAGGCAACACGCTGATCGTCGCGGCCGATCACGAGCAGGCGCCGGGAGGTTGCTGTTGCGCTGCCGGTGTTTTGCTCGGCTCCCGAGCCGAGCAGTTCGGCAAGCGAGACGCAAACGAGCAGTTCGCCGCGGACGTTGACGATGCCCCGGACCACGCCGTTGCGACGATGCGGCACGGAATGCACGCGGCGCAGTTCGGCGACTTCATGGCAGGTCTGCGTCGGCAGCCCCAGCCACTCGGCGCCGAGACGAAACAGGACGATGCGGCGCATTTCCTCGGCCGCGTCCCGGTCGTCCGCACTCCGGGCGAAGCGCAGCGCCCACTCCTCCCGATAGCCGCTCGGCAGGGGGCGATCGAGCAGGCTGCGTGCGATGTCGGCATGGGTCGGGCAGTTCCGGCAGTGGAGATGCGTCTCCAGGGCGGGACATGACCTGTCACCGCTGACGCCGATCTCGCGCCAGCATTCGTTGATCGCGCTGGCTTGCTCGGCAGCAACGGTTCCGTCTCCGGCGACCATCAGGTTCCGCTCCTCTTGTGGATCCTGGCCAGTCGTTCAGTCAGCGCCGCCACGGCGCCCGCGTCGCCCTGGCGCTGCAGCAACAATCGCAGATGGGCGAGAGCCTGACGATGGTCGGGGGCGAGGTAGAGCGCCTTGCGATAATTTGCGATGGCTTCGCCGGCCGCATCATCGGCATCATGCGCAAGGCCGAGCAGGTAGAAGGCATCCGGCGACGGCCCGAACTCCTTGAGGTGGCGCGTGGCGCTCGCCTTCGCCTCGGCGAGGCGCCCGGCATTGGCCGCCTGCTCAATGGCCGCCAGGCTGGCCGCCGCGCGATCGGGCGCGGGGGCGATATCGGCCGCCGGAGTGGCCTTTTTGGCGAAGGGCAGGGGCGGCGACGGTGGCTTGCCGCTACGCACGGTACTCGCGGGGACGACAACGCGCCTCTTGGCTGGGGCGGGGATGACGACTGGCGCTGCCGGGGCCTTGGTGAATGCAAATGCCATTGGCAGGCGCGCCGACGCGAAGCCGTGCAGCGACGGCAATCCAGATTCCGCCGGTCCCACGAAGAGCAGGCCGCGGGGCGCCAGCGATTGGTTCAAGCGGTCGAGCGCCTGCCCCTGGCCCTCGCGATCGAAGTAGATCAGCAGGTTGCGGCAGAACACGATGTCGGAGGGCCGCGTCTCGGGCAGCAGGGCCGGGTCGAGCAGGTTGCCTAACGTGAAGCGGACCTGTTGCAGGATGGAGGCGTGGGGCCGCCATCCGCCATCGACGGCGTCGAAGAAGCGTTCGCGAAAGGCGAGGTCATCGCCGCGGAACGAATTGCGTCCGAAGACCGCCCGTTTGGCATAGGCGAGGTTTCGCGTGCTGACATCGATCGCATCGATCGTGAAGTCCTGCGGTTCAAGGCCCGCGCCAAACAGCGCCATCGCCATCGAGAACGGCTCTTCGCCGGTCGAGCAGGGTACGCTCAGGAGACGAAACGGGACACCCGGGCGCCGGTGTTCGACGACATGGCGCGCGGCGACGCCGAAAGCCTCCCGGTCGCGGAAGAACCAGGTTTCGGGCACGATCACCGCATCGATGAGTTCCTGAAGCTCGACCGGGTTCCCTGTCAGGTGGCTCCAGTAGTCGTGGAGGTCACCGACCCCGCAGGCCGTCATCCGCCGGCGAAGCGCATGCCTGATGACCGTCGGCCCGACCGTATCCTGGCTCAGCCCGATCGCGTCCCGCAGCAACTTCTGGAACAGCCCCGTCTCCATGCGATCGTCCGTCATGAACTCATCGCGATTTGCTGGAACAGGATGTCCCGGATGTCCGCAGGCAGCAATGCGCCGACCTTGACCCATTGGATCAGGCCCTTCGAGTCGGCGGCCACTGGCCCGAGATAGGGTAGCGTTCCGGCTTCCACGCCGGTGGCGACGAAGTCCGACGGGTCGCGCTCGACGGTCTCGACCGCCTGTTCTGCGATCAGGCCCAGCAGGCGCTGCGGCCCTGTTTCGGTTGGGTAGCGGACCAGGATGATGCGCGTGCTCAGAAGCTGGGCCGCGGGATGTCCCAGGGCCAGTAGGCTGAGGTCGATCAGCGGCAGCGGTACCCGCCGGTAGTTGATGACACCGACGACGCCCGCGGGTGCGGCTGGCAGCACTTTCACCGCGAGGAGAGGCAGCACCTCCTCGACCTGCTTGGCCTCGAGCACATAGCGATCGTCGCCCAGGCGGAACATGACGAACAGCATCAGGCGGACCTGCCGGCTAGGCGGCCAACTCTGCGGCCCCTGCTCATGCGCGGAGCTTGAAGCGCGAGATGCTGGTGCGCAGTCCACCGGACACCTGGTTGAGGTCGTCCATGGCCTGCGTCGACTGCTGCAACGATTCGACCGTCTGCTGGGCGGCCTCGCTCAGTTGCGACAAGGCCTCGCTGATCTGGCCGGCGCCTGTCGCCTGGGCCTGCATGCCCTCATTGGCGACCTCGAAACGCGGCACCAGCCCCTGCACCTGCTCGATGATCTCGGAGAGCTGTCCGCCCACCTGCTGGACCTCCTGCTTGCCGCGCCTGACTTCCTCGGAGAACTTGTCCATGCCCATGACGCCGGCGGCGACCGCCGACTGGATGTCCTTGACCATCTGCTCGATGTCATAGGTCGAGACGGCAGTCTGGTCGGCGAGCCGGCGGATCTCTGTGGCCACGACCGCGAAACCACGACCATACTGCCCGGCCTTCTCGGCCTCGATGGCAGCATTGAGCGACAGCAGATTGGTCTGGTCGGCGACCTTGGTGATGGTGGTGACGACCTGGTTGATGTTGCCGGCCTTCTCGCTGAGGATCGCGAGCTTGGCATTGATGGCGCCCGCCGCCTCCATGACCTGGTGCATCGTCGCCTCCATCCGCGACAGGCCGGCCTGGCCACCGCCGGCCAGCGAGGCGGTCTGCTCGGCAACGGCCGCGACCTCGTCCATGGTGCGCGCGAGCTCGTTCGACGTCGCCGAGATCTCCTTGGCGGTCGCGCCGATCTCGGTCGTGGTTGCCGCGATCTCGCTCGCGGTCGCCTGCTGCTCCTTGGCCGTCGCCGCGACCTCCGTGATCGACGTGTTGACCTGGATGCTGGATTTCTGGATCTGCCCGATCAGGCCAGCGACATCGTCGGCCATGGCATTGAAGCCATCCGCCAGCGTGGCGAATTCGTCACGCCGCTCGAGCACGAGGCGCTCGCTGAAATCGCCCTTGCGCATTTCATGGACATGGCCGAGCAGCCGGACGAGCGGCCCCGAGACCGAGCGATACAGGAGATAGCCGCACAGCACCGCGAGACCGAGCGCAGCCAGGAAGCTGATGACCAGCCCGAACTCCGCCGTGCGCACGATGGACACGATCCGCTGCGTCGCGTCGTCGGCAATGGTCTTGTTGAACTCAACCATTGTCTGCAGGGAGTTGCGCAGTCTGATGGCTACGGGCTCGAGATCGTTGCGGAGCGAGGCGCGCTGGTCGGCGACCTGGTTATTCGCTGTTCCGAGCTTGCCCGCGTTCAGAATGGCGTCCTCGACCGGGAAGAGCTGCTCGGCTTGCTGCGTGACGGCGCTCAGGTGCTGGCGGTCCTGCTCGGAAACGATGGTCTCGGCGTAGTCGCTCAGCAACCGGCGCAGGGTGGCGCGGTTCGCCAGAACCGCCTCGGCGACTCGCGCCCTGTCGCTCGCATTGTCCTGAAGCGCATAGTCGCGCATGAGCGCCTGCGATTGCGACCAGGCGAACATCATCTGGCTGCTGACATGGAGGCCAGGCACGATCTTGTTCTCGACGGTGATCGCTTCGCGCTCGGTCTGAAGGAACCAGAGATAGGCCAGGCCGGACATCGCCGACATGACTATCAGTACAGCGCCGAAGCTGATGAGAATCCGCTGGCGTATGGTCATACTCTTCATCGAGCCCGTTCCATCGTCGAAGCAATACCGGAAGCGGTATTCGTCGAGCCGCCGCCCCATGATGGCGGGGCGTCGGATCTGTCAGGACCGACACGCTATCCGAGACTTCTTTCCGGTCTGTTGAAGCGACCCGCTCATTCGACCGCGCCGGCCGGCAACCGGCCGGTCGGCCCAAGCCGCGCAGCCGCGCCTAACTCCGGCCATTCTATATGGCATTTGAGGAGAGTGGCAGCCCGACCTGTAGTCCCCTGGGCTGAACGCGGGTGAGCGCTTTGTTGCGTCGGCCCGCTCCGTGCGCCGCGGACACTGGCTCCGCGCCTACAGGGATGCGGTTCTGGCGTATCGCATCACTGGAACAGAAAATCGCTTGCCTGCAATGTGGCGGCGGAAACACCGGTCAGGGTCACACTGTGGCCGGGCTCGATCGTCACGATCGTGTCGTTGCCTGACGCTGTGATGCGGCCCTGGCGCCATGACGCGAAGTCGCCGACATTCAGGGCGAAGGCCCGGACGTCGAGAAGGTCCTCGCCTCTGACGAAGTCGCGGACCGTGTCCTGGCCGAAGCCGGGGGCGTAGACGAAGACGTCCCGCCCGGCGCCTCCCGTGAGGATGTCGTTGCCGCCCTCTCCCCTGATCCAGTCGGCGCCTGCCCCGCCGGAGAGCATGTTGGCCCGGGCATCGCCGACCAGGAGATCGTTGTGGGCGCTCCCGGTGACTGCGGCGACCGCCGTATCGATCGCGGTCGCTCCGCCTGTCGATGGCGGATTGGCGATAAAAGCCGTGGCCCAGTAGCCCGCCATCTCGCGATAGCCGGTGTCGTTGGGGTGTATGCCGTCGAACAGATCGGACAGCGAGACGCTCGGCATCTCGACGAGGCTGACGTTCTGGCCACGCGCGATAGCATCCGCGACCGCGCTGCGGATCGCGACGTTCACATTCGCGACCTGCGTCGGGTAGGCCGCCAGCGGCAGCAGCGTCGATACGTAGACATGCGTCGCTGGGCTCGCCTGCGCGACATGGTCCAGCATCGCCGCGATCTCGGCGCGGACGGCGTTTTGCGGATTGCTCTTGGAGAAGATGTCGTTGGTGCCGGCCATGAGCAGGATGGCGCTTGGAGCATAGGTGGCGAGAAGGCCGGGCAGGAGCGCCTGGATGTCGTCGCCGGTCTCCCCGGGATACCCCGCATGCTGGGGATCGGGCACCTGGCCGTTGCTGTTGGGCCCGACCATGTCGACCAGATGCCCTGCGCCGACCACGTTCTGGTAGAAGAAGCCGCGATAGCCGTGCTCGTCCTGTCCCTCGGGGGCATCGCCGTTGGTGATGGAATCGCCGAGCGCCATCACCTTGGTTGCAAGCGCCCATTGCGCGGCGCCCAAATCTGCGCGCACCCCGCGCACAGCGCCGGAAAGGTCGAGGCTGGAACCGCCGCCGCCCCCTCCGACATCGATAACAAATGTGCGCGCCACTGGCGCCGATCCGTCCTCATTGCCATCCTCGACCGAGACGGCGAAGGACGGCGTGGTCGCGACGCCGTCATGGCGGAAGGCGACCTGTCCGGCCGAAAGCTGCTGCGGTGTGAAGTTCGTGGCTGCCACCCCTCCGACCAGGAGCGAACCGCCCGCAATGCCGGAGGCCGTGAAGGCGACGCCCGTCGCGCTGTCGTCGGGGTCGGTATAGAAGAGGTCCGCTTGGCCCAGCACGTAGGTGCCGCCACTGGCGACAGCGCCTCGGAGGTCACCGGTCAGGGTCGGCGCGACGTTCACCGTTCCCGTCGTGACCGTGAACACGAAGTTCTGCGCGACGGGCGGCGAGCCATCCTCGTTGCCGTCCTCGACCGTGATCCTGAAGCTGCCGACCGGCTCCGTGCCGTCGTGCCAATAGGTGATCCGGCCGGCCGCAAGCTGTTCGGCCGTGAAGCTCGAGACGGCAGTGCCGTCACGGCGGATGAAGCCGTTGTCGATGTTGCTGACCGTGAAGGTCACGCCGGCGGGATTGTCGTCGGGGTCGGTGAAGAAGATGTCGCTGGTGGTGAACTGGTAGGTGCTGGCGTTG
>NZ_JBFTZP010000011.1:0-111441 GCF_056406735.1 Allobosea sp. P1_B10 | reverse complement strand
CTGGGAGAGCCGCTCGACGGTGTCGTTGATGGCGCCCTTGAGTTCGGCAAATTTTCCGCGATAGGCGGTGTCGATGCGGGTGGTCAGGTCGCCACCTGCGATCGCCTGCAGGGCCTGCGAGAACTCGCTGGTGGCGCTGTCGACAACCCCGTTGATCTCGTTGATGCCCTCGACAAGCTCCTTCAGCGGCCCTTCGATCGCACCGGCATCGGCAGCCTGCGAGAAGTCGCCGGCGCGAGCCGCGTTGACGATGATGCCGACCTCGCGGACCAGCGCTTGAATCTCGGCGGCCTGCTCGGCCTCCGCGCGCAGGCCGATCTCGCGGTCATGCCGCGACACTTCCAGCTCGCCGGCATTGCGACGATA
This sequence comes from Allobosea sp. P1_B10, assembly GCF_056406735.1. Taxonomy (NCBI): domain Bacteria; kingdom Pseudomonadati; phylum Pseudomonadota; class Alphaproteobacteria; order Hyphomicrobiales; family Alloboseaceae; genus Allobosea; species Allobosea sp. P1_B10. The sequence goes on along the minus strand of NZ_JBFTZP010000011.1, from coordinate 111,075 downwards.
GGTTTCGAGCCCGCCGCTCAGCGCACCGATTTCGTCCTGGCAGGGCGCGAGCGGGATTTCCTTTGAGAAATCGCCCGACTGCATTGCCACCAGCGCAGCGTTCAGCGAGACCAGCGGCGTCGCGATCCGGCGCTGCACGCCACGCCAGCTCAAGCCGCATAGGACCAGGAGCGCCGCGAGCAGCCCGCCCATCGCCAGGAGCTTGGTCCAGGCCCAGCTCAGCTGACGGGCGTTGAAGGCTTCCATCTGGTCCAGCGCCTCGACGACGGTCGCAACGATCTGCGTGAAGGGCGCATTGCATTGCTGCGTCCAGTCCTCGGCCCCGATCACGGCGCCCGATCCCTGCCCGAGCTTGCCGACCAGCGCGTCCATGCGCGTATTGGCGGCCTGCACCTCGGTCACCATCACGCCGACCTTGCGGGAGAGTTCAGCCGGCACGCCGCTGCGCGCAGTCAGCTGTTGGAGCTGGGCGATGCCGGCATTGCTGGCCCCGCGCAGTTCGCCGAGAGACCGCAGCTGTGCGGGCTCCAACGCCTTGCCGGAGCCGAGTGCGGGGCGCAGCAGCGAGCATTGCGTGCCGTAGCTCGAGCGCACGCGCCACCCCGCGGATTTGAAGCTCTGGAGGTCGGCCAGCGCGGGATCGGCCAGTCGGACCGCGTTGGAGGTCGCATCGGAAGCCTTGACGATCGCGCCCTCGATCTCGCCGACGCCGTTGTACCAGGGCATGGTCGCAGCCAGGCTGCGCTGGGCCTTTGGTTTGCTGGCCTCGGCCACCATCTGCGGCAGCTTCGCGCGGGTCTGTGCCTCGCGCTCGAGGATGCCCTCGGCCAGCGTGGCGCGCTCGACGAGATCGGTCGCGCGCAGACGGGCGACCATGGCCGCTATCTCGGCCGTGCTGGCCTTGTCGATCGCCTCGATGACAGGCAGCGGGTTGTCGGTCGCCTGGATGCTCGTCTGGGCCTGCCCCCGGTTGGTGCGGATGAGATTTCCGGTCAGCAGGAGCGCGCGGTCTGCGCTGATCAGGGTCGACAGCCGGGAGTTCGTGCGGACATCCGTCAGCGCATCCTGCGCCAGATAGGTCAACGCACCCACGCCCGGGATACAGATGCAGGCCATCGTCGCCAGCAGGTAGCGCTTGATCGAAGTCGAGAACATGGTCGCTGATCGCCCTGGAAATCTGATCGGCCGATGCGACGGCCGTCCGCGATCGGTGAGCGGCATCGCGCCGCTTACCGATGGTCAGATACTGGGTCAGCAATGATAAAATTCGTCCTAACGGCCTAGGCCGCCAGGCCGCACGCTAGAGGTTGAAAACCCTGTGCGGCACGAACTCGCCGTTCTCGATCGATCCGGTGGCGATCAGTACGCCGCCGGCGGTCGCATAGACGGCGCCGGCCTGGATTGGGGCATCGCGCCCGCGCAGCAGCACGCTCTGGCCGCGCTTGAGACGCAGGGCCGCATCGCGATGCATCACGATCTCCGGGATCAGCGAGAGGGCGGTCTCGACCGGCAGCAGCGCCGCGGCCGCAGCCTCGGGGCTCTCCCTCAGGGCATCGACGCTGGCGGCTTCCGTCACCGAGAAGGGGCCGACCCGGGTGCGACGGAGATGCGCGACGTGACCGAGGCAGCCCAGCGCCACGCCGAGATCGCGCGCGATCGCCCGGACATAGGTGCCCTTGCCGCATTCGGCCTCGAAGGTCGTCGTATCGGTCGTATGCGAGACGATGCGCAGCGCGTCGATTTCGACGGGACGCGCTTCGAGCACGACGTCCTCGCCCTCGCGGGCCAGGTCATAGGCGCGCTCGCCGGCGATCTTGATCGCGGAGAACTTCGGCGGGACCTGGCTGATCGTGCCGGTGAAGCGCGGCAGCAGGGCTGCGATGGCCGCCTCGTCGGGACGCGCCTCGGAGGTCGCGATGACCTTTCCCTCGGTATCGTCGGTGTTGGTCTGGGTGCCCCAGGCGACGGTGAACTGGTAGGCCTTCCGTCCGTCCATGACGAAGGGAACGGTCTTGGTCGCTTCGCCAAGGGCGATCGGCAACAGGCCCGACGCCAGCGGGTCGAGTGTCCCGGCATGGCCGGCCTTCTTGGCGGAAAAGGCGCGCTTCACCACCGCGACCGCATGTGTCGAGGTCATGCCGACCGGCTTGTCGAGCACGATCCAGCCATGCACATCGCGCTTCTTGGGCCGAGGCGCAAAGCTGCGGCCCTGCTCCTGGATCGCGTCCTGGGGAGCTTCGCCGCCGTCCTGGACGATCTCGACTTCGCTTTCGGATAGGGTCGCGTCACTCATCGCTCTCACCCTCCTGCTGGATGCGCAGGGGCTGCTTCAGGATATCCTGGCGCACCTTGTCCGAGTAGAGCAGCGCGTCGACGCGCTCGGCCTCGGCAAAGCTCTGGTCGGCGAGGAAGCGGATGTCGGGTGCGTATTTCGCGTTGACGCGATGGGCGATCTCGCCGCGGATATAGCGCTTGTGGTCGGTCAGCGCCTTCAGCACCGGCTTCACGTCACCGCCGCCGAGCGGCATGATGTAGCAGGTCGCGAGCTTGAGATCGGTCGAGAGCCGCACTTCGGGGACGGTGACGACGTGCTTTGCAAGCACCTCGTCATGGATGTCGCCACGGGAGAGCATTTCGGCCAGCGCGTGGCGGATCAATTCCGCGATCCGCAATTGCCGCTGCGACGGGCCGGAGGATTTTGCAGGTTTTGCCATGATTCTCGTCTCTCCGGGATCGGACCGGATCAAACGCCACGGTCGGGCATGACCCGACCATCTCCTGAAAGATGAGGCGCTGGACGCGCTCTTATCGTCACGAGATGGCCGGGCGCGAGCCCGGCCATGACGCGCTGCCTATGGGAAAGCGAAACGCCTTACAGCGTGCGCTTGATCTCTTCGACGCGGTAGCACTCGATGACGTCTCCAGGGCGCATGTCCTGGTAGTTCTCGAAGGACATGCCGCATTCCTGGCCCGCCACGACTTCCTTGGCGTCGTCCTTGAAGCGCTTGAGCTGGGAAAGCTTGCCTTCGTGAACCACGACGTTGTCGCGGATCAGGCGGACATTCGCGCCGCGCTCGATCGTGCCGTCGGTGACGCGGCAACCGGCGATCTTGCCGACCTTCGAAACCGCGAAGATCTCGAGGATCTGCGCGTTGCCAAGCATGGTCTCGCGCAGGGTCGGAGCCAGCAGGCCCGACATCGCCGCCTTCACGTCATCCACGAGGTTGTAGATGATGTTGTAGTAGCGGATTTCGACGCCGGCCCGTTCGGCCGCTTCACGCGCTTCCTTATGGGCACGCACGTTGAAGCCGATCACGGCAGCACCAGAAGCCTGGGCCAGCGTGATGTCGGATTCGGTGATGGCGCCGACGCCCGACTGCAGCACGCGGGCGCGCACCTCGTCATTGCCGACCTTTTCCAGCGTGCCGACGATGGCTTCCACGGAGCCCTGCACGTCACCCTTGATGACGAGCGGGAATTCCTTGCGGCCAGCGCCTTCCTTGAGATCGCGCATCATCTCGGCGAGCGAGCGACCGCCACCCGAGGCACCGCCGCGTGCGGCGACACGATCGCGACGCTGACGCTCGCGGTAGTCGGTGACTTCGCGGGCACGTGCCTCCGACTCGACAACCGCAACGCGGTCGCCGGCCTCGGGTGTGCCGTTGAAGCCGAGCACCTCGACCGGCATGGAGGGCGGAGCCTCCTTGATCTGGGCGCCGGTGTCGGCGATCAGCGCGCGGACGCGGCCCCATTCGGCGCCGGCCACGACGATGTCGCCGGTGCGCAGCGTGCCGCGCTGGACCAGAACCGTCGCCACCGGGCCACGGCCGCGGTCGAGCTTGGCTTCGATCACGGTGCCTTCGGCCGGGCGCTCCGGATTGGCCTTGAGGTCGAGCAGTTCGGCCTGCAGAGCAATCGCCTCGAGCAGCTTGTCGAGATTCATGCGGGTCTTGGCCGACACCTCGATCTCCAGCGTCTCGCCGCCGAGCGACTCGACCTGGATCTCGTATTGCAGCAGCTCGGAGCGCACCCGGTCGGGGTTCGCATCGGGCTTGTCGATCTTGTTGATCGCCACGATCAGCGGCACGCCGGCCGCCTTGGCGTGATTGATGGCTTCCACCGTCTGCGGCATGACGCCGTCATCGGCGGCAACCACGAGCACGACGACGTCCGTCACCTTGGCGCCGCGAGCACGCATCGCCGTGAAGGCGGCATGGCCGGGGGTGTCGATGAATGTCACCTTCGCGCCGTTCGGGGTCGTGACCTGATAGGCGCCGATATGCTGGGTGATGCCGCCGGCTTCGCCCGACACGACATGCGTCTGGCGGATGGCGTCGAGCAGCGAGGTCTTGCCGTGGTCGACATGGCCCATGATGGTCACGACGGCCGGACGTGCCTCGAGCATCTCGTCGGTATCGGGCGTGTCGAACAGGCCCTCCTCGACGTCGGACTCGGCGACGCGCTTGACGGTGTGTCCCATCTCCTCGGCGACAAGCTGGGCGGTGTCGGCGTCGATCACATCGGTGATCTTGTGCATCGCGCCCTGCTTCATCAGCAGGCGGATGACATCGACGCCGCGCTCCGACATGCGGTTCGCGAGTTCCTGGATGGTGATCGTCTCGGGGATGATCACCTCGCGCATCACGCGCTCCTTGGCGACGTCCGAGGCGCGGTGCCCGGTCATGCGCTGGACGCGGCGACGGAAGGCCGCGACCGAACGTGTCCGCTCGTCATCGCCACCCGTGGCGGTGGAGAGCGTCAGGCGGCCGCGCGGCTTCTCGCCGACCTTGGGTGTCTTGGGAGCCGGAGCGGGCGCGCCACGCGGCGGGCCGCCGGCACCACCGCCGGGACGGCGGAAAGCGGGCCTTGCCTCGCCGTCGTCGGGACGGGTGCGGGGCGTGGCGGTAGAGGGAGCCTGGCGCGTCGGGCGGATGACGGCGGGCTCGGCCGGAGCCGTGGTATCGACCGGACGCGGCGGACGCGGCGTGTCGAGACGCGGCGGACGCGAGTCCAGGCGCGGCGGACGGGCGCCGACGTCGCGCATCGGCGAGCGTGGTGCGAAATCGGGACGCGGGCCCGACGATGCGGGACGCGGGGCCGGCGAATGGCTCGGTGCGGGTGCCGACGGCGCAGTCGTCGCTGCGGGTGCAGACGACTGGGCGGGCGCTGCGGCGGGCGCGGCCTGCTGCACGGGGCGGGGAGCCTGGGGCTGCTCGTCCATGCGCTGGCGTGCAGCGCTTTCGGCGCGGCGCTTGCGCTCGTCTTCCTGGCGGCGGCGCTCTTCTTCCTCGCGCTGGCGGGCAAGGGCGGCTTCGCGTTCGCGGCGCTCCTGCTCGGCGGCGAGGGCACGCTGGCGCGCATCTTCCTCGGCGGCGCGACGGGCTTCCGTCTCGCGCTGGCGGGCGTCGGAGAGGACGCGCGAACGGGCGTCCTTCTCGTCATCCGAGAGGGTGCGCAGCAACATGCCGCCGGCGGGACGGGGTGCCGGGGTCGGAACCGGGGGCGCCTGCCGCGGCGCGGCCTGCTGCACCACTGGCTGCGGCGCGCGGGCAACCGGCGCCTGCGGGGAGTCGGGTCCTGCTACGCGCCGCTTGACCTCGACGACGACCTGCTTCGAACGCCCATGCGAAAAACTCTGCCGAACAGTGCTCTGTTCGACAGGACGCTTCAGCGTCAGGGTCTTCGGGGGGCTGACCGTCAAGGTCTTGTCGCCCGGGGTCTTGGTATCGCTCATTATGCTTTCGGTCCTACCGCTTTCGGCCCTGCCGCTTCGGTCGTCAGTTCGTCTACTTCGTCGGGGTCGCCTGGATGATCCAGTTCGATCGCACCGGCGTCGTCTGTCCTGTATCGGACGAGTCGACGCCAGCGGGAGAGGACACCCTCGACCGCCGGTCCCGGAGCAAGCGCCGCATGTATCACATGTGGACGCCCTAACGCCAATTCCAAATCGGCCGCCGCGAAAATTGCGACAACCGGGATTTTGCGCGGCTTCAGTCCGGCCGTTTCGCGGGCCAATTCCGCCCGCCGCAGGGCCTGGCCGATCTTGCGGCGGCCGTCTTCGGCCCCATCACTTGCTTCGAGTACCGCCTTGCAGCGACCGGCCTCGGCGACCGCCTCGACCTTCGAGAAGCCGCTCTGCACCAGCCCGGCCTTGTTGGCCATGGCGAGCGCCTGGAGGGTGTCCCGCAGCATCAAGCCATCCACCATAGCAACCAGATCAGGCGGAACCGTGACCTTCGCCTTGAGCGAACGCTCAAACGATTTGCGCTTGATCGCCTCGGCGACCGTCTTGGCGCTCAGGCTCGTCCAGACGCCGCGACCCGGCAGCTTGCGCCGGATGTCGGGCGTCAGGACACCGTCGGGGCCGACGACGAAGCGGATCAATTCGTCAGCGGGCTTGACCTCCCGGCTGACGACGCAACTGCGCTCGGGGCCGGCCTTGCGGATTTCCTGCCTGGCGGCCGCCCGTTCCATGATCTCGCTCAGGCCTCGGCCGCCTCGCCTTCGGCTTCCGCGTCCCCTTCGGGCGCGGGCTCCTCGGCCGGAGCCTCGATCCAGCCGGCCTTGACGCGCGCGGCCATGATCATGGCCTCGGCATCCTGGCGCGACAGGTCGAAGCCGTCGAGATAGCCGGCATGGCGGGTGGATTCGCCGTCCTTGCGCTCGGTCCAGCCGACCAGGTCGTCGGTGGCGCAGCCTGCGAGGTCGTCGACGCTCTTCACGTCGTTCTCGCCGAGCGAGACCATCATCGCCGTGGTGATGCCCTCGACCTCGCGCAGATTGTCCTCGACGCCCAGCGCCAGGCGCTTTTCGTCGAGCTCTGCCTCGATGCCGGCGAGATATTCCTGCGCGCGCGACTGGATCTCGCCGCCGGTGTCCTCGTCAAAGCCTTCGATCGAGGCAAGCTCGGAGGGGTCGACATAGGCGACCTCCTCGACCGTGCGGAAACCTTCCGAGGCGAGCAACTGGCCGACGGTCTCGTCGACGTTCAGGGCGTTCATGAAGATGTCGGTGCGCGCCACGAATTCCTTCTGGCGACGCTCGGATTCCTCGGCCTCGGTCAGGATGTCGATATCCCAGCCGGTGAGCTGCGATGCGAGGCGCACGTTCTGTCCGCGACGGCCGATGGCGAGCGAGAGCTGCTCGTCGGGCACCACGACCTCGATCTTGTCGGCTTCCTCGTCGAGCACGACCTTGGCGACCTCAGCCGGCTGCAGCGCGTTGACGACGAAGGTCGCCACGTCGGGCGACCACGGGATGATGTCGATCTTCTCGCCCTGGAGCTCGCCGACCACGGCCTGCACGCGCGAGCCGCGCATGCCGACGCAGGCGCCGACCGGATCGATCGAGGAATCGCGCGAGATCACGGCGATCTTGGCGCGCGAACCCGGATCGCGGGCGACAGCCTTGACCTCGACGATCCCGTCATAGATCTCGGGCACTTCCTGGCCGAACAGCTTGGCCATGAACTGCGGATGCGTGCGCGACAGGAAGATCTGCGGGCCGCGCGGCTCGCGGCGCACGTCGTAGACATAGGCGCGGGCGCGGTCGCCGACCTTGAAGGTCTCGCGCGGGATCATCTCGTCGCGACGGATGATGGCTTCTCCACGGCCGAGATCGACGAAGACATTGCCGTATTCGACGCGCTTGACCGCGCCATTGACGATCTCGCCGATGCGATCCTTGTATTCGTCATACTGGCGGTCGCGCTCGGCCTCGCGCACCTTCTGCACGATGACCTGCTTGGCCGACTGCGCCGCGATGCGGCCGAAATCGAAGGGCGGCAGCGGATCGGCGATCACGTCGCCAACCTGCGCTGCCGGATTATGGCGCTTGGCCTCGTCGACGGTGATCTCGGTGGCGCCGTTCTCGACGAGCTCGACGACCTGGAGATGGCGAGCGAGCCGGAGTTCGCCGGTCTTGGTGTTGATCTCGGCGTGGACGTCGGTCTCTATGCCGTAGCGCGAGCGTGCCGCCTTGGCGATGGCATCCTGCATGGCATCGACGACGATCTGGCGATCGATCGACTTTTCGCGGGCAACCGCATCGGCGATCTGCAGCAGTTCGAGCCTGTTGGCGCTGACGACCATGACGCTCACTCCTCTTCGTTCGTGTCTTGCGGATCGGGTCCGCGCTTCTTGTCCGTGCCGGGCTTTTTGTCCGGGCGAGGTCCGAGAGACTTGCCGTGGCCCTTCTTCGGGGTCGCGATCTCATCGGCGGAGGGCATTTCCGGCGGCAGGCCTGCCTTGCCGCGGCGCAGCGATTCGGTGACCAGCGCGTCGGTCAACACGAGGCGTGCATCGGCGATCATCTTCATCGGGATCGCGACGTCGCGCTCTTCCTCGGACTTGGCGTCGTCGCGGGAGAGCAGGGCGTTTTCGCCCTCGACACCGCGCAGGATGCCCCGGAAGCGCTTGCGGCCGGCGACCACCTGCTCGGTATCGATCTTGGCAAGATGCCCGGCCCAGCGCTCGAAATCGCTGGCACGCACGAGCGGGCGGTCGATGCCGGGCGAGGAGATCTCGAGGTGATAGGCGGCCTGGACGGGGTCGTCGACATCGAGCGCCGGCGAGACCGCCTGGCTGACCGCTTCGCAGCCTTCGACGTTCATCGTGCCGTCCGGCCGCTCGGCCATGATCTGCACGGTGCAGCCGTTCTGGGCGCTGATGCGCACGCGCACCAGGCGGTAGCCGAGATCGGCGATGGCCGGTTCGACGATCGCGGCGACACGCGCGGCGACGCCGGTCTCGACCACGAGGCGGGGTTCTGGATGGTCCATGTTTGCTGTCGGCTCGTTCATGCCCGGGCTGCCGGCTCCAACATTGTCGGGAGCATGATGCCGCTGGCTGTCAGGGCCTGTCATGCTCCAGCCCTGGCGGGGCTGCGGCCAATAAAAAAGAGCGGGCCGGTGGGCCCGCTCTTGATCATCGGCTGATACCGAAACCAGAGCTGTTGGCCTCTATTTAGTCTGGCTTGCCCGCGCATGCAAGGTCTCGATGCGCAAGGTCACGATACGGGCTGGCGCCGGCATATCTTTTTGCACTCCCGCTAACCCGATGGTCATTCTTGTCAGCCATAGGTTTCCGCGACGGCGTTGTGTGAGGATTGCGGGATGAGTTCGGTCAGTTCGCTTTTGCGCGACCTCGAAGCCACTGTGCAGCGCGGCTCTGCCGATGACCGTGTCCAGATCCTGTCGCGCCTGACAGATCTGTTCCTTTCGACCGCCGCAGGGATGGATGACGACCAGGTCTCGATCTTCGACGTCGTGATCGGCCGGCTGTCGCGCGCCATCGAAGTCCGTGCACGCATCGAACTGTCCGAGCGACTGGCCCCGATCCCCAATGCGCCCAGCGGCGTGGTGCGCCAGCTCGCGCTCGACGATATCGGCGTCGCCCGCCCGGTCCTGGTCGGCTCCAAGCGCCTGAGCGACCAGGATCTCGTGGCGATCTCGGCCGCCAAGGGCCGCGATCACATGCTCGCCATCACCGAGCGGCCCGATCTCGGCGAGCCCGTCACCGATTTCCTGATCCTGCGGGGCGGCCGCGTCGTCACCCATGCGGTCGCGGCCAACCAGACCGCTCGCTTCTCGCGCCATGGCATGGGCGTGCTGGTGATGCGCGCCGTCCAGGACGACGCGCTGCAGGCGACGTTGGGATCGCGCCGCGACATTCCGCCCGAACTCGTCGACCAACTGATGTCGGCTGCCAAGAATTCCGCCAGGCGTCGTCTGGCGGCGAGCCTCGAGCCCTCGATGGCTGGCGCGGTGGACAGCGCGGTCGAGAAAGGCGCTCATGCGGTGGCTGCCGACGCCGAGATGCAGGAAGGTCTCGGCAAGGTCAGCGCAGCGCTGATCGAGGTCAACCGCCTGCACGATGCTGGCCTGCTCGACGAAGCCAAGCTCGCCGAATACGCTGATTCAGGCTCGAGCGAATATGCCATCTGCGCCGTGGCGGTGCTGGCCCAGCTCGGCCTGCCTGCGACGGAACAGATCGTTCTGGGAGCCGATCGCGATGCGGTGCTGCTCGCGGGGCGCGGCATGGGCTGGTCCTGGGAGACGACGCGGGCCCTGATCGGCCTGCGCAAGGACCACGGCAAATCGGACGCCGCCATCGAACGCGCTCGTCAGAGCTTCCGCAATCTCAACGTCACCACGGCCCAGCGCGTGCTTGGCTTCCTCAGGATGCGCGACGCACAGCCGTGAGATAGCTCGGCACGCGGCCGGCGGCGACAGCCTTGGCCTCGTAGCGCGTCCTGATCCAGCCGGGATAGGGTTTGCGCCAGTCGTCGGCGGCCTCGTCGGTCCAGTCGAAATCCGGCGACTGCAGCAGGCGCGACAAGGTCCAGCCGACATAATCGTCGATATCGCTGGCGAAGCGGAAGCGACCGCCCGGCCTCAGGGTCCGCGCGAACAGGGCGAGCGTCCGCTCCGAGACGAAGCGACGCTTGCGCTGGCGGCGCTTTGGCCAGGGATCGGGGTAAAGCAGGTCGATCGCATCGAGCGAGCCCGCGGGCAACCGCGGCAGCATCAGCGCGGCATCGGCATCCCAGAGCCGGATGTTCTTCAGTCCCTCGCGCTCGATCACCGCCAGGAATTTTGCCATGCCGTTGATGAACGGCTCGACGCCGATGAAACCGATATCGGGGCTTTCGCGCATGCGGTGCAGCAGATGCTCGCCGCCGCCGAAGCCGATCTCCAGCCGAACCGCCGTCACGGGCTGCGGGAACAGCGCATGGAGATCCGCGATCGCGCCATCGGGCAGGCGCAGTCGCGGCAGCGTGCCCTCGATTTGCGCGCTCTGGCCCTCGCGCAACGCTTTGCCCTTGCGCCGCCCGAAAAAGGCGCGGTCGGGATCGTAGTCATGTGTCATGCGGATCGTTCTCGTGGCCTGACCAACCTGGATTGGGCTGCTCTCTAGAGCATTTTCGAGCCAAGTGGGTACCGGCAAAAGAAAAAGGGCCAGAGCGATGCGCTCCGGCCCGATCGTCTCGCCCCGGGTGTGAAGCTCAGGCGACGGCCTTCTTCAGCGCGTCGACGAGATCGGTCTTCTCCCAGGAGAAGCTGCCGTCGCGGCCGGGCTTACGGCCGAAATGGCCATAGGCCGCCGACTTCGCATAGATCGCCTTGTTGAGCTGCAGATGCGTGCGGATGCCGCGCGGGGTCAGGTCCATGACCTCGCCCAGGACCGCCTCGAGCTTGGCCTCGTCGACCTTGCCGGTGCCGTGCAGGTCGACATAGATCGAGAGCGGCTTGGCGACGCCGATGGCGTAGGAGAGCTGGATCGTGCAGCGCTCGGCGAGCTTGGCCGCGACCACGTTCTTGGCGAGATAGCGGGCCGCATAGGCCGCCGAACGGTCGACCTTGGTCGGATCCTTGCCCGAGAAGGCGCCGCCGCCATGGGGAGCCGCGCCACCATAGGTGTCGACGATGATCTTGCGGCCGGTCAGGCCGGCATCGCCGTCGGGGCCGCCGATGACGAACTTGCCGGTCGGGTTGACATGCCAGACCGTGTCCTTGCTGATCCAGCCCTCGGGCAGCGTGGCGCGGATATAGGGCTCGACGATCTTGCGGACGTCGGCGGAGGTCAGGCTCTCGTCGATATGCTGGGTCGAGAGCACGATCTGGGTGACGCCGACCGGCTTGCCGTTCTCGTACTTGATCGTGACCTGGCTCTTGGCGTCGGGGCCGAGCTTGGCGGCGCCGCCCTCCTTGGCGTGGCGGGCCTTGCCCAGCACTTCCAGGATCTTGTGGGCGTAGTAGATCGGCGCCGGCATCAGCTCGGGCGTCTCGCGGCAGGCGTAGCCGAACATGATGCCCTGGTCGCCGGCACCTTCATCCTTGTTGCCGCTGGCGTCGACACCCTGGGCGATATCGACCGACTGCGCATGCAGCAGCACGTCGATCTTGCATTTCTTCCAGTGGAAACCGTCCTGCTCGTAGCCGATCGCCTTGATCGTCTTGCGCGCGGCCGACTTGACCTTGCTCTTCATCGTCTTCTCGTCGAGCGAGGTGCGGACCTCGCCGGCGATCACGACGCGGTTGGTCGTCGCCAGGGTCTCACAGGCGACGCGAACCTGGGCCGCATCCATGCCGGACTTGGCGGCTTCCTTGAAGAACAGGTCGACGACGGCGTCGGAAATCTGGTCGCAGATCTTGTCGGGATGGCCTTCGCCGACGGATTCGCTGGTGAACAGGTAATTCTGGCGGGACACGATCGGTTATCCTTCAGCGGCGGGGAGCGCTCTCCGGCGAGAAGGGCCGAGTGCCAGCGCGAAAACGGGCAAGTTCATTACAGCGGACGGATACGACGTCAAGCCTGATTTCCGTTAATCGGGAGCGCCGTTCGTCTTGCCGAACGAAATGATCGCGAAATCACGTGTTTTCGCCATCACCCTCGGCCAGTGCCTCGACCAGGTCGACGATCCGGCGCCGCACGCGCGCGCTCTTGATCCGCACGAAGGCCTTGGTCAGCTGCACGCCCTCGCTGGTGGCGAGGAAGTCCGAGACATAGGCCGTCGAGGCTGAATCGGAGAAGCCGCCGCTTGGCATGTCGCCCGCGGGCGCCCCGTCGAAGAAGAACGCGACCGGCACGTCCAGGATCTTGGAGATTTGCTGCAGGCGGCTGGCGCTGATGCGGTTCGAGCCCTTCTCGTATTTCTGGATCTGCTGGAAGGTCAGGCCGAGGCCTTCGCCGAGTTTCTCCTGACTGACGCCTGCGAGCATGCGGCGCATCCGAACGCGACTTCCGACATGGCGGTCGATCGGGTTGGGAGTTTTCTGGATCATGATCGCCTGCCTTCGATGCTGTCCGCCTTTGAACCTTTTCGGGGTCAATAAGCCAATTATTTCTGTGGAATTGCACAGTTTGGCGGATAACGCCATCCCGGCCAGAAATGAGCCCTTTTTGTGGCTTCAACGACGCCGGAGGTGCGCCAGCGCCAGCATCAGGAGCATCCCGGCCGCCATGATCAGGTCGCCGAACCGGCCATAGGGCGTGATCGGCTGGGCGCGCGGCAATCCGGCATCGAGGACACCTTGCGTGCCCAGGGGCAGGCTTGCGATGACCCGGCCATGCCCGTCGATGACAGCGGAAACTCCGGTATTGGCGACGCGTACGAGCGGCAAGCCCTCCTCGATCGCGCGCAACCGCGCCTGGGCGAGATGCTGGTAGGGCCCGCTCGTCTGGCCGAACCAGCCATCATTGGTCAGGTTCAGCATCAGCCCGGGGCGGGGCCCCTGACCCGGCACGGCCTCGGCTGGAAATATGACCTCGTAACAGATCAGTGGCGCAACCGGCGGCAGGCCGCGAATGGTCATGGGCGCATGCCGGGCGCCGGCCGCGAAGCCGCCGGGCACCGAGACGAATTCGGAGAGTCCGACGCTGCGGATCAGGCTGGCGAAGATCGCCGGCAGATACTCGCCGAAGGGCACGAGATGCACCTTGTCGTAGCTGCCGGTGATGACGCCCTCGTCATTGACGACCTGGATGGCGTTGAAGATCGGCGGACGGCTCTCGCCCGGCAGTCCCTCTCCGGCCCGGGCCGCGCCGGTGATCAGGGTCGTGTTGGCGGGCAGGGCAGCCGCAATGCGTGCCAGCGCCTGCGGGGTGCGTCCGAGCAGGAAGGGGAAGGCCGATTCCGGCCAGATCAGATGGGTGACGTCCTGGACACCCAGCGTCGTCGGGGAAGTGGCCCGGTCGCTCAGCGCGAGATAGCCGTTCAGGATCGCTTCGCCATTGGGCGAGGTGAACTTCGCATCCTGGGGCAGATTAGGCTGCACCAGCCGCAGCTTGACGCCGGCGACGAGGGGCGTCGCTGCCGCCGGGATGCGCCACGCGCCAAATCCAGCCATGACTGCCAGCGCGAGCGCGGCGAGTGCCGGCGCATGCCAGCGCCGACGTCCGGCCTCGCCGGTTCCCAGCGTTGCCGGCGCGGCGCCGATGGCGACCGCGAGCAAGGTCAGCCCGTAGAGGCCGCCGACCGAGGCGAACTGCGCGAACCAGGCCGGTCCGGCCAGCATCATGCCGTAGACGTTCCAGGGAAAGCCGGTCGGCACATGCCCGCGCAGCCACTCGCTGGCGGTCAGAGCCACGGCCAAGACGAGGATGCGTCCCGCGCCGCTCGTCCAGAGCAGGCGCGCGAGCGCAAAGCCCAGCGCCGGGAAGAAGGCAAGGCAGGCGGGCAGGGCGACGACGCCGAGCGGCATGGCCCAGGCGAACTTGTCGGCCTCGACCAGGAATGCCGCTCCCAGCCACCAGAAGCCGGCCAGGAAGAAGCCGAAACCCCACCACCAGCCAGCGGATGCGGCCGCTTTCAAGCGACCATACAGGGTTTCGCCGACACTGCCGTCGATCAGCCAAACCGCGACCGTCATCGGCACCACGATCAGGGGCCACAGGTCGAGCGGTGCGAGCGCGAGCGCTCCGCTGGCGCCGGCCACGAGCGCGATCAGGCGCTTGCGCCATCCCCAGGCGAGGATGACCCCGTCGGCCAGCGTCGACATCTGCATCAGCTGGCTTCCAGTTGCTCTGCGCTGTCTGGCGCGATCGGGCCGCGCCTGTGGATGCTGAGCCGCTTGATCCGGCGCGGGTCGGCCTCGATGATCTCGAAGGCGAGGCCCTCGGGACCTTCTATCACCTCGCCCGGCGCGGGCACGCGGCCTGCCAGCGTCACGATCAGGCCGCCCAGCGTGTCGATCTCCTCGGCGACCTCGGTCTCGGACAGGTCGATCCCCGTTGCGTCCCGGAGATCGTCGAGCGTGGCGCGTGCGTCGGCGGTGAAGCGATCATCGCCGATCGGCACGATCGCGGGCGCCTCGTCGAGATCATGCTCGTCCTCGATGTCGCCGACGACGATCTCGATCAGGTCCTCGATCGAGACCAGCCCATCGGTGCCGCCATACTCGTCGATCACCAGCGCGATATGGGTGCGGGTCGCCTGCATCCGGACCAGCAGGTCCACCGCCGGCATGGAGGGCGGGACATAGAGCACCGGGCGCAAGATCTTGGCAGCCGAGAGGGTGATCTTCAGGTCGACCGCGCCGAGATCGTGCAGCACCGGCGCCGACAAGCCGGCGCCGGGCTCGACATAGCCACGCTCGGCGATGAACTCGAGGAAATCGCGGATGTGGACCATGCCGCGGGGGTCATCGAGCGAATCGTCGAAGACCGGAAGGCGCGAATGGCCTGCCGTGCGGAACAGCGCGAGCAGTTCGTCGAGCGTCGCATCGGCCGGCACGGCGATGATATCGGCGCGCGGCACCATGACGTCGCCGACGCGTCGCTCGCGCAGGCTGAGCACGTTGGAGAGCATCACGCGCTCCTGCGCGCTGAGATCGGACGACTGGCCGTTCTCGCTGTCCTGCGCCAGCGCCTCGGTGATGTCCTCGCGGATGGTTGCGCCGCTGCGCATGCCGAGACGTTCTAGGAATTGCCCGAGCCAGTGCGACAGGCCGCGGCCCGACTCGGTGGGAATAGATCGACTGTCGTCGCTCATGATGCTGAAGGTAACATGGTTCGAGTGGGGGGATTTGCCGCGGCGACGAGGTCGCTGTCGGCATAGGGGTCGGCGATGCCAAGCCTGGCGAGCGCTGCGACTTCGAGGGCTTCCATCTGCTCGGCCTGGGCCTCGGTCTCGTGGTCCTCGCCGAGCAGGTGCAGCAGTCCGTGGATCACGAGATGGCTGAAATGATCGGCCATCGCCTTGTCCTCGGCCATCGCCTCGCGCTCGACCGTCTCGAAGGCGACCACGATGTCGCCGAGAACGGGACTGCCGGCGATCCGGTCGGGCGGCGCTGCCGGGAAGGACAGGACGTTGGTCGCCTTGTCGAAGCCGCGCCAGTCGCGGTTGACGATGCGGATGCGCTTGTCGTCGGTCAGCAGCAGGCTGAGCTCGGCGCCCTCCAGCGGCTTGAGCGTGGCGACGCTGAGCCCGGCTTCGACGGCGTCAGTGATGCGCGCGCGGAAATCGGCCAGCTCGCGCCAGCGCCTTGCCTGTACCCTGATCGCCAGGCTCAAGGCCGGCGACGTCCCCGGTCGCGGCGCTGAACGCCGCGTGGGAGGTCGATCCTTCATCGCGGCCGCTCCCGCGACAGGGTGCGACGCAAGCCTTCGGCGTCGTCTTCGATCGGTGACTGCACGGATGCCTCGATTGCGCGCATGCGCTCTTCACGTTCGTCCCGCTCACGGCGCGACGCGCTCTCATAGGCCATCACGATGCGGCGCACGAGATCATGACGCACGACGTCGCCTTCCTCGAACTTGGCATGGCCGACGCCTTCGACGCCCGAGAGCAGCTTGACCGCCTCGACCAGCCCCGAGCGCTGGCCCGATGGCAGGTCGATCTGCGAGGGGTCGCCGGTGATGATCATGCGCGAGCCCTCGCCAAGGCGGGTCAGGAACATCTTCATCTGCACCGACGTCGCATTCTGCGCCTCGTCGAGCAACACGACAGCATTGGTCAGCGTCCGTCCGCGCATAAAGGCGAGTGGGGCGATCTCGATCATGCCGGTCTGGAGCGCGCGCTCGACATGGCGGGCCTCCATGAAGTCGTTCAGCGCGTCGTAGATCGGACGCAGATACGGATCGACCTTTTCGCGCATGTCGCCGGGCAGGAAGCCGAGGCGCTCGCCGGCCTCGACAGCCGGACGCGACAGAACCATGCGCTCGACGACGCCCTGCTCGATCAGCGAGACCGCATGGCCGACCGCGAGCCAGGTCTTGCCGGTACCGGCCGGACCTTCCGCGAGCACCAGTTCATTGCGCTTGAGCTGGCGCAGATAGGCGTCCTGCGCCGCATTGCGGGCGCGCACAGGGCCGCGCTTGCGCGTGACGATCGCCTCGAAGGAGGCTTTTCCGGCATTGTCGACCGGGAACAGGGAGCGCTGCACATTGCTCTCCTCGATCGCGCCATCGACCTCGCCCAGCGTGACCGATGCGCCGGCCTTGGCGCGGGTGTAGAGCGTCTTGAGCACGCGGCCGGCCTGCTCGGCGGTCTCGCGCGGGCCCTTGATCGTCGCGTGGTTGCCATTGGGGCTGATCACGACGCCGAGCCTGCGCTCGAGATGAGCGAGGTTCTGGTCGTAGTGACCGAACACCAGGCTTGCGAGCCGATTATCCTCGAAGGAGAGCACGACCTCGGTGGCGGGCATCCCGTCGCGCGTCAATGTCTCGACCTGCACCTGCGAGCCGCTCGCATCGCGCCGCGGGCCTCGTTCCGATCTCGGGTTCACCTGGTCAGCCTGTGCCAAAAGCGTCGTCTCCCTGGCGGTTGGGCCGGCCTGACGGGATCGTGAGGCCGGTTCGGCGTCTCATAAACACGACTTGCAACGACTCATCCTGCTCATAACCGGACGCGACCGCTTCACTGTGATGACAGTCGATCCATCCGGAGCCAGAGATGGGGGCGGGAGGGACTGCGCTCAAGCCGCAAGGTCCTTGCCGTCGCCATCATCCGCTATCCGCCCGAAAAGCGAGTTCGAACCGGCCCGCTCGATCACCACCTGCACGGTGTCGCCGATCTGATTCGTCTGCGTCTCGATCTGCACAGCCTGAAGGTAGGGCGTCTTTCCCGCAAGCTGGCCTGGATGGCGGCCCGCCTTCTCCAGCAGCACCGCGACGGTGCGGCCGACCATGGCATGGTTGAAGGCCTGGCGGTGATGCTCGATGCGCTCCTGCAGGCGCAGCAGGCGCTCATGCATCAGCTCGGGCGCAACCTGCGTGCCGAGCTCGGCGGCCGGCGTGCCGGGGCGCGGCGAATACTTGAACGAGTAGCTCGAGGCGAAGCCGATCTCGTCGACCAGCCGCATGGTGTCATCGAAATCGGCGTCGCTCTCGCCGGGGAAACCGACGATAAAGTCCGAGGACAGCGCGATATCGGGCCGTGCGTCGCGGATGCGTGCGATCAGGCGGCGGTATTCGTCGCCAGTATGCTTGCGGTTCATCGCCGCCAGGATCCGGTCCGAGCCGGCCTGTACCGGCAGATGCAGGAACGGCATCACCTGCGGCAGGTCGCGATGGGCCGCGATCAGCGCCTCGTCCATGTCGCGCGGATGGCTCGTGGTGTAGCGGATGCGCGTGATGCCGGGGATCTCGGCGACGCGATACATCAGCTTCGCCAGCGTCCAGACGCCGTCGGGACCCTCGCCATGATAGGCGTTGACGTTCTGGCCAATCAGCGTGACGTCCTGCACGCCCGATGCGGCAAGGCGCTCGACTTCGGCCAGGATCTGCGCCACGGGGCGCGAGAACTCGGCGCCGCGCGTATAGGGCACCACGCAGAAGGCGCAGAACTTGTCGCAGCCTTCCTGAACGGTGACGAAAGCCGAGATGCCGCGCGCGATGATCGCGGCGGGTTTTGGCGCGGGCAGGTAGCCGAACTTGTCGTCGGCGGGCAGGTCGGTGTCGACGACGCGGCCGGTCTGGGCCAGCAGTTCCGGCAGGCGATGATAGGCCTGTGGCCCGACGACGAGGTCGACGGCCGGCTGGCGGCGCTGGATCTCGGCGCCCTCGGCCTGCGCGACGCAGCCGGCGACGACGATCTTGCTGTGCTGGCCGTCGGCGAGTTGCGCGATCTTCAGCTCGCGCAGCTTGCCGAGCTCGGTGTAGACCTTCTGCACGGCGCGATCGCGGATATGGCAGGTGTTGAGCAGGACGAGGTCCGCGCCTTCCGGCGTCGCCGTCTCCTCATAGCCCTGTTCACTCAGGATGTCGGCCATGCGCTGCCCGTCATAGACGTTCATCTGGCAGCCGAAGGACTTGATATGGACTGTCTTCATCGTGGCGGATCGGGTCTCCAAACCGTCTCCTTACTCCCGTTTTCGCTTCGAGGAAATGACCGCCTCATCGCCTTGACGCTGAAGCAATCGCCGGGCCATCCGCGTCTCAGGGCGATGGCCGTCCCGTGATCGCCTCGCGGCGGGCCCGCCGGATCGTGGTTTCCGCCGCTTGCGTCGCGGCCTTGCGCGAGATGCCGTGGCCCATCACGATCGGCTCGCCCCAGCTGAGCACCACGTCGATGGCGCCTGCCGCCATCATCGCCTTCAGATGCGGTGCGAGTTCGGTGTCGCCATACCAGCCGAGCAGGCTGCGCTCGACCCGCCCGCCGGCCATGCCGTGGAAGCCGGTATAGGTTATCGCGAGCGGATAGACGGTGACATCACCGCCGGCCTCCTTGCCGAGGGCCTGATGCGCTGCGCCCAGCAGGGACGAGCGCAAAGGCAGCAGGCGCGTGCCGTCCCCGGTCGTGCCCTCGGCAAACAGCACCACCGCCTCGCCATCGGAGATGCGCGCGCCCATTTCGGCTGCGACACCCGCGGTCGCGGCGCGGCGCTGGCGGTCGATGAAGACGGTGCGCTGCAGTTTTGCCAGCCAGCCGATCACGGGCCAGTCCGCGACTTCGCTCTTGGCGACGAAGGAGAGCGGGCGCTGGGCTCCGATCACCGCGATGTCAAGCCAGGAGACATGGGCGGCGACGATCAGGCCGCCGGCAGCCGGCGGTGGCGGCGTGCCCTGAACCGAGATCCGCACCCCGAAGCAGCGGCAGGTCAGGCGATGGAACAGCCGCGGCAGGCGCGCACCCGCGGCAGGCCCGAAACGCATGGCGACGAGCTGCGCCGGCAGGAGCGCCAGCGTGCAAAGCCCCAACAGGCCGAGCCTGGCAACGGCACCGGGCGGGAAACCCCTCATGCAAGGAAGATCCGGCTCACGCGAGGTCAAGCCGCATCGTCACGGCGGCGACGCGGCTGCCGTCGGGCTTGGGGTAGTAGGCCTTCCGGCGGCCGACCTCGCGAAACCCACAATGGCGGTACAGCTGCTCGGCCGCGAGGTTGCCCTCCTCGACCTCCAGGAAGACATGACGGACACCCGAGGCTGCGAGCTGGCAGAGATGGGCGTGCAGGAGGCTCCGGCCGAGCCCGTCGCGGCGATGCCGGGGATCGACCACGATGCTCAGGATCTCGGCCTCGTCGGCGGCTTTCCGCGAGATCACGAAGCCTGCGGGATCGGTGGCGCTGCCGGCAAACACGCCATCGCTGACGACGGCGGGGTCGGCGATCAGGGCAGCGCACTCGCCGGGCTCCCAGCCGCGCGCGAAACCGCCCTGGTGATGCAGGGCGGCGACATGGCGCGCATGGCGCGTGTCGAGCCGCCCGGTCCGGGCCGGGGCCGATTCAGGTTTCAGCAATTTTCGCAGCCAATCCATCGGCGCTTGATGGCACAGACCGGCCGGGTGGCAAGCGATCTTTCGCGTCCGGCAGGGAGTTGCAGCGGATTTCGGGCAAAACGGATGTCAGATCGAGCGTCAAGGCGAAATTCAGCGCCGTGGCAGCCTCGCGCGATCCTGCGGCGTGGTCTCGGGCGCCTTGAGATAGAGCGGGCGCGGCGGCGCGGCATCGGGGTCGGCGATCATGCCGAGCCGCGCGACCCAGGCCACGTCCGGCGCCCGGGCATCGTCGATCACCAGGGCATCGAGGCCGATAGCCCAGGCTTCGTTGGCGACGCTCAGCGCCGAGGAGCCGACGAGGCTCACCGGTCCGGCGCCGATCGCGCGGGCGGCGTCGCGATAGCTGACCTGTCGCAGCGAGACCAGCGGCTTGCCTTCGGATGTCAGCGCCTGGAACCAGACCTGGCCGTGCTTGGCATCATGCGCCGCAGCGATGACGCGACCGGCCTCGCGGCCGATCAGAGGCGCGGCGCTGGCCGCCAGCGTCGTCACGCCGATCGCTGGGATTCCGGCGGCCAGAGCGATCGCACGTGCTGCGCTGATGCCGACGCGCAGGCCGGTATAGCTGCCGGGGCCGACGGTGACGGCGACGCGGTCGAGCGAGGAGAACCCGCCCTCGACGGCCTTCATGACGCGCTCGATCAGCGGCATCAGCGCCTCGGCATGGCCGCGCTCCATCGCGACCTGCTCGATCGCCAGGGGGGCGGCCATGGCCGTGGCGTCGAGCACGCAGGCCGAGCAGGCGCCCAGGGCCGTATCGATAGCAAGGATCCGCATCAGCTCAGCAACACGCTCAAACCGCCTCGACCTCGCGCACATCTGGCAGGAAGTGGCGCAGCAGGTTCTGGATGCCGTGCTTCAGCGTCGCCGTCGAGGAGGGGCAGCCCGAGCAGGAGCCCTTCATGGCGAGATAGACCGTGCCATCCTTGAAGCCGCGGAAGGTAATGTCGCCGCCATCGCCGGCGACCGCCGGGCGGATGCGGGTTTCCAGCAGGTCCTTGATGGTCTCGACGGTCTGCGCGTCCTCCGGCGCGAAGAACTCGCCCTCCTCGAGGACATCGGCCTTGGAGCCGTCGGACAGGACCGCCGCGCCCGACATGAAATGTTCCATGATCGCGCCGAGGATCGCCGGCTTGATGTGGGACCATTCGACGTCGGACTTGGTCACGGTGATGAAGTCGTAGCCCAGGAAGACACCGGTGACGCCGTTCACGTCGAACAGGCGCTGGGCCAGCGGCGAGCGCTCGGCCTGCTCGGCATCGCGCAATTCGAGCGTGCCCTCGGGCATCACGGTGCGGCCCGGCAGGAACTTCAGCGTCGCCGGGTTGGGTGTGGCTTCAGTCTGGATGAACATGGTCGCTTCTCCGGTGCCGGCGGGTCAAGGCCGCCGTTCCTGCCCTCGATATAGGGCGCGGCGCCGAATCATTCCAGCGCGAAGCCAATGCCGTATCGCGCGGCAAGGGCTGCCAAGGCTTACGCCAGCGCGTCGATTTCCTCGTCCTCGAGATGGCCGGGCACGATCGCGACGGGAATCGGGAAACTCGCGGCCGATTTGCCGGCGAGCGCGCTGACCAGCGGCCCCGGCCCGTCGCGGCCCGAGCCTGCGGCCAGCACCAGCAGCGAGATGTCCTCGTCGGCCTCGATCAGCTTGACCAACTCGGCGGCCTTGTCGCCGGTTCGAACCACGCGTTCGGGCTCGAGCCCGGCCAAGGCGCGCACGGAGGCCGAGGCCGCGTCGATCAGCTTCTCGGCTTCCGCTTCGGCCTCCGCCTGCATGACCTCGCCGACGCCGAGCCAGGTCTCGTGCTCAGGCGGCATGACCACGCCAAGCAGTACGATCGAGGCGCCCAGGCGGGCGCAGCGCCTGGCCGCGAAGCGCACGGCCTTGGCGCATTCGGGTGTATCGTCCACCACCGCGAGAAACTTCGGGCGATGGCCCGTTTCATAGGACCGCCGTCGCTTGACCATGGGATTACCTGTCGCCGCTTCCAGGAATGGGTATGTGGCCCGCGCCGCTACGTCAGCGCAAGAGCCACAGGGTTGTGCCCCCGCCGGCGAAGGCGAGGCGCACTTGCAGGGGGCCGGACTTAGCGCCGGACGAAGCCGACGATGTCCTTGACGTCGGCGATCACGGGCGCCGCGATCGCATGGGCGCGCTCGGCGCCGTCACCGAGGATCGCATCGATATGGCTGGGATCGTCGAGCAGCTTGCGCATCTCGCCCGCGATCGGGGCGAGCTTTGCAACCGCAAGGTCGACCAGCGCCGCCTTGAAACCAGAAAACTGCCCGCCGCCGAATTCGGCCAGAACGGACGCCTTGGTGACGCCGTTCAGGCCGGCATAGATGCCGACGAGGTTTTCGGCCTCGGGCCGGCCTTCCAAGCCCTTTTCCTCGGAGGGCAGGGCCTCCGGGTCGGTCTTGGCCTTGCGGACCTTGGTGGCGATCGTCTCGGCGTCATCGGTCAGGTTGATGCGCGAATAATCCGACGGATCGGATTTCGACATCTTCTTGGTGCCGTCCCGCAGGCTCATCACGCGCGGAGCCGGGCCTTGCGTCATCGGTTCCGGCAACGGGAAGAAGCCGAGGTCGCCAGTGCCGAGATTGCGCTCGGAGATCTGTGCGGCAAAGTCGTTGTTGAACTTCTGCGCGATGTCGCGGGTCAGCTCGAGATGCTGCTTCTGGTCCTCGCCGACGGGCACATGGGTTGCCTTGTAGAGCAGGATGTCGGCCGCCATCAGGCTCGGATAGGCGTAGAGACCGAGCGAGGCGTTCTCCTTGTCCTTGCCGGCCTTCTCCTTGAACTGGGTCATCCGGTTCATCCAGCCCAGCCGCGCGACGCAGTTGCAGATCCAGGCGAGTTCGGCATGGCCCGAAACCTGGCTCTGGTTGAAGATGATGCTCTTCTTGGTGTCGATGCCGGCGGCGATATAGGCGGCCGTGACCTCGCGGATGGCCCGCTTCAGGTCGGCAGGGTCCTGCCACATCGTGATCGCGTGCATGTCGACGACGCAATAGACGCAATCATGCGTGTCCTGCATCGCGACCCAGTTGGTCAGCGCGCCGAGATAGTTGCCGAGATGGAGCGTCGAGGTCGGCTGCATGCCGGAAAAGACGCGCTGGTGAAATCCCGTCATCGGGGCGCTCCGTCGTCGCGAGGGAGAGAAGGAAAGGGGGGCTTCTGGCTCAACCGTGCCGCTTGCGCAAGTAGCGCGGGGCAAAAGCGCCGAGCCACCAGCCCGCCGCGGCGTAGATCGCAAGCCCGCCACCGCACAGCGTCGCCAGCGCCATGATCCGCCACAGCACGGGTTGATCCGGGGCAAGCTGCGCCGCCATGAGCTCGTGCAGGCCCAGCAGCGCGCCCAGCATCAGCGCGCTGGCGATGAGGCCGGCGATCACGGGGCGCAGGCTGGCCAGGCTCGGCCGCCACAACCCGTCGCGCAGAAGCGTGGCGCCCAGCAGCACGGCCTGCGCGAAAAAGCCGAGGCTGGCGGCCAGCGCCGCCATGCGTGCCGCATCGCCCCCATTGGCGAGGAGAAGACCGACGACAACCGCCACGAGTATGGCGACCCCGCCAGACAGCAGCGGCAGGCGCGGCAGCTGGCGGGCGAAATAGACCTGTCCGAAGACCTTTGCGACGACCGCAAAGGGCAGGCCGACTGCGAAAGCCGCAAGCGCCGAGGCCGTGCGCGTCGAATCCTCAGCCCCAAACCGGCCATGCTCGAACAGCACCGAGACGATGGGGCCTGCGAGCACGACGAGCGCAGTCGCTGCCGGCAAAGCGAGCGCCAGCCCCAGTCCCAGCGCCTGGCCCAGCATGGCATCTGCCTTGGCGGTCCCGGCGGCGGCTGCCATGTCGGAGAGGACCACGGTCCCCATCGCCACGCCGACAAAACCGAGCGGCAGCTGGAAGACGCGATCGGCGTAGTAGAGCGCAGCCACCGCTCCGGGTTCGGTGGAGGCGATCTGGGTTGCGACCAGCAGCACGAGTTGCGCGGCAGAGGCGGCCAGCAGCGTGGCGCCGCCGGTCCGCACCAGGCGAGTCATGTCGGCCGACCAGCGCAGGCGCGGCCAGGGCAGGCCGGTTTTGCGCAGCGCCAACAGGATCATCCCGAGATGGGCAAGCCCGGTCAGGCTGACGGCAATGGCCTGGATCTGCGCGGCAGGCGCGGCATCGGTGCCCCGCACGAGCTGGATCAGGAGCACGCCGAGCAGGATCGCATTCATCAGCGCCGGCGCCAGCGCCGCGACCACGAAGCGCCGCTCGGCATTGAGCAGGGCGGCCAGCATCGCCGCCAGCGTCGTCAGCAGCAGGAAGGGCAGCATCAGTCTCGTATAGGTCGCGGCCAGCGCCAGCGTCGCGGGCTCCTCGGCGAAGCCACCGGCAAAGCCGAGCACCAGCCAGGGCGCAAAGAGCTCCCCAAGCCCGACCAGCGCCAGCAGAAGCACCGCCAGCTGGCCGGTCGCCTCGCCGGCGAAGCGTTTTGCCGCATCCTCGCCGCGCTCGGTCTTGATCGCCAGATAGAGCGGCACGAAGGGCGCGTTGAGCCCGCCCTCGCCGAGCACGCGCCGCACGAGGTTGGGCAGTCGCAGTGCCGCAAGAAAAGCATCCGCCACCGGCCCGGCGCCGAGCAGCCTTGCGATCAGCACGTCACGCGCGAAACCGAGCAGACGCGACAGGATCGTGGCCGCGCCGACGAGGAGGGAGTCGCGGGCGAGGCTGGAGGACTCTGGCGCTCGCGTTTCGCTCACAGGCGGCCCCCCGGCCTGCGGTGCATATGCGATGAGCGAGCCACATCGTCATTGCGAGCGAAGCGAAGCAATCCAGCCGTGCGTAGCGCTCTGCCGCTTCTGGATTGCTTCGCTCCGCTCGCGATGACGGGCCGGTTCACAGAATGAATCGGCTCAGATCGGCATTCTTGGCGAGGTCTCCGATGCGCGCTTCGACATAGGCCGCGTCGATCGTGACCGTATCGCCCGAGCGGTCGGGCGCGGTGAACGAGATCTCGTCCAGGATGCGCTCGATCACGGTCTGCAGCCGGCGCGCGCCGATATTCTCGACGGTGGAGTTCACGTCGACGGCGATGCGGGCGATGGCGTCGATCGCGTCGGGCGTGAAGTCGACCGTGACCTCTTCTGTCGCCATCAGCGCCACCGACTGCTTAATCAGGCTCGCCTCCGTCTCGGTCAGGATGCGCTTGAAATCCTCGACATCGAGCGGCTGCAATTCGACGCGGATCGGCAGACGGCCCTGCAGTTCCGGCAGCAGGTCGGACGGCCGCGAGACGTGAAATGCGCCCGAGGCGATGAACAGGATGTGGTCGCTCTTCACCGCGCCATGCTTGGTCGCGACGGTGGTGCCCTCGATCAGCGGCAGCAGGTCGCGCTGCACGCCTTCGCGCGAGACATCGGCGCCGCTCTTGCCCTCGCGCCCGCAGATCTTGTCGATCTCGTCGAGGAAGACGATGCCGTTCTCCTCGACCTCGCGGATGGCGGCCTGGATGATCGCGTCCTGGTCGATCAGCTTGTCGCTCTCCTCTGTCAGCAACGGGCCATAGGCGTCCTTGACCAGCACGCGGCGCGGCTTGCCCTTCTGACCAAAGGCCTTGCCGAACATGTCGCCGAGATTGATAGCGCCGATCGAGGCACCGGGCATGCCGGGAACCTCGAACATCGGCGCGCCGGACCCTTGCGAGGCGATCTCGACCTCGATCTCCTTGTCGTCGAGCTCATTGGCGCGCAGCTTGCGGCGGAAGGAATCGCGGGTTGCGGGGCTCGATGCCGGGCCGACCAGCGCGTCGAGCACGCGCTCCTCGGCGGCCAGATGCGCCTTGGCCTGCACATCCTTGCGCCGGCTCTCGCGCACCAGCCCGATGGCGATCTCGACGAGATCGCGCACGATCGATTCGACATCACGGCCGACATAGCCGACCTCGGTGAACTTGGTCGCCTCGACCTTGAGGAAGGGCGCGTTGGCCAGCTTGGCGAGGCGGCGCGCAATCTCTGTCTTGCCGCAGCCGGTGGGCCCGATCATCAGGATGTTTTTGGGCGAAACCTCCTCGCGCAGCGGCCCTTCGAGCTGCTGCCGGCGCCAGCGATTGCGCAGCGCGATGGCCACCGCGCGCTTGGCGTCGTGCTGGCCGACGATAAAGCGATCGAGTTCCGAGACGATTTCGCGAGGCGAGAAACTGGTCATGTCTGACGATTATCCGTGTCGAGATAGGCAAATTGAGGGTCTCAAGGCGCTGAAGGCAGCCCGCTCGCGTCCGGCGCCGGCGCTCACGCCTCCAGCGCCTCGATGACGAGACTGTG
The DNA here is from genome assembly GCF_056406735.1 of Allobosea sp. P1_B10. Lineage (NCBI taxonomy): Bacteria > Pseudomonadati > Pseudomonadota > Alphaproteobacteria > Hyphomicrobiales > Alloboseaceae > Allobosea > Allobosea sp. P1_B10. Next base: position 84,549 of record NZ_JBFTZP010000011.1, on the reverse strand, counting down.
GTTGGTGTAGACGCAGATGTCGCCGGCGATCTTCATCGCCTTGCGCACGATCGCCTCGGGATCGCTTTCGATATCGATCAGCGCGCGCGCCGCCGACAGCGCATAATTTCCGCCCGAGCCGATCGCCATCACGGCGCCATGCTCGCTCGCTTCCGGCTCCAGCACGTCGCCGGTGCCGGAGATCAGCAGCGAGACCTCCTTGTCGGCGACCAGCAGCATGGCTTCGAGCCGGCGCAGATAGCGATCGGTGCGCCAGTCCTTGGCGAGCTCGACGCAGGCGCGCAGCAATTGCGTCGGATATTGCTCGAGCTTGGTCTCGAGCCGCTCGAACAGCGTGAAAGCGTCGGCGGTAGCGCCGGCGAAGCCCGCGATCACCGCGCCCTTGGCGAGGCGGCGCACCTTCTTGGCGTTGCCCTTCATGATGGTGGGACCGAGCGAGACCTGGCCGTCGCCGCCGATCACGACCTTTCCGCCCTTGCGCACCATCAGGATGGTGGTGGCGTGCATCAGGGGGGCGTTGCTGGCGTTGTCCATAGTCTCGTCTTCCGCTTCGTCTGCTGTGGCGCCAGATGTAAGTCTTTTCTGGCGTCGCACAATCGCGCGGGTGGCGTGAGTGTCAACGCGCTGCTAAAGCACGCGCAAATCTGGCTTCGGAAGGGTTTTCCATGCGTTCGGGCGAAGTGAAGCGCCGCACCAACGAGACCGACATCGCGGTCTCGGTGAATCTCGACGGTACCGGCAAGGCGGATATCGCCAGCGGCGTCGGCTTCTTCGACCATATGCTCGACCTGCTGGCGCGCCACGCGCTGATCGACCTCACCGTCACGGTGAAGGGCGACACCCATATCGACGACCACCATTCGGTCGAGGATGCCGGTATCGCGCTGGGCGAGGCTCTCAAGCAGGCGCTCGGCGACAAGAAGGGCATCCGCCGCTACGCCGACGTGCATCTGCCGATGGACGAGACGCTGACGCGCGTCGCCGTCGATGTCTCCGGCCGGCCTTTCCTGGTCTTCCGCACCGAGTTCAAGGCGCAGAAGATCGGCACCTTCGACACCGAGCTCGTGCGCGAGTTCTTCCAGGCCTTTGCGATGAATGCCGGCATCACGCTGCACGTCGAGACACTCTACGGCGACAATGCCCACCATATCGCCGAGAGCTGCTTCAAGGGGTTGGCGCGCGCGCTGCGCATCGCGCTCGAGGTCGATCCGCGCGAGGGGGGCCGCGTGCCATCCACCAAGGGCGCGCTCTGATGGCGTTCTACACGGTGATGATCCCGCCGCCGGGTTCGGGCGGCCAGCGCGAGGAGATCGAGCGGGCGAGACTCCTGCCCGAGCGCTTCAACTGGGCCGCCTTCGTCTTCAGCGGCCTCTGGCTGCTCGGCAAGCGGCTCTGGCTCGCGACCTTGATCTTCGCGCTGCTCTGGGCCGCGCTGCTTTATGCGCAGCGCAACTTTGCCATGACGGGCAGCGCACTGCTGCTGGCGCATTGGACGATAAGTCTGTTCCTGGGTCTGGAAGGCCACAATCTCGTCGTGCGAAAGCTTGCCCGGCAGGGCTGGCGGATGGCCGATGTCGTCGAGGCCCGTGACCTGCCCGAGGCCGAGCGGCGCTATTTCGAACGCGCATTGGCCAATGAGGCAGCGCCGCCGCGCCGCGAAGCGTTGCCCCCCATGCGACCGCTGACCAACGCCCCGGCGCCGATCATCGGTCTCTTTCCGGAGGCCCTGGGACGATGAGCCAGACCGTCGCCATCATCGATTACGGCTCCGGCAACCTGCACTCCGCCGCAAAGGCCTTCGAGCGTGCCGCCGCCGAGAGCGGCATCGCCTCGACGATCCGCGTCACCAGCGACACCGCAGTCGTGCGCAATGCCGACCGCATCGTGCTGCCCGGCGTCGGCGCCTTCGCCGATTGCCGTCGCGGGCTCGATGCCGTGCCGGGCATGGTCGAGACCCTGGAAGAGGTCGTGCACCAGAAGCAGCGGCCCTTTCTGGGCATCTGCGTCGGCATGCAGTTGTTGGCCTCGCGCGGGCTCGAATACACCGTGACGCAGGGGCTCGGATGGATCCCCGGCGACGTCACATTGATCGTCCCCGACGACCAGAGCCTGAAAATCCCGCATATGGGCTGGAACGTGCTGCACAAGCAGGACGAACACCCGCTGCTAGACGGCATCGAAACGGGTCCGCAGGGTCTGCACGCCTATTTCGTGCATTCCTATGCGCTGGTCGCCGAGCGTGCGCAGGACGTGCTCGCGCTGACCGACCATGGCGGCCCCGTCACCGCGATGGTCGCGCATGGCAACATCGCCGGCACGCAGTTCCACCCCGAGAAGAGCCAAAAACTCGGCCTGAAGCTGATCGCAAATTTCCTGGGTTGGACGCCGTGATCCTGTTTCCTGCAATCGATCTCAAGAACGGCCAGTGCGTGCGCCTGAAGCAGGGCGACATGGACCGGGCGACGATCTTCAATGACGATCCCGCAGCGCAGGGCGCGGCCTTCGAGGCCCAGGGCTTCCACTGGCTGCACGTCGTCGATCTCGACGGCGCCTTTGCCGGCAAGCCGATGAATGCGGCGGCGGTCGAGGCCATCCTGAAGCGCGTGAGCTTCCCCGTGCAGCTCGGCGGCGGCATCCGTGACATGGCGACCGTCGAGGGCTGGCTCTCGAAGGGTATCAGCCGCGTCATCATCGGTACGGCGGCCGTGCGCGATCCCGGCTTCGTGCGCGAGGCGGCAAAGGCGTTTCCGGGCAAAGTGGCGGTCGGCATCGATGCGCGTGACGGCTTTGTCGCGGTCGAGGGCTGGGCCGAAACCTCTGCGCTCGCCGCCGACGATCTCGGGCGCCGCTTCGAGGATGCCGGCGTGTCGGCGATCGTCTACACCGACATCGCCCGCGACGGCATGCTCCAGGGCATCAACTGGGAGGGCACGATCGCGCTGGCGAACGCGCTGACCATCCCCGTGATTGCCTCGGGCGGGCTGGCCTCGATGGCCGATATCGAGCGGCTCTGCGCACCCGATGCCGCCATCCTCGAAGGCGCGATCACCGGTCGCGCCCTCTATGATGGCCGTATCGATCCCGCCACGGCGCTGGCGCGCATCGCCGAGGCCACGAAGGGACTGTGACATGACCCTGAAGACACGCATCATTCCCTGCCTCGACGTGAAGGACGGCCGTGTTGTCAAGGGCGTCAATTTCGTCGACCTCGTCGATGCCGGCGATCCCGTCGAGATCGCCAAGGCCTATGACGCAGCCGGTGCCGACGAGCTCTGCTTCCTCGACATCACCGCCAGCAGCGAGGACCGCGGCATCCTGTTCGATGTCGTGACCCGCACGGCGGAAGCCTGCTTCATGCCGCTGACGGTCGGCGGTGGCGTGCGCAATGTCGACGACATCCGCAACCTCCTGCTCGCCGGCGCCGACAAGGCCTCGATCATGACGGCAGCCGTGCATCGCCGCGAATTCGTCCGCGAGGCCGCCGAAAAATTCGGGGCGCAGTGCATCGTGGTGGCGATCGACGCCAAGCAGGTCTCGCCCGGCCGCTGGGAAGTCTTCACCCATGGCGGGCGCAACCCGACCGGGCTCGATGCTGTCGACTATGCCCGCGAGGTCGTCAGCCTCGGGGCGGGCGAGATCCTGCTGACCTCGATGGACCGCGACGGCGCCAAGATCGGCTTCGACCTCGACCTGACCCGCCGCGTCTCCGACGCGGTCGCGGTGCCGGTGATTGCCTCGGGCGGGGTCGGCACGCTCGACCATCTCGTCGAGGGCGTCACGGAGGGGCGCGCCAGCGCCGTGCTCGCCGCCTCGATCTTCCATTTCGGCACCTACACCATTCCGCAGGCCAAGGCCCATATGGCGGCGGCCGGCATCCCGATGCGATTGGATTGAGGCGATGACGGTCAGCCTCTCGCGAGATAACTCCACGGAACCCCCCATGGCCTTCACACTGACCGATCTCGAAGCCATTGTCGCCGAGCGTGCAAAAGCCTCGCCCGATGAATCCTGGACGGCCAAGCTGATCGCGGCCGGGCCCGAGCGCGCTGCGAAAAAGCTCGGCGAGGAGGCCGTGGAGGCCGTCATCGCGGCTGTGACGGGCGACCGGGACGAGCTGATCGCCGAAAGCGCCGATCTGCTTTATCATCTGCTGGTTGTGCTGAAATCGCGCGATGTTGCATTGCAAGACGTGTTGAGCCAGCTTGAGGCCCGCACCGCGCGTTCCGGATTGACCGAGAAGGCGTCGAGGACCCCGTGAAGTCGAGGATTGTGGCGCGTTGAACCTCGAAGCCTGGAATGCGGGTGGCCTCATGGACCAGCGTCCGATCCCCGCCCCTGCCGATCCCGATCTGGGCTCGCCCTATCGCAGCTTTTCGCGTGACGAGTGGGCGCATCTGCGTGCCGACACGCCGCTGACCCTGTCGGTCGACGACCTCACCAAGCTGCAATCGATCAATGATCCGATCTCGCTCGACGAGATCGTGGCGATCTATCTGCCGCTCTCGCGCCTGCTTTCGCTCTACGTCGCCGCGACGCAAGGGCTGTTCAAGGCGACCCAACGCTTCCTGCTGGCCGAGGCCGAGGTCAAGGTCCCCTACATCATCGGGGTCGCAGGCTCGGTCGCTGTCGGCAAGTCGACCACGGCGCGCGTGCTCAAGGCGCTGCTGTCGCGCTGGCCCAACACGCCAAAAGTCGAGCTCGTCACCACCGACGGCTTCCTCCTGCCCAACGCCGAGCTCGAGCGGCGCGGCTTGATGCAGCGCAAGGGTTTTCCCGAGAGCTATGACGGGGCGGCGATCCTGCGCTTCCTCTCGGATGTGAAGGCCGGCAAGAAGGCCGTTTCCGCGCCGGTCTATTCGCATCTCGTCTATGACGTCGTGCCCGATGAGCAGGTGACCGTCGAGCGCCCCGACATCCTGATCCTTGAGGGCCTCAACGTCCTGCAGCCGAGCCGGATGCCCAAGGACGGCACGGTCATACCCTTCGTCTCGGATTATTTCGACTTCTCGGTCTATCTCGATGCCGACCAGAACGATCTGCACCGCTGGTACGTCAACCGCTTCATGACCCTGCGCCAGACCGCCTTCCGCGATCCGCGCTCGTTTTTCCGGAAGTATGCGGAGATCGGCGAGGAGGAGGCACTCTCCATCGCCGAGAACCTCTGGACCGGGATCAACCTGCCCAATCTCCAGGACAACATCCTGCCCACCCGCCAACGCGCCAGCCTGATCCTGACCAAGGGCGCCAGCCATCGCATCCAGCAGGTCGCGCTGCGGCGGCTGTGATGCCTCACGGGCCGCAACTTTCTCGTCATTGCGAGCGCAGCGAAGCAATCCAGGCCGTCGGTTTCGAAGCCGACTGGATTGCTTCGCTGCGCTCGCAATGACGCCCCCTTTCCCGGTCGGCGGCTGAAGCTATGGAGGCGCTCGCTTCGCTTGCCGGCATGGCGGCCGCCGCCTTCGTCGCGGCCACCCTGCTTCCGGCGCAGTCAGAGGCGGTTTTCGTCGGGCTGCTGGCGGCGCGCACTGTCGATCCGCTGGCGCTCTTCCTCGTCGCGTGTTTGGCCAATACCGTAGGCTCTGTTCTCAACTGGTGGCTCGGGAGCGTCATCGCGCGCGGCGGCATCGAGCGCCTCCCGCAGCGCCTGCGGCCCGATCCGGCTGGGCTGGAGAAGGCGCAGCGCCTGTTCGCCCGCTATGGCTGGCCCTCCCTGCTCCTCGCCTGGCTGCCGATCGTGGGCGACCCCCTGACCTTCGTCGCCGGCACGCTGAATTATCCGCTCGGGCGCTTCGTTCTGCTCGTATTCATCGGCAAGGCCGCACGCTATGGAGCGCTGTGGGCGGGTTGGACCGCGCTTGGCTGAATGCGACTGCCATAACGTTTGCGAAAGCGCCGCGCTCGGGCTACCAGCAGGCGCCCTTCTTCAGGAGACAAGAGCATGAGCATCCAGCGTATCGGCGTCGGCCCCCGCATGTCCAAGGCCGTCGTTCACGGCGATACCGTCTATCTCGCTGGTCAGGTTGCCGATAAGGCAGCCGGCAAGAGCGTCGCCGATCAGACCGCCGACATTCTCGGCATCATCGACGGCCTGCTGGCCGAGGCCGGCACCGACAAGACCAAGCTGCTGATGGTCAACATCTGGCTCTCCGACATGTCGACCTTCGCCGAGATGAACGGCGTCTGGGACAAGTGGATCGTCGCCGGCGCAACCCCGGGCCGCGCCACCGTCGAGGCCAAGCTGGCCGCGCCGCAGTTCACGGTCGAGATCGCGGTCATCGCCGCCAAGTAATCGACCCTTCGGGTCGCACCGGGAGGCCGCCTTGACCAATCCCGACAAGCTCGCGGCTATCCTGGCGCGCGTGGCGAAATTGCGCGGCGTTCCGCCTGTCGCGATGCTCGCCATGGTCGCCACCATCCTGAAGGGGCCGGCTCAACCGGCCCCTGAAACCCTCGAACGCCTGTTTGGCCGCAAGGCTGATGATTTTATCGCGCTCCGGGCGCGGCTCTCGCAGCCGGTTGCCGACCAGGCCGTGGCGCGCTGGCGCGCGACGGCAGCCCAGGCCCTCGAGGCCGGGCAGTTTGCCGACATCGACAAGGCTCTGGCCCAGGCCGAACTGCAGATGCTCGGCGGGGTCTCCGATCTCGGCGCGATGACGGCACAGCGCCGTCTTCTGGCTGGCGAGGCCCGGGCCGATCGCGCCGCCACGAGCCTGCTCGACCTGACCGCTCCCTCCTATCGCGAGGCTGCCAAGCGCTTCGGCGAAGCGGCCGCCATCATCGGCCTCGCCGACGCCGAGCGCAGCCACGCGCTCGCACTGGGCCAGGCGCAGGCCCTGTCACGCCTCGGCGAGGACCTCGCGGACGCCACGGGTTACGAGGCCGCGATCGCGCAGTTGCGCGCTCTGCTGAGCGGGCTCGACAATTTCGACGACACCATGCGCTGGGCTGCGACGCAAAAGCGGCTCGCTTCGGCCTTGTCGGGCCTGTACCGGCTCGACGGCCAGGTCGCCCGTCTCGAGGAGGCCGCCTCCTGCTGCCGGACTGCCCTCGAGGACCTGCGCAAGACGCACGACGCCGCGCTGTGGGCGAGGCTGCAGCGTGGGCTCGGCGTTGCCGCGCTTGAACTCGGCGAGAGGCCCGGCGCTGATATCGGCCTGGTCGAGGAGGCGGTCGAGGCCCTGCAGGCCGCAATCAGCGCCTCCGATCGGGCTCGGGATCCACAGGGCTGGGCGAGGCTCCATTACGATCTCGGTCGCGCGCAGGCGGCGCTGGGCCGCCGCACCGCAGGCATGGCCACGCTCGAGGCCGCCTTCAACGGTTTTCAGTCGGCGCTCGAAATCTGGACGCGCGAAAGCGACGGCGAAAGCTGGTCGGATATCCAGGACCGCATGGGCCAGGTCCTCGCCGCCATGGGCGAGCGCTACAGTGAGCCGGTCGTACTCGAGGAGGCGGTGGCTGCCTTCGGTCGGGCGCTGGAGGAGCGGCAGCGCGACACCGCGCCTCTGCTATGGGCGGCAAGCTCGGCCAACCAGGGCCTGACCACCATGAAGCTGGCTCAGCGCCAGAAGGATCTCGGCCTTGCGCAGCAGGCGCTCGCGCAGATCATGACGGCGGTCGAGGCCATGCGCAGTGCCGGCTTCTCCGCCAATGCAGCCGAACTCCAGAAAAAGCTGCTCGAGGCCGGCGCGCTCGCCGAGACGCTGCGGAAGCGCTGAAGCACGGCCCATACCGGCCTAACCCGCCATGATCCCCGGATCTCCCGTCGGTCGCCCGTGGCCACGGCGTTTGTGGATCAGGCGGCCAGAACGCGGTCCTCAGCCCGCGCGCTTCCAGTCGGCCAGCCGCTCCAGTGCCGCGTCCAATGTCGCGTCGTGCTTGGCGAAGCAGAAGCGCACCACCGTCTTGACGGCGCCCTCGGCATAGAAGGCGCTGACGGGGATCGCGGCGACGCCGTTTCGCGTCACGAGGCGCTGGCAGAAATCGACGTCGTCGCTCTCGCCCAGCGCGGAAATGTCGACGTTGAGGAAATAGGTCCCGACGCTGGGTAGCACAGCGAAGCCGAGCCCCTTCAGCCCGTCGGCGAAGCGGTCGCGCGAGCGCTGGAAGTCGCTGCGCATGCCCTCGAAATAGCTGTCGTCCTTGCCCAGCCCATAGGCCACGGCGGCCTGCAGGTTCGGCGGCGTGGTGAAGGTGATGTACTGGTGCGCCTTGGCCAGCACCTTCATCAGCGAGGGCGCGGCCATCACCAGCCCGACCTTCCAGCCGGTCAGCGAGAAGATCTTTCCGGCCGACGAGATTTTGACGGTGCGTTCGCGCATGCCGGGCCGCGACAGCATCGACTGGTGCCGGCGGCCGTCGAACACGACATGCTCCCAGACCTCGTCGCAGATCGCCACGGCATCGTGCTTGATGCAGAACGACGCGAGCAGGTCGAGATCGGCCTCGCTGAAGATCGTCGCCGTCGGGTTCAGCGGATTGTTGAACAGCACCACCCGCGTCTTCGGCGAGAATGCCTTCGCCAGTGCCTCCTCGGTCAGGCCGAAGGCGGGCGGGGTCAGCGTCACGAATTTCGGGATGCCGCCGGCCCGGCGCACGAGCGGCACATAGGCGTCATACATCGGCTCGAACAGCACGACCTCGTCGCCGGGCGTGATCAGCGCCATCAAGGCGCCGGCGATCGCCTCGGTCGCGCCCGACGTCACCATCACCTCGCTCTCGGGATCGAGGTCGAGCTCCTGCCAGTATTTGTAATGCGCTGCGGTAGCCTGGCGCAGTTCGGGCAGGCCCATCATCGGAGGGTATTGGTTCCAGCCATTCACGACCGCGTCGGCGGCCTTCTGGCGGACATCGAGGGGGCCGGGATCGTCGGGAAAGCCCTGGCCCAGATTGACGGCGCCGGTCTCGCGGGCAAGCCGCGACATCACCTCGAAAACGCTGGTCTGCAATGCGGAGAAGATCGGGTTCATCGGGCCGGCATCGGTTGGAAGCGGGAGCAGGGCAGTCGATCTACCACGCGAGGCCGCTCGGCGCATCCTGGGCCCACCGCAAAATCGATCCGTCAAAATATGATATGACGAATGTTGACAATCATCAGCGTTCAATGTTTATCTGCATTTGCCGGTTCACGACGGGCCCCTGCAGCGGCTTCGCCCCTTTGACGTTGCGGGAAATTGGCGTGAACCGGTGACCCTCCTCACAATTTCGGTCTGCGAGCCGCCTCGGTGCCCCTGTCCTGAGGAGCCGTAGCGGCCCGAAGCCTGATGGGCGAGTTGGTCTCCGGTTGCCGCGATTGCGGCGCCCGCCTAAGCAGGCTCCATGGCCGCGACCCGCACCCCCGCCGTGATGATCCTTGGCACCGGCTCGAATGTCGGAAAGTCCCTGATCGTCGCAGGGCTGTGCCGGCTCTTTTCCGATCGCGGCCTCAAGGTCGCGCCGTTCAAACCCCAGAACATGTCCAACAACGCCGCCGCCACCAGCGGGGGCGAGATCGGTCGCGCCCAGGCCTTGCAGGCGCGTGCCGCCCGGATCGCCGCGCATGTCGACATGAACCCGGTCTTGCTTAAGCCTGAAAGCGATACCGGCAGCCAGATCATCCTGCAGGGTCGCGTCGCCGGGCATCTCTCCTCGGGCGATTTCACCCGGCGCGGCGATTTTCTGCCGCAGGTGCTCGAAAGTTTTTCGCGGCTGGGCGCAGCGTCGGATCTCGTCATCGTCGAGGGCGCGGGCTCTCCGGCCGAGACCAATCTGCGCGCCCGCGATATCGCCAATCTCGGCTTCGCCCGGGCCGCGAACGTGCCGGCAATCCTCGTCGGCGACATCGATCGCGGCGGGGTCATCGCCAGCATGGTCGGCACCCATGCGGTGCTGGACGCGGCCGACCGCGCGATGATCCGCGCCTTTGCGATCAACCGCTTTCGCGGCGAGGCGAAGCTGTTTGCCGCCGGAATGGAGACCATCCACGCCGCCACAGGCTGGACAGGCCTCGGAATCGTGCCCTGGTTTGCCGCCGCGGCCCGGCTCCCTGCCGAGGACGGCCTCGACCTCCATGCGATCCCGCGCCGGGCAGACGCAGCGCTGAAGATCGCGGTGCCGATCCTGCCCGGCATCGCCAATTTCGACGACCTCGACCCGTTGAAGCTCGAACCGTCTATCGATCTCGCGATGATTCCGCCGGGGCAGGCGCTTCCGGGCAATGCCGATCTCGTCATCCTGCCGGGCTCGAAAACCACCCTGCGCGATCTCGCTGCCCTGCGCCGCGAGGGCTGGGACATCGATATCGCGGCCCATCGCCGGCGCGGCGGGCATGTGCTGGGACTGTGCGGGGGCTATCAGATGCTGGGGCGGGTGGTGCGCGATCCGCTCGGGCTCGAGGGCCCGCCCGGCGAGGCGCCGGGGCTCGGCCTGCTCGATGTCGAGACTACGCTTGACGCGACCAAGACGGTGCGCGAGGTCGCCTTCTCGCATACCGGTAGCGCGACAGCCGGGAAGGCCTACGAGATCCATCTCGGTCGCAGCGAAGGCCTCGACACTGCCCGTGCGCCGTTCCGGATCGCCGACCGCGCCGAAGGGGCCGCCAGCGCCGATGGCCGCGTCGTCGGGACTTATCTGCATGGGGTCTTCACATCGGATCAGGTCCGGGCCGCGCTGCTCGGCGCGATCGGCCAGGTCACGGCCTCTACGCTCGCCTATGAGAGCGAGATCGAGGCGACGCTCGATGCGCTCGCGGCCCATCTCGAGACGCATCTCGATGTCGATGCGATCCTGAATCTGGCTCGGGGCGCCGCTGCGCGATGAATCAGCCGAAGCTGGACCAAGGTTAGTTCCAGTTGGGTCTTTGATCGAGTGGCGTCAAAAGAAACCCTTTATCAATCATGAAGTTGACGAATGATAAAATTCGTCATAGTTTGGTATTCGCACCTGAACCTGCAATCAATCGAAACGGGAAACTACGTTGAGTACCCCCGAGCGTGACACGAGGCAGGACATCGTCGATACCGCCGAACGCTTCTTTCGCGAGATCGGCTACCAGAAGACGACTGTCTCCGACATCGCCAAATCGCTGCGCATGAGCCCCGCGAATGTCTATCGCTTCTTCGATTCCAAGAAGGCGATCAACGAGGCTGTCCTGGCCCGCTACAAGGGCGAGCAGGAAGAGGCCCTTGCCGCGATCGCGGGCGGCCCGGGCTCGGCGGCCGAGCGTCTGGGCGAGATGCTGCTGAGCACGAACCGGATCAATGCGGCACGGTTCAAGGACCAGCTGCGCATGAACGAGATGGTCTGCGCCGCGATGGAGGAGAGCTGGGATGCAATCCTTGGCCACATCGCCCGCTTCGATGCGCTGATCCAGGGCGTGGTCGCCGAAGGCGTCGCCAGCGGCGAGTTCAGGCAGCTCGACCCCAAGGCCGCGACGCAGTGCATCCGCACCTCGGTGATCCGCTTCCATCACCCGTTGCTGATGGCGCAATGCGCCCAGATGCCGGGTCCCACCGCCGAGGAGCTGGTGACCTTCATCCTGGACGGCCTGAAGCCGGTCGCGCGCTCCGCCTGAGCCGCCGCAGGGCGGCCTGCGTTGACAAGCCGGTGAGGGAGCGGGATACCCCGCCAGACATGGCCCTTTTTTCGAAGCAGAACCTCAAGAAATTCGCCGTCATCGCCCATGATCTTGTGGTCACGGCGCTGGCGATCTGGCTCGTCTTCGTGATTCGCTTCGAGGGCGCGCAGCTGGCCGAGCATCTGCGCCATCTCCCGCGCACGTTGCCGGTCTTCGTCGCCTATGCCGGCGTGGTCTACTGGTTCTTCTCGCTCTATCGCTCGAAATGGCGCTTCGCCTCGCTGCCGGACCTGTCGAACATCGTCAAGGCGGTGACGCTGCTGGCGCTGACCCTGCTGGTGGCCGACTACATCCTGTTCGCGCCGAATTTCTACGGCGGCTTCTTCTTCGGCAAGATCACGATCGCGCTCTACTGGCTGGTGCAGTGCGCCCTGCTCGGCGGCCCGCGGCTGGCCTATCGCTACTTCAAATATTCGCGCTCGAAGCATATGGCCGCCCGCGGCGCCACGGTTTCCGCCCTGCTGCTGGGCCGCGGCGTTGATGTCGAGATGGCGATCCGAGCCATGGAAGCGGGCACCATGCGCAACCTTCAGCCCGCCGGCATTCTCTCGCCACGCAGCGACGATCTCGGACAGACTATTCGCGGCGTGCCCGTGCTCGGGTTGCTCTCGGAGATCGAGCAGGTCGCCCAGGAAGCGGCCGACCGCGGCGAGCCCTTCCGTCGCATTGTCGCGACGGCAAGCGCGCTGGTGCCAGAGGCAGAGCCCGACAAATGGCTCGCCCGCACGCGAAAACTCGCTTTGCCGATCTCGCGGATCGACACGCTGGGCGAGGGCACGCGCGACACCGAGCTCGCCCCCCTCGAGATCGAGGACCTGCTGGTGCGTCCCAGCGTCGCGATCGACCGCGAGCGTCTCGGCGCCTTCCTGAAGGGCAAGCGCGTCATCGTCACCGGTGGCGGCGGCTCGATCGGCTCCGAAATCTGCTTGCGCTGCGGCGCCTTCGGGGCCGCCGAGCTTCTGATCGTCGAGAGCTCCGAGCCGGCGCTGTTCCAGATCACCGAACAGCTGATCGCGGCCAAGCACGGCATGTTGGTGTCGGGAGCTCTGGCTGATGTGCGCGATCGCGCCCGGATCACCCCGCTGTTCGCAGGGTTTGCGCCCGACATCGTGATCCATGCCGCGGCGTTGAAGCATGTGCCCTATCTCGAGGCGGACTGGACCGAGGGCATCAAGACCAACGTCTTTGGCTCGGTCAACGTGACCGATGCTGCCGTTGCCTCGGGGGCCGGCACCTTCGTGCTGATCTCGACTGACAAGGCGATCGAGCCGGTCTCGATGCTTGGCGCCACCAAGCGCTTCGCGGAAATGTACGCCCAGTCGCGCGACGCCGAGATGGTCGCGACCGATGGCGGCATGCGCCTCGTCGCCGTGCGCTTCGGCAATGTGCTGGGCTCGGTCGGCTCCGTCGTGCCGAAGTTCAAGGCGCAGATCGAGCGCGGCGGACCGGTTACGGTGACCGACCCCGAGATGATCCGCTACTTCATGACCATCCGCGAGGCCTGCGATCTCGTGCTGACCGCGGCCTCCCACGCCCGTGCCAGCGAGCCGCAGGCCGAGCGCGCCGCCGTCTACATCCTCAAGATGGGGCAGCCGGTGAAGATCATGGATCTGGCCGAGCGCATGATCCGGCTGGCTGGTTACGAGCCCGGCATCGACATCGAGATCGCGGTCACCGGTGTGCGGCCGGGCGAGCGCCTGAACGAGATCCTTTTCGCCCATGACGAGCCCAAGGCCGAGATCGGTCTCGACGGCGTGATGGCGGCCAAGCCGATCTTTGCCGGCCGCGCCATCCTGCAAGAATGGCTGGTGCAGCTCGAAGCTGCGATCGCGGCCGATGACCGTTCGGCGGCGGACGCCATCCTGGCCGAGGCGATTCCCGATTTCAGGACGCCGCAGACGCCGCAGTCCGTGCCAGCGAGCCAAGCCGCGCCAGTGCCGCAGCTGTCGTAAGCGGCGGCTGCCAGCCGGCAGCCAGCAGGTCGCCGGGCACCGCTACGAGGCTGCCGCTCAACTTGACGAAGGCATCGTGCTTGCCGGCGAGCCGCGCCGCCAGCCCCAGCCAGGACGCGGGCACGGGGATCAGCCCCGGCGCGCGACCCATGCCGGCCCGCAGGGCGGCGATGATGCCGGCGACGCTGATCGGCTCGGGATCGGCGACGAGATAGGCCCGCCGGGGCGGGCAGGCCGGCGTCAGGGCAAAGACGATCGCCTCGGCCAGGTTCTCGACCGCGACCATCGAGCGCGGCGCGGTCAGTCCACCCAGCGGCAAAGGCACGGGCAGGCGGGCGAGACGCGCAAGCGCTGCCATGTTGGCTTTCACGCCGGGTCCATAGACCAGCACTGGCCGCAACGAGACCCAATCGAGATCGAGTGTTGCCAGCGCCTGTTCGGCCGCCAGTTTCGAGCGGCCATAGGGGTCGTCGGGCGCAGGCGTATCGCTGTCGTGCAGCGGCGGGCCGTCGAAGGCGCCGCTCAGAGCCTTCAGCGAGGACAGGTAGACGAAGCGCGAAACGCCGGCACGCTGCGCGGCCTCGGCCAGTGAGCGGGTCGCCCGCGTATTGATCGCCTGGTAGAGCGCCTCGTCGAGTCCGGGCCCGGCATGGGCGAGCCCGGCCAGATGCACGACATGGTCGACACCGTCGAGTGCCGCGCTCCAGTCCACAGGCAAGGCGAGATCGCCGATGACGACGGTCTCGACGCCGTCGGGCACCGCAACGTTACGGCGCAGAGCCAGCCGCAGGCGGTAACCGGCGGCCTGCAGCGCTGCCGCGACCTGCGGGCCCATGAACCCGCTGGCTCCGGTGACGAGAATGCGTTGACTAGTGGTCATGGACACCCGCACGTGTCATGGCAGGCCGGGAATCCCTGGCCCGTGTACGTCATTGCAAGCGTAGCAAAGCAATCCAGGGAGAGGTAGAGCGCTGCCGCCTCTGGATTGCGTCGTCGCTGGCGCTCCTCGCAATGACGGATGATGTCGCCCCCCGACAATCGGCTTAGCCATGGCTCGCGCGCCTCCGCGAAAACTGGCGCAGCAGCAGACCCGTCAGCACCAGCGCTACGAGCAGGCAGGCGACCTGAATCAAGAACCCCTGCCAATGCACGCTGATCGCCGCCAGTGCGATCAGGCCGAGATTGAGCAGCGCGATCCGCGCCACGATCTCGCGGACCGAAAACCCGTTCACCGTGGCCTGCTGGTAGAAATGCGAGCGATGCGCCTCCCAGACTTTTTCACCGCGCGCCAGCCGGCGCAGCAGCGTGATGGTGGAGTCCATGACATGGTAGAGCGGCAGGATCAGCGCCGCCGCCAGCGCGCCGGTGCCGGCCAGCCTGTAGAGCAGGTAGGCCGTGACGAGCCCGATCGGCAGCGAGCCGACATCTCCCAGGAAGAGCCGCGCCGTCGGCTTGTTGAATGGCGAAAAACCGATCAGCCCGCCGCAGAGCGCGGCCCCGAGATAGCCGGTCGCGGGATCGACCACGCCCGTCGCGCCGGCCAGCGCCAGGGCGCCGCTCAGTGGCACGATGCCGGCGATGGTGATCCAGTCGATCCCGTCCATGAAGTTGGTCAGGTTGACGAACCAGATGCCGGCGAGCAGCGCCAGGCCGCGCTCCAGCGTCAGCGGGAAGGCCGGAAACAGGCGGATATCGGGCGCGGCGAAGATCACGACCAGCCCGACGCAAAGCGCCTGGAGCACCAGCCGGACGCTCGCCGGCAGCGGGCGGATATCGTCCCAGGCGCCGACGATGGCGAGCAGGGTCGCAGCGAGTGCCACGAGCGCGAGGTCGTTTCGTGCCGCCGACGGCACGGCCCAGACCAGCAGCGCCAGCCCCAGCGCCAGAAAGGCTCCGGCAAGGACGGCGATGCCGCCGCCCTGCGGTGTCGGCACGCGATGGCTCGAGCGCGCATTGGGCCGCGCCAGCGCGTACCGGACGAGCAGCGGACGCAACAGCACGCAGAGCAGGCCGGCGGCGATGGCGGCCACCACCGCGATCAGAAGAGGAGCGAGGTCGGTCTGCAAGCTGCGGCACCCATGATGAGATCAGCTGTTTCCCTAGAGCATGGGGCGGGAAAGGGGGAGCCGCTTTCGCATGCGGCGTCGCGCCGGCTTGCCATGGCGAGGACAAAGAGAGAACGTGAGGGCATGTCCCTGGTCGATTCCATCCTCAACCCGCGCCCGGCGCGACCCGACATCACCCGCGCCGTCTGCCGCGGCGCCGGGCGGCATCTGCGTGCGCGCGGCTACGCCATCGTCAAGGAGATGACCTTCGCCAATGGCCGGCGCGGCGACATCGTCGCCCTGTCGCCATCGGGCGAGCTGCTGGTGGTCGAGGTCAAGTCCGGCATCGAGGATTATCGCGTCGACGGAAAATGGCCCGATTACCGCGATTTCTGCGACGGGTTTCTGTTCGCTGTCGCGCCCGAGTTTCCCATGGATGCCCTGCCCGAGGATGTCGGCCTGATCGTCGCCGACGCCTATGGCGGGGAACTCCTGCGCGAGGCGCCGCGCCATCCGCTCAGCCCGGCCCGGCGAAAGGCGCTGACGATCGCCTTCGCGAAGCTGGCGGCCGGGCGTCTCGCGACGCTGGAGGATCCGCAGGTCTAGCGCCCAGGCCCGGTGCCTAAGTCCACCGCCTCGACCAGGAAGTCGATGAAAGCGCGCACGCGCGCCGGCAGGCGCCCGCCATGACCGACATAGACGGCATTGATTTCCTCGGTATCGCCGGGATTGAAGTCCTCCAGCACCGGCACCAGCGCGCCCGAGGCGATGTCTGGCGCGACATGGAACAGCGCCAGCCGCGTCAGACCCTGGCCGGCCAGCGCCAGCCGCCGCGCACTTTCGCCATCGCCGATCATGACGCGGCCATGGGCCGGCAGCGAGATGCGCTTGCCGTCCAGGCGAAAAGGCCATTCGTCGCAATGCCGGGCGAAATTGAAGGTAATCAGGTCGTGCGCCTCGAGCGCGGCCGGCGTGGCCGGAGCCGGGCGGCGCGCGAGATAGTCGGGCGCGCCGACGATCACCATCGCGCTTTCGCCGAGCTTGCGCGCCATCAGCTGGGACGGCCGCAAAGGCCCGACCCGGATCGCGACATCGGCGCGCTCATCCATCAGGTCGATCACGGCATCGGTGATGGTGATGTCGAGCTGCACGCCTGGATGGGCAGCCATGAAGCGCGGCGCCAGTGGCAAGAGGTAGTGCCAGCCGACGGCGACATTGGCGTTGACCCGCAGCCGTCCGCGCGGGATCTGGCAGGACGCGACCGAGCGCTCGGCCTCGTCGAGATCGCTCAGCACCCGGATCGCGCGGGCGTGGAACGTCGCGCCCTCCTCGGTGAGCTGCAGCTTGCGGGTCGAGCGGATGATCAGGCGCACGCCAAGCCGCGCCTCGAGCCGTGCGATCAGCTTGCTCACCGCCGAGGGCGTCATCCGCAGCGACCGAGCCGCCTGCGAAAACCCGCCGAGTTCGACGACGCGCGCAAACACCTCCATCTCGCCGGAGCGGTTGATCTCAGGGCGCGGCATGATGACTTCACCTCACAGATCATTGTCCCGAAGGTAATCTAATTCACTGGCGGGCTCTTCGCCATATGGGAGCGAGATCACTCAACCCTGCGCCACATCGAGGCACGCTCATGCCCATTGCCCTTTATGCCCTCACCGTCGGCGCCTTCGGCATCGGCGTCACCGAATTCGTCATCATGGGGCTGCTGCTGCAGGTCTCGGGCGATCTCGGCGTCTCGATTCCGAGCGCCGGCCTGCTGATGACCGGCTATGCGCTGGGCGTCTTTGTCGGCGCGCCGATCCTGACGATCGCGACGCGAAGCCTGCCGCGCAAGACGACACTGCTGGTACTGATGGCGATCTTCACCCTCGGCAACCTCGCCTGTGCGCTCGCCCCCAGCTATGGCTGGCTGATGGCGGCGCGCGTCGTCACGGCGCTGGCGCATGGCACCTTCTTCGGCGTCGGCGCGGTGGTCGCGACCGGCCTCGTCGCGCCCGACAAGAAGGCCTCAGCCATCTCGGTGATGTTCACGGGCCTGACGCTGGCGACGTTGATGGGCGTGCCCTTCGGCTCCTGGCTCGGCCTCGCCTATGGCTGGCGCGCGACCTTCTGGGCCGTCACCGCCATCGGCATCCTCGCCTTCCTGATCCTCGCCATCTTCGTCCCGCGGGCGCGCGATCCGGTCGTGCCCGGGCCGCTCTCGGAGGAATTCGCGGTGCTCGCCCGGCCGCAGGTGCAGCTTGGCCTGCTGATAACCGTGCTCGGCTTCGGCGGCGTCTTCGCGGTTTTCACCTACATCCAGCCGATCCTCGTCGAGCTGGCAGGCTTCAGCGAGGCCGCGGTCTCGCCAATCCTGCTGGTCTTCGGCGCCGGCCTCGTGGTCGGCAATCTCGCCGGTGGGCGCTGGGCCGATCGCAGCCTGTCGCCGGCGCTGATCGGAACGCTCATCCTGCTGACTGTTGCGCTTCTCGGCGCCGGTTTTGCGTTCCATGACCGGATCGGGGCCGTGATAGCCGCCTTCGCACTGGGGTTTGCGGCCTTTGCCACGGTTGCGCCCTTGCAGATGCGCGTCCTCCAGCAGGCGGGCGGCGCGGGCCAGGGGCTGGCGTCGAGCCTCAACATCGCCGCGTTCAACCTGGGCAATGCCTTTGGCGCCTGGCTGGGCGGTGCCGTCATCGCGCATGGGCCAGGTCTTGCCGGCGTCGCGCCCATCGCGGGGTTGGTGCCGCTGGCCGCGCTCGGCCTCGCCGTCTGGAGTCTCGCCCTCGAACGCCGCGCCACGGCGCGCGCGCTGACCGTCTGACAGGAGGAAACACCATGGATTATCGGCAACTCGGCGCGTCCGGCCTGAAGGTACCCGCGCTCAGCTTCGGCTGCGGCACCTTCGGCGGGCAGGGTCCGTTGTTCAGCGCCTGGGGCGACACAGATGTCGCGCAGGCCGGCCGCCTGATCGATATCTGCCTCGATGCCGGCGTGACCCTGTTCGATACGGCCGATGTCTATTCGAGCGGCGCGTCCGAAAGCATCCTGGGCGAGGCGCTGGGCGCGCGTCGCAACCAGGCGCTGATCTCGACGAAGCTCGGATTGCCGATGGGGGACGGGCCGCTGGATGGCGGAACCTCGCGCCGGCGTCTGGTTTCGGGCGTCGAGGCTGCGCTGAAGCGGCTGCGTACCGACCGGATCGATCTGCTGCAGCTGCACGCCTTCGATGCCGCGACGCCGGTCGAGGAGGTGATGGCGGCGCTTGATGTGCTCGTGCGTGCCGGGAAGGTGCTCTATGTCGGGGCCTCGAATTTCTCGGGCTGGCAGCTGATGAAGGCGCTGGCGGTGGCCGATCGCCATGGCTGGCCGCGCCATGTCGCCCACCAGGTCTATTATTCGCTGGTCGGGCGCGACTATGAGTGGGAACTGATGCCGCTCGGTCTCGACCAGTCGGTCGGCGCCATGGTCTGGAGCCCGCTCGGCTGGGGACGTCTCACCGGCAAGATCAGGCGCGGCCAGGCCCTGCCTGCGGGCAGCCGCCTGCACGAGACCGCCGATTTCGGACCCCCGGTTCCGCAGGAGCGGCTTTACGCGATTGTCGACGTGCTCGATGCGCTAGCCGGCGACACCGGCAGGACCGTGCCGCAGATCGCCCTGAACTGGCTGCTGCGCCGTCTGACGGTCTCCAGCGTGATCATCGGCGCGCGCAACGAGGACCAGTTGCGCCAGAATCTCGGCGCTGTCGGCTGGAGCCTGACCACGGAGCAGGTTGCAAGGCTGGATGCGGTCAGCGCGGTGACACCGGCCTATCCGCATTATCCCTATTGGCGCGAGGGCGGCTTCAAGGCGGTCAACCCGCCACCGGTCTGATGCCCGGAGCATTGCCGAGCGAGGCCGACACCGGTTCGCGTGGAGACAATGCGGTCTGCCAAGGAGGCCTAGCGCGGCGCGCGCTTGGCCAGGATGCGCTGGAGCGTGCGGCGATGCATGCCGAGCCGACGCGCGGTTTCGGAAACGTTGCGGCTGCAAAGCTCATAGACCCGCTGGATATGCTCCCAGCGCACCCGGTCGGCCGACATCGGATTGTCGGGCGGCATCGGGCGCGAATCGCGGGCGGCGGCCAAGGCCGAATGAATCTCGTCGGCATCGGCCGGCTTGGCGAGGAAATCGAAGGCGCCGAGCTTCACCGCACTGACGGCGGTCGCGATGTTGCCGTAGCCGGTCAGCACGATGCCGCGCGCATCGGGACGGCGCTCCTTGAGCCGCGCAATCACGTCGAGCCCGTTGCCATCCGCGAGGCGTAAGTCGATCACGGCGAAGGCCGGTGCCGACTCCTCGACCGCCGCGAGGCCTGCCGAGACGCTCTCGGCGGTCCGGACTGCATAGCCGCGCCCTTCCATGGCGCGGGCGAGCCGGGTCAGGAAAGGCTTGTCGTCATCGACGAGCAGCAGGGACATGTCGGCCGACGGATCGGTCGAGGTCGCTTCGCTCAGCATATCTTGCATCGAAACTCTCCTCCGCCAGGCCTAGTGCGGCGGAATTGTAGCGTGAATGGCCCCGGGACGCACATCATGGCGTGGGAGCCTCGCTAACTCTATGTAGTAGCGAGGCTTCCTGCTGGAAAGAGCCCGAGGGCCGCAAATCGGCCTCGAAGGCCGCGCGCGGCCAGACCATACGGATGGACGCTCCGCTCGCCGGCGCCGGGAGATTGGAGAATTCGAGCGCGGCGCCGCTGCGCTCGAGCAGGGTTTTCGCGATGAAGAGGCCAAGCCCCAGGCCGCCGCCAGCGCGGCCCTCGCTGGAGCCGCGCGAGAGATAGGGCTCGCCCGCCCGCAGCAGCACGTCGGGCGGGAAGCCCGGGCCGTCGTCGGCGATGATCAGCGTCACATGGCCGGCATCCCATTGCGCGGTGATCGAGACGTCGGAGCGCGCGAAATCGACGGCATTGTCGACGATATTGCCAAGCCCATGGATCATGCCGGGATTGCGCCGGCACACAGGCTCGGGCTTCTCGCCGAGCATCTTGATCGCGAAGGGCGTTCCGAAGGGACGCTGCGGACCCGCAGCCTCCTCGATCAGCACGCTCAGCGACAGCCGGTCGAGCGGGCCGGCATCGTCGTCCTGCAGCGAGGTCAGCTTGCCCAGGATCCCGCGGCAGCGCTCGACCTGCTCGCGCAGCAAAGTGATGTCCTCGGCCATCTCGCCCTCATTGGGGGCAAGGCGCGACAGTTCCCGCGCCACCAGCGCGATCGTCGCCAGCGGGGTGCCGAGCTCATGGGCGGCGGCGGCGGCCAGCCCGTCGAGTTGAGAGAGGTGCTGTTCGCGCGCCAGCACGAGTTCCGTCGCCGTCAGGGCATCCGACAGGTCCCGCGCCTCCTTGGCGACGCGCCAGGCATAGATGCCCGTGAAGCTGATACCGAGCACGAGGGCGATCCAGGTCCCGGCCTGATAGAACGGCGGCAGCACCGGGCGCTCGAGCCCTGCCCAGGGCAGCGGCAGGTGGAAGATGTTGAGGAGGCTCGCCAGCACGATCGCCAGCAGCCCCAGCGACAGGGTGCGCTTAGGCGCGAGCGCCGTCGCGGAGATCATCACCGGCGCCAGGAACAGGATCGAGAACGGATTCTGCAGCCCGCCGGTCAGATACAGCAGTGCCGCAAGCTGGACGACGTCGAAGGCCAGCAAGGCGGTCGCAGCGTCCTCGCGCAGCCGGTGGCTCAGCGGAAACTTGATCCGCAGCGCGATGTTGAGCCAGGCGGAAGCGGCGATGACCGCAAAGCACCAGCCGAAGGGCAGGGTGAAGCCGAGCCCGAAATGAACCACGGTCACGGCCAGGCTCTGCCCTGCGGTTGCGAGCCAACGCAGCCTTACCAGCGTGTCGAGGCGCAGATGCCGGTTCGAACGGTCGAGAGCGGTCGCGGAAAATTCGAGGGTCATCACAAGGCCTTGTGCCGGGCGGACGCCGCCGGGCTGAGCAATTTTATGTGGCAAAAGCGCATCGCAGCGAAATCTTAGTCTTTAGCCGGATTGAATGAGAACAAAATCAACCTACGGTGCGTTCCATATTGCAGCGCATCATCCTCTGGTGCATCGCAGGGACACAAAAAACGCATGTACGGGGCTCCCATGTCATTTGCCTACCATGCCTATGAAGCGGTTCACATGATGGTCAGCCCGGCACGCGGCCTGTCCGATGCCATGCAGCTCGCCTTCAAGAATCCCGCAAATCCGCTGAC
Organism: Allobosea sp. P1_B10; assembly: GCF_056406735.1. Classification (NCBI taxonomy): domain Bacteria; kingdom Pseudomonadati; phylum Pseudomonadota; class Alphaproteobacteria; order Hyphomicrobiales; family Alloboseaceae; genus Allobosea; species Allobosea sp. P1_B10. The sequence continues at coordinate 62,723 of NZ_JBFTZP010000011.1, read as the reverse complement.
CTATACGCCGTTCGGGCGGACCATGGCCGCATCGTGCGAGCTCTTCGAGCGTTCGACGCGGCGCTATGGCAAGCCGGTCTTCGGGCTGGCCGAGACCACGATCAACGGCGTCAAGGTCGCGATCGAGGAGCGCATCGTCTGGGAGCGGCCCTTCGGCAAGCTGATCTACTTCGATCGCAAGATCGAGGGCCGTCGCAAGCCGCAGCCGAAAGTGCTGCTCGTCGCGCCGATGTCGGGCCATTACGCCACCTTGCTGCGCGGCACTGTGGAGGCCTTCCTGCCCGGCCATGAGGTCTACATCACCGACTGGACCGATGCCCGCATGGTGCCGCTCACGGCCGGCCGCTTCGATCTCGACGACTACATCGACTACGTCATCGCCATGCTGCACAAGCTCGGCCCCGATACCCATGTCATGGCCGTCTGCCAGCCGGCGGTGCCGGTGCTCGCCGCCGTGGCGCGCATGGAGGCTGAGAACGATGCCTCCGCACCGCGCTCGATGACGCTGATGGGCGGCCCGATCGACACCCGGCGCTCGCCGACGGAGGTCAACAAGCTCGCCCAGGATCGCGGCATCGACTGGTTCCGCGACAATTGCATCACCAAGGTGCCGTTCCCGCACCAGGGCTTCTTCCGCGACGTCTATCCCGGCTTCCTGCAGCTTTCGGGCTTCATGGCGATGAATCTCGACCGCCATGTCAGCGCCCATTACGACATGTTCAAGCACCTCGTCAGCGGTGACGGCGATTCCGCCGAGAAGCATCGCGACTTCTACGACGAGTACATGGCGGTGATGGACCTGACCGCAGAGTTCTACCTGCAGACCGTCCAGACCGTCTTCGTCGATCACGCTATGCCGAAGGGCACGATGATGCATCGCGACAAGCCCGTCGACCTCAAGGCCGTGCGCCGCGTGGCGCTGATGACGGTCGAGGGCGAGAAGGACGATATCTCCGGCGTCGGCCAGACGCAGGCCGCCCACGACCTCTGCACCAACATCCCGGCCGACAAGCGCGTCCACTACATGCAGAAGGGCGTCGGCCATTACGGAGTCTTCAACGGCTCGCGCTTCCGCTCCGAGATCGCACCGCGCATCTCGGACTTCATGGTCAGCCTCGACATGGAGGCCGCCAAGGGCCGTCGCGAGACGAGCGTGTCGGATGCCCGCAAGGCCATCAAGGTCGCGGGCTGAGGCGCGTCACTCGGCCCCTTCCGCATCGCCCGCGAATCCCGCACAATCACCGGCGATGCGGTTCTCCCTGTTCAAGCGCCAGCCCGATCCGGACCGGATCGAGGTTCCTCACGGCAGTGTCAGCTATCCCGTCGCGGTGAAGCGGCGGGCAAGCGCGCGCCGCATGACGCTGCGCGTATCGCAGGCGACCGGCGAAATCACCCTGACCCTGCCCGAGCGCGCCGACTTCACCACGGCGCGCGAGTTCGCCGAAAAGCATGGCGGCTGGATTGCAGCGCGCATCGCCAGGCGCCCGCAATCGGTGCCCTTCGAGCCCGGCGCGACCCTGCCCTTTCGCGGCGTGCCACACCGGATCGTGCACTGGTCGAAGATCCGCGGCCTGACCCATGCGACCACCGATAAGGATGGCGCCGCGATCATCGCGGTGGCCGGCGAGGTCGCGCATGTGCCGCGTCGCATCCTGGATTTCCTGCGCCGTGCTGCCCTCGACGATCTCGAGCAGGCCGTCGCCAGGCACACCGCCACGCTCGGCATCCCGGCGCGAAAAATCACGATCCGCGACACCACCAGCCGCTGGGGCTCGTGCTCGTCGAAGGGCCATCTGAATTTTTCCTGGCGGCTGATCCTCGCCCCGCCCTTGGTGCTGGACTATCTCGCCGCGCATGAGGTGGCACATCTCAAGGAGATGAACCACTCGTATCGGTTCTGGGCCCTGACCCACAAGCTCTGTCCGCGCACCGAGGAGGCCGAGATCTGGCTGAAGCGCCATGGCGCAAGCCTGCACGGCTTCGGCTGACCTCGACAGCCCGCCGGGCGCAGCCTAGAGGGATGCGGCTTATTCTCGAAAAACATCCGTCATCGCCGGCGCTCCCCGGTGCCGCGGCCAGGATGACGGCGTGACTTCGAGCCAGGACAGGCCGCCAGACGCATGAAGCTCCGCCCCGATACGCTGGCGATGACCGCCGTCCTCGCCATGTTGACGGCGCTCGGGCCGCTCTCGACCGACTTCTACCTGCCCTCGCTGCCCGAGATCGTGCGGGTGATGGGCACGGATGTCGCCGGCGCGCAGGCGACACTGTCATCCTTCCTGTTCGGTTTCGCTGCGGGTCAGATCATCTGGGGTCCGCTGTCAGACCGGCTCGGTCGCCGGCCCGTGCTGCTGGCCGGCCTGGGCATCTTCTTCGTCGCGACGTGCTTTTGCGCCTTCTCGCCCTCGATCGAGGCCTTGACCATCGGGCGCGCCGTCCAGGCGGTGGGCGCATCGGGACCCATCGTGCTTGGCCGGGCCATGGTGCGCGATCTCTATGAGGGGCCGCGCGCGGGCCGTGAACTGGCGCGGATGGGCATGATCATGGGCCTGGTGCCGGCGATAGCCCCGGTCCTGGGCGGCATCCTCCAGATGGCCTTCGGCTGGCGCTCGACGTTCATCGCCTCGCTGATCTTCGCCCTGGGCCTGGCCGTGGTGATCGTCACGATCATGCCGGAGACGATCCGGGCGCGCACGCCGGGCCCGCTTTCGCTGGTGTCGATCTTCCGGGGCTTCGGCGTGCTGCTGCACAACCGCATGTTCCGCGTCTATGTCGCGCTGACGGCGCTCGCCTATGCCGGGCTGTTCGCCTTCATCTCGGGCTCGTCCTTCGTGCTGATCGGCGTCTACGGGCTCTCGCCGGTCGAGTATGGCTTTTCCTTCGGCTTCGGCGTGCTCGGCTACATCCTCGGCACGATCATCGCCCAGCGCCTCGTCGGGCGCCGCGGCATGGATGGCGTCATCACGATCGGAGTCGCCTGCCTGGCGGCGGGCGGACTGGTCATGCTGCTATGCGTCACCACGGGCCTCGGCGGGCCGCTCGGCGTCGTCGTGCCGATGGCGATCTACGCGTGCGGCGTCGGCCTGACCATGCCGCAGTCGCAGGCCTCGGCGATGATGCCGTTTCCCGATCGCGCCGGCGCCGCCTCGTCCTTCAACGGGCTCTGCCAGATGCTGCTCTCGGCCTGTGTCGGGCTTCTGGTCGGCCATCTGCTCGAGGGCTCGGCCGTGCCGCTGCCGGCGGTGATGTCGGCGCTGGGCGTGGCTGCCTTCGCGCTGTTCCATGCGAGCGCCGGGATCCGCGCCGGGAAGGCTTGAGGGCGAGCCTGCCTTAACGCTTTGATCGCAAGCCTCCTCGGCCCTCGTCCTGAGGGGCGTCGTCGGCAATCCTTCGAGACGCCGCTCTGCGGCTCCTCAGGATGAGGGCTGCAGGAAGGCTGGAGGGAGAGCCCGATGAGGCTGACCGTCGGCCATCGCCCAAAGGGAACCTAACCGCCGAACAGCTTCTGCAGCAGGTTCTTTTCCTGCGGCGCCGGCGGAGCCCAGGCACGATCGTCGCCTCCGGCCTGGACGTTCGCCGGCGGCTGTGCGGAGGCGACCGGGGCACTCTCCTCGACAGGCCGGGGCGCACCGCGCCAGAGCCCGCCCGGAATGGGCGAGGGCTGCATCCCGACATGGGCGGCGCGCATGTACTTGGCCCAGATCTCGGCAGGCAGACCGCTGCCATAGACACGCTTCATGGCGCTGTTGTCGTCATTGCCGACCCAGACCGCGGTAACGAGCTTGGCGGTGAAGCCGACGAACCAGGCGTCGCGGAAGTCCTGCGTCGTGCCCGATTTTCCGCCGACCTCCCAGCCCGCGATGTTGGCCTTGCTGCCGCTGCCGCTGACCATGGTCTCGTGGAACATGGCGTTGATCATCGACAGGGTCTGCGGCTGGATGACCGGGCCGAAGCCGGTGCCCTTGCGGGCATAGATCACCTTGCCATTGAGCGACTTCACCTCGCGGATGACGTACGGCAGCACGGCCTGGCCGCCATTGGCGAAGGACGCATAAGCCGAGGTCAGCTCGATCGCGGTGACCTCGGAGGTCCCCAGCGCCAGCGAGGGGTTGGCCTGCAAGCCCGACGAGATGCCCAGCCGCTGCGCCGTCCGCACCACCTCGCGGGGCGTCACCTCCTGGTTGAGCTTGACCGCGATGGTGTTGAGCGAATGGGCGAAGGCGGTCTTCAGCGTCACCGGCCCGCGATAGGTCCTGCTGTTGTTCTCCGGCGTCCAGTTCTTGATCGTCACCAGCGAATCGTCGCGGATCGTGTCGGGCGTCAGGCCCTGCTCCAGCGCGGTCAGGTAGACGAAGGGCTTGAAGGAGGAGCCCGGCTGGCGCTTGGCGGCGGTCGCACGGTTGAACTGGCTCTTGGTGTAGTCACGGCCGCCGATCAGCGCCCGAAGCGCCCCGTCGGGGGCGAGCGTAACCACGGCGCCCTGGCTCGCGCCGAGCTTGCCGCCCTGGGCGGCCAGCGTCTCGACCAGCGTCGTCTCGGCCGAAGCCTGGAGCTTGGGGTCGATCGTGGTGAGCACGGTGACGTCGCCCTCGACTGCGCCGATGAAGTCGTCGAGCACGTCCATGACATAGTCGGCCGCATAGTTGACCGAGCCGGCGCCGATGCGCTCGGCGGCCTCGGCCGGCGCCACCAGCGCCGTCTTGGCCGAAGCCTGCGAGATCAGGCCCTGATCGGCCATCGCCGCGATCACGAGCTGAGCGCGCTTCTCGGCCGCTTCCGGATTGCGGTTGGGCGCTAGCCTCGAGGGCGCCTGCACGAGGCCAGCGAGCATCGCGGCCTCGGCGATCGTCACCGAGCGCGCGGACTTGTTGAAATAGCGTTGAGCCGCAGCCTCGACGCCATAGGCGCCCGAGCCAAAATAAACGCGGTTCAGGTAGAGCTCGAGGATCTGGTCCTTGGTGTAGGTGCGCTCCAGCCAGAGCGACAGGATCGCTTCCTGGATCTTGCGCGCGGCGGTGCGCTCCTGCGTGAGGAACAGGTTCTTGGCGAGCTGCTGGGTCAGCGTCGAGCCGCCCTGGACGCCGCCGCGACCGCGCAGGTTGTTCACGACCGCGCGGGTGATGCCGACGGGGTCGATGCCGAAATGCTCGTAGAAGCGCCGGTCCTCGATCGCCACGAAAGCCTTCGGCAGATAGGGCGGCACCTCGCCGATGGTGATGGTGCGTCCGCCGGTCTCGCCGCGGTTGGCCAGAAGGCTGCCATCTGCCGCCAGGATCGCGATGTTGGGCGGCCGCTTGGGCACGGTGAGCTGGTTGATCGGCGGCAATTGCGCCGCATGATAGGCCACGAGCCCACCGACGCCGATCGCGCACCACAGCCCGACCACCATCGTCCAGTAGAACAGCCCCCCGAGCAGCGAACGCCCCCTGCGCTTGCGCCCGCCCCGCCTGCCGCCATTGCCGCCGCCGGTTCGTTTGTCGCGTCTGGGCACGTCGCGAGGTTCCTCCTGGCGGTGTGAGGGCTTCTGGTAGCCGCGGCTCGGGCGATCGTCCGCCGACAGGCGCATGTCGAAATCGTCGCGGCTTTCGGCGCGCCCGCTTTCGAATGACGGCTCGCGCCGCTCAGCCCGTCTGTTCCGGTCGTTCATCCTGTCTCGATCACCTATTCTCGGCCAGTTTGTCGGCAAATCGCCAGCGCCTGCCAAACAGGAGTGAAACATGGCGCTTTTAAGGGGGGGTTAAGCCTGGGCGCCCGTCCCGGTCACCGGAGTGTCGCGACAACGTGATGATGTTGCAAATGTGCAAGGACCAACTGTGGCCACACCGATATTGCATCTGCGAGAAGAAACCGCATAACGGATCGCATATCGGGAGCCGTTGCGCGTCCGATCGCTGCCTGGCTCTCTGAGTTGAGCCTGTCATTCATGTTCGGCTCTATATACGTAGAAAGCGAAACTATATGAACGCCTTCAATTCGCTCGGACGCTTCGCGCCGCACCTCCTTGGTGTGCTGCGAATCTTTACGGCGCTGACTTTTATCTCGCACGGTACGCAGAAGATTCTTGCTTTCCCGGTTGCGCCCTCATGGGGCATGCCGGCTGCCTTCTCGCTCCCCTGGACCGCCGGGATGCTCGAAATCATCGGCGGCGCACTCGTGCTCGTCGGCTTCCTGACCCGGCCCGCCGCCTTCGTGCTGTCGGGCCTCATGGCCAGTGCCTACTGGATGTCTCATGCTCCCAAGAGCTTCTACCCGCTCCTGAATGGTGGCGAGGCGGCCATGCTGTTCTGCTTCATCTTCCTCTACATCGCTGCCGCCGGTCCCGGCGCCTTCGCGATCGATTCCCGCAAGGGCTGAGAGCGTCACGCTCATGAAAAACCCGCCATCCCCGAGGGGCTGGCGGGTTTTTTTCGTCTGTAGCCGGGCGCGGATCAGACGGCGCCGGCGATCCAGCGCGACAGGTCGCTCTTGGGCGCCGCGCCGACCTTCTGCGAGGTCAGCTTGCCGTCCTTGAAAAGCATCAGGGTCGGGATCGAGCGAATGCCGAACTGGGCAGGGATGGCCTGGTTCTCGTCGACGTTCATCTTCACGATCTTGACCTTGCCGCCCATCTCGCCGGCGATCTCCTCGAGCGCCGGGCCGATCATCCGGCAGGGGCCGCACCATTCGGCCCAGAAATCGACCACGACCGGCTCGGCAGACTGGAGGACATCGGCCTCGAAGCTTGCATCGGTCACTTTGCTGGTAGCCATGGCTGAATTGCCTTTCGAAAACATGTTGGCAGCGTCGCTGCATTCGTCGGTGAAGCTATGAATGCGGGGGGCCGGGGTCAAGGCGCGCCCGTAAGCCGGTGAAGCAGGTCTAACCCGCCATTTTCGCCAGGGCGGCCTCGAGCAGCCCGGCATCCGGCTCCAGGATGTCGAGCGTCGCGGTGTAGATCGCCAGCGTTCGGATGCTGCGGCCGGGATAGATCTCGCTGACGAGTGCCCGGTAGGCACCGAGCTGCGCCAGCGTCGTCGCGGGCATCGCGTCGACACCCGCAGGCGGTCGTGCCGTCGTCTTGAAGTCGGCGATGACAATGCTGTCGGGGGCGATTGCGAGCCGGTCGATCTGCCCCGAGACGGCGCGCGTCTCGCCATTTCCAAGCGTGATCGTGCCCGCAACCGGCACCTCCGCCAGCGAGCCACCGGCGAACAGGAGAGCGAGGTCAGGCTGGCCCAGCAGCGCCTGCACCTCCGCGACCGTCCGGGCTCGGCGCTGCGGCGTCAGGGCCGTGCCGCGCGCCTCGGCCAGTGCCTGCGCGACGCTGGCGCGCTGCTCGGGAGAGACACCGGGCAGAATCTGGAGCAGCAGATGCGCCAGGCGGCCCGCAGCCGCAGCGGCTGCGAGGAAGGGTCCATCGGCGGGACGTTCGGCGCCATCGGCAGCAGCCAGAGCGCTGGAGGGTTTCAGCGGCGGGGCGGGCTCGGCTTCGGTCGGCGCGGCGCGGCGCAACCACGCAGGCTGTTCAACAGGCAGCAGAGGCGGCGTGGCCTCCTCGCCGAGATGTGGGTGGGGCGCCGAGGTCATGAAGCGCAGGATCGTGCCCTCGCCATCGGGCGCCGGCACCTTGACGAGCCCGGCAGCGGATGCGCCCAGCCCGGCCGCAACCATCGCGTACCAGGACCCCTCCGGCGCCTCGCCCTTGGTCTGCGCGCCGCAGACGATCAGCCGGTCTTCGGCCCGGGTCATCGCGACATAGAGCAGACGATGATGCTCCTCGACCATCTGGGCGACGACCCTGGCCTTGGCTTCACGCGTTGCGGGCGCATCGTCGCTGCTCGCGGGCGGCCAAATCGGCACGGGAGCGCCAGTCGGCGGAGCGACCATCATGATCTTGGGCAGGCGTTTCGCACCGGGCTCTGGCGCCAGATCGGCCATGATCACGATCCCGGCCTCCAGCCCCTTGGCGCCGTGGACGGTCATGACCCGCACCTCGCCGGCGCTCGACGACAGGTCGCGCTTCACATCTGCAGCGGTGCCGGAGATGTGTTGCAGGAAGCCGGCAAGCGAGGGGCCGTATTTGCGCTCGTGGTCGAGCGCGACATTGAGGAAGGCGTCGAGCGCGTCCCCGGCCTCGCTGCCGAGACGGGCCAGCGCGAGGTTGCGCCCGCCGCCGGGACCGAGCAGGCCCGCGAAGAAGCGGAACGGTCCGCAACGCGCGGCCTCCTCGGTCCAATCCGCAAGCATGGCCTCGATCGCGGCATAGCGCGGCTCGCTTTGCGCTGCCTCCTGCAACGCCGTGCGCAAAGAACCCGTCCGGAGCGGCGCCAGTCGCAGCAGGTCGTCATCGTCGAGCCCGATCAGCGGCGTCTTCAGCGCGGTTGCCAGCGTCAGGTCGTCGTCGGGCAGCAGCAGGGTGCGCCCGAGGACGACCAAATCCTCGACGGCCGGGTGGTCGGCGAGCGTCAGGCGGTCGCGGCCGGTCACCGGCACGTTCTCGTCCTTGAGCGCTCGGACGATGGCCTCGAACAGCGCGCCGCGCTGGCGCAGCAGGATCATCACGTCGCCCGGCGCAAAAGGATTGCCGAGGTCGTCGCGCCGCTCGCGGTGCCATTTGCCCAGCGTCGCGGCGATCCGCGTCGCGAGTTTCGCGGTGCCGCTGCGGCGCGTCACGGCATCGACGGGCGTCGTCCAGGCGTCGGGGGGATCGCCGACATCATCGGCGCAGATCGGCCAGAGGTCGACGCAGCCGGGATCGCCCTGGCGCACGGTGTCGTGCAGTTCTGGGCTCGCCGAGCCGTCGAAGACGAGCCCGCGGGCATGCTCCGGCAGCGCGAACACTGCATCGACCGCCTGCATGATGTCGCGCGTCGAGCGGAAGGAGGTGTTGAGGCTCACCGGCTCGAAGCGTTGCTGCGCGTCCGCGATGCGGCGGCCGAGGCGCGTCCGTTCTGCGCCGAAGACGGCCGGCGCCGCGCCCTGGAAACCATAGATCGACTGCTTCTCGTCGCCGACGGCAAAGACCGTGCGCGGCTGCGGGCTCTCCTCGCGGCCGCCGAGCCCGCTGGTGAACTCGTCGGTCAGCCGGCGCAAGATCGCCCATTGCGACTCGCTGGTGTCCTGCGCCTCGTCGAGCAGGATGTGGTCGATGCCGGCGTCGAGCTTGTAGAGCACCCAGGCGGCGTCGACCCGCGCCAGCAACGAGCCCGCCTTGGCGATGAGGTCGTCATAGTCGAGCAGCGAGCGCTGGCTCTTGAGGCGCTGGTAGCTCGCGAGCATCCGCGTCACAAGCACGGCCAGCGCATGGCTGCGGTCGCGGATCGCGATGGCGTTGAGCGCATCGCTGGCTTCGAGGACGGCCTTCGCGACGCTTTCCAGCACCGAGAGCAAGTCGGGCTCGAGCAGGGACTTGCCGCGCCCGCTGACGTTGGAATTGATCGTCCCTTCGCCGGTGATGAAGCCGGGCCGGCAGAAGGCGACGGGGTCGCCATCGTCCTGGCCCGCGATCAGCGCCCGCAAGGTGCCCGCAAATTTCTGGCGGGTGGCGCTGCCGGCTTCGAGTTCGGTGATCAGGCGCGGCAGGCCGGCCATCGTCGAGATCGTCAGCCGGAAGCAGCCATGCACCTCGTCGGCATCGAGCTCGGGCGTCACGTCTAAAAATGCCGCGATGCCCGCCCGCATCTCGGCGGCATCGCGGGCGCGGCCCTGCGTGTCGCTGAACAGGGCGCGCTGGCGCAGCGCCTCCTGCATCATCCCGTCAAAGGTGTCCTGCGCGGCCTGCCGGGCGAGCAGGTCGAGCGCGCGGGCGGCCTCGCCCTCGGGGTCCGCCACGACGGCGGCCAGAAGCTCGCGTCGCGCCGCGCGCAGCATCTCGGCCTGCGCGAGATCGTCGGCGACCTCGAAGCGCGGCGGCACGTTCGCTTCGAAGGGTGCCGCCTGCAGCACGCGCGTGCAGAAGGCGTGGATGGTCTCGATCTTCAGCCCGCCCGGCGTCTCCAGCGCCTGCGCGAACAGCCGGCGTGCGGCCGCGCGCTGCTTCACCGAGGGCGCCTCGCCCGTCAGCTTGGTCAGCTCCCGGGCGAGGTCCCCATCAGGCAGCGTCGCCCAGACCGAGAGCGCCTTGAAGATGCGGTTGGCCATGTTGGCGGCCGCGGCCTTGGTATAGGTGATGCAGAGCATCCGGCCGGGCGCGACGTTCGCCAACAGCAACCGCAGCACCCGGTTGACCAGCACATGCGTCTTGCCCGAGCCCGCATTGGCCGAGACCCAGGCGCTCAGGCCGGGGCTCGCCGCCAGCGCCTGGCGTTGCTGCGTCAGTTCGGGAACGATCCAGCCGGGCTTCATGCCTCGCCCCCGTCATCGTCGCCCGCGGCAGCCGCCGACCATTCCTTGACCCGCGCGAGATGGTCGTAGGCGCTGGCATATTTGATGTAATCGGGCGCGCGGCGCGAGACGAAGGCCTCGCGGCCGGAGCGCAAAGCATCGAGATGCTCGAGCAGATGCGTGAGATGGCGGGCCGCGACATCCGCCACGCTTTCCCCGCTGAATTCGAGCGGCTTGTCCTTGGCCCAGCCCTTGGGATCGTGGTGGAGCTTGAGATAGACCAGAGACTCGACCGGCGTCGCGCCGACAAAACCCTCGAAGCCGGCGCGGGCCGCAAGCTCGGCCTCCAGCGTCAATTGCGGCGCAAAGCCTTTTTCGACCTGCGCCTTGCTCGGTGGGGCGCCGGTCTTGAAGTCGATGATGCGCAAGGCGGGCTCGCGCGTGATCTCGATCCGGTCGGCCCGGCCGCTGAGCCTGAACTCGGCGCCATCGGCGAGCCTGAACGCGGCCGCGGTGCGCAATTCGACGCCGACACGCGCAAGCGTCTCGCGCCGGCGCTGCTCCCAGCTGATGAAATGTCCGGCTGTGATCAGGAAACGCGGCCACCAGAAGGCCTGCACCTCGGGAGTCGCGGCGAACTTGCGGAAGGCCTCCACACCGATGGCGATCAACAGCGCATAGGCGTCGGCCGGCAACTGGTCGGGATAGGTCTCGGCGAATGTGCCCACGATGTCGTGCAGCAGGCTGCCGCGATCCTGGGCGCCGGGATCCTCGACCAGCGCATCGAGCGCGTCGAGCTTCAGGATTTTTCGCGCATGGATCTGGTAGGGATCGCGATAGAGCGTCTCGACATCGGTGACGCTGAGCGAGAGCGGCTGCAAGGCACGTGCCGGTTTTGGCGCTGGCCGTCCGACGGGCTTGACCGGCGCCGCCTTGCTCAGCACCTCGGCAAGGCCGAGCAACTGCGCGCCGGCCGCGCTGGCCTGCGCCCAGAGCGGCTCCGGCGTCACCGCCTTCAGCCGCAGCCAGAACCGCGAGGCGATCGTCTCGGATTCGCCGGCTTTGCGCGCCCGCGTCAGCGTGACTTTTCGCGCCATCAGCGCGAGCTCGAAATCATGGGCGGTCTGGCCGATGCGACGCTCCGGCGCCGGCAGGCCGAGTTCCGTGCGCATCGGCCGGTTGATGAAGGCGTCAGTCTTGGCGTCGGGCGGCCAGATCGTCTCGTTGAGCCCGCCGAGCACGACATGGTCGGCCTCGAGGAGGCGCGCCTCGAGCAGACCCCAGATTTTTACGCGGGGGTGCCCGCCGCCCGGCCGGCGCACGACGCGCTCTCCCAGCAGGCCTTCGAGGATCGCGATGAAGTCCGAGGCCCTGCCGCCGGCGGGCATGTCAGCTTCAGCGCCCGCGAGATCGTCGAACAGCGCCGACAGAGCTTCGCCGTCGAACCCGGCAAAGGCGCGGTCGGCGCCTTCCTCGTCGAGGGCGAAGGCGAGTACGGCCGCCTTGGCTGCGGGGGCCACGGTCGCGAAGGAGGCATCGGCTGCCTGCAACGCTTCGATCAGCGGGGCGAGCGCGGTCTCGATCCGCTCGAGCAGCTGGGCCGCGAGCGCTTCGTCATCACCTGTCAGGCGGCGGCGCGGGCCGGGCGCATGAGGCTGCGCCTTGAACCCGGGCATCGCGGCGAGCGCCCCGCGGAGCCCTTGCAGCCCAGGCGTCACGGCGACGCCGCGCCAGCTTCCGATCTCGAGCGCGGCTGCCGCACGCCGCATCGCCTCGGCTGGGAATCCGAGCCGGCACAGCGGATGTGCCAGCAGCGGGACCAGGCTCGCCGGCGTGGCATTGGCAAGGGCGGCTTCGAGGATGAGCCGCATCAGCGCACCGACCGGCCAGCGCGACAGGGGCAGGCCGGCGGAATCGTCGACATCCACGCCCCAGCGCTGCAGCTCGATGGCGACGCGCTCGGCCAGCCCGCGATCGGGCGTGATCAGCGCCGCCTGCGCGCCCGGCTGCTCCAGCGTCTCGCGCAGGGCGATAGCGACGGCCAGAGCCTCCTCGCGCTCGTTGGCGGCCTCGACCAGGCGCAGACCGGCAAATCCGGGCGCCAGTGTCTCGCTCGTGAGGCGTTCCGCCAGCCCAGCCCAGAGTTCGGTCACCGAGGCCGGCAGCAGCGCCTCGCGCAACAGGCTGGCCCGGGCCGCGCGGCTGGCATCGGCGCTCCCGAGGCTTCGGACATCGGCGCGCGTGGCCTGCATGATCCCAAGCAGATGATGCAGCGCCGCCTGCGGATGCGAAGGGGCGGGCTCTGTCGCGATCGCCTTCCAGGCGGGTTCGCCGAGCTGCGTGTCGAGACCGGGCAGCACGACGGCGCCGTTCGGCAGTCGGGCGATGGCCGAGAGCAGCCGCGCGGTGGCGGGGACCGTTCCGGTCGAGCCCGCGGCGATGATCGGCCCGCTGGCGGCGCCGGCGAGCAGGCGCTCGCGCTCGGCCTCCAGCATGGCGTTGCGGAAGGAGGCGGGGTCGCAGGCGTTGCGTTCGGCGAGGATCGCCGGCCAGGCCTCGCCGAGAATGGCAAGGAAGCTGGCGTTGAGCTGCCAGACCTGGTCGAAGCGCGACGCGTCCAGCGTCGCAAGCCTTTCGATCGCCACGCCCTCGGTCTGCATCTGGTCGAGCAGCGCTGCGAGGTCGCCAGCGAGTCCATAGGCTTCAGACAGCGTCGCCGGCACCAGCGAAGGCTCTGAGGGGTCGAGCCGGAGATGGCTGCGATTGGCGGTGCGGCCCCAGGCGTCGACCAGGCGTGTCAGCAGCATGCGTCGCACCAGCGGGTCGATCGGCGCGAGGCGTTTCGCGTCCCAGACACCGGCGCCGATGAGGGTTGTCTCAGCCTCGTCGACATCGCCCAGCGGCACGATCCGGGGCAGCAGCAGGGCCGCTCCGCCAAGCCGCGCCGAGAGGCAGGCGGCGAAGGCACGCGCAGCGCGCCGCGTCGGCAGATACAGCGTGGTGCGCGCCAGCACGGCTGGGTCGGCGGGGTCGTGGATCCGGCCGAAGCGGCCCTCCAGCATCGCCTGCGCGAGGACATCCAGGAAGGGCGCGCCGGCTGGAATGCTGAACAGGTTGAGCTCAGGCATCGAGCGCCTGCGCCGCCGCGAAGGCGGCTTCCGCGGGCGCGATCGCCTGCGGCGTGCCGACATGCAGCCATTGCCCTTCGAGCACGAGGCCATGGAGCCGGCCGGCGGCGATGGCACGGTCGAAGAGCAGGTTGAGCGAGAAGGGCCCCTCGGGCGTGTCGGCAAAAAGCTCGGGCTTCATGATCGCGACGCCTGCATAGACGTACGGGGCGCTTTCGGCCTTGCCACGTCGCGCCAGCCGTCCATCCTCGCCGCGAAAGAAGTCGCCCGCGCCGTCAAAGCCGATGCTGTCCTCGCGCCGGGCCAGCAGCAGCAGCATGTCCATGGCGTCCCCATTCCAGCCCTGCGCCATCGCCGCGATATTGGAGCGGCCGGTCTCGCTCCAGAGGGAGTCCGAGTTCACATGGAAGAACGGGTCGGGGCCCAGCAGAGGCAGCGCCTTCTTCACGCCGCCGCCGGTCTCGAGCAGGATCGCGCGTTCGTCCGAGATCGTCACGCGCGGCGCAATGCGGCCGGCGACATGCGCTTCGATCTGCCCGGCGAGATGGTGGACGTTGACCACGGCGTCCGACACGCCGGCTTCCGCCAGGCGGTCGAGCGCATGGTCGAGCATGGCCTTGCCGCCGATGGCGACCAGCGGTTTGGGCAGCGTGTCGGTGATCGGGCGCATGCGCTGCCCCAGCCCCGCCGCCAGCACCATGGCGCGGCGGATCGGTGCCTTGTGGCTCTGGGTCACGCGAATCTCCTCGGTCATGGCGCTACGCTAGCAGAAGCCCCACGCTGCATCACCCATCAGCCGTATCCCGAGGAGCCGCGAAACGGCGTCTCCGTGGATGATATGATGTGCGGGGGGACCACCTGCCGGAGCCCCATTCGAGACGCGACCGCTGCCTATGCTTCCTCGAACAGGCTCGGCAGATGCGTCTCGTACCAGGCCTTCAGCTCCGCCAGGGCCGGATGCTCGAGATTGCGGCGCAGATAGCTTTCGATGCGCGGCAGGTGCTTGAGATAGGCGGGCTTGCCATCGCGCTTGTCGAGCCGCGCGAAGATGCCGGCGATCTTGGTGTTGCGCTGCGCGCCCATGATGGCATAGGCGCGGGCAAATCCGGCGAGGTCGAATTCGGGATCGCTGCCGCGCCGCGCCGCGCCATAGGCAGCGAGCAGGCGCAGCTCCAGCCCGGCGGGAACATCGACGCGCGCGTCCTGGCCCAGCGAGACGAGGTCATAGGCCGGGTGCCCGAGGACCGCGTCCTGGAAGTCGATCAGGCCGACCTTGGCATGGCCTTCGCGCGCGGCCAGCCAGATCAGGTTGGGGGAGTGGAAATCGCGTAGGGTCCAGGTCGTCGGCGCCGACAGGATCTCGTCGAAGAGCCGGCCCCAGATGCGTGCAAATTCGGCCTGCGTGACGGCGGGCAGCGTCACCCCGGCGATATGGGGGGCATACCAGTCGAGGATCAGTTCGGTCTCGATCGCCAGTGCGGCGCGGTCGTAGTCGGGCACGACATGGTCGCGCGCCTCCGCCACGGGCAGGATCGTCGGCAGCGTGTGGCGATGCAGGTCGGCCAGTAGCAGGGCTGCGGCCTCATAGCGCTCGGGGATAGGCCCGTCGCCATCGATCACGCCTTCGGAGCCGAGGTCCTCGATCAGCAGCAGTCCGGTCGAGAGGTTCTGCGCAATGATCGCGGGCGCGGAATAGCCCAGCGAGGCCAGGGCGCGATCCATCGCCACGAAGGCGTCGACGCTTTCGGCCAGATGCGCGATGGCGCTGTAGGGCTTGCCCTGCCGGATCACCGGGCCGTCTGGTCGCGGCGGCGAGATCATCAGCACCGCGCTGCGGCCATCGGGGTGGCCCAGCCGCTCATAGGCGCGGCTCGAAGCGTCGCCCTGCATGTAGTCGCGCCGCGCATCGCCCCAGCCGGCCGTGTTGAGCATGGCCCGGGTCGCCAGCGCGATTGCGAGCCGCTGGCGCCAGAGCACGCCTCCGACCAGCGTCGCGATGCGTCCGGTCTCTGGGTTGCCGGGGTCGACGTCGAGCACGATGTCGAGCCTGCGCCCTGCCGGCAGGCGGGAGCCGGCGCGGTCGGGCCACTCGATCAGCGTCACGATCCGGTCGATGTCCTCGATCAACCCGATATCGTCGAGCTCCTCCGGGGAGCGCACGCGGTAAAGGTCGGCATGCAGCACGGGGCCGCGTGGCGTGTCGTAGCTCTGCACCAGCGTGAAGGTCGGGCTCGGCGCCTCCAGCTCCGGATCCTCGGAGAGTTCGCGCAGGATCGCCCGCGCTAGCATCGACTTGCCGGCGCCGAGATGGCCCGACAAAGCCACGATGTCCCCAGGCTTGAGGATGCCGGCGAGATCGCCCGCCAGACGCAGGGTCGCGGTCTCGTCGCCAAGGACGAGCCGGTGCGCGCCGTCGCTCGGGCCGTCCGTCAGATGTGCAGCGCTCATTCGGCGGCGTCCGACAGCGACACGCCCTCGGAGGGGAACAGGGCGCTGACGCGGGTTCCGCGCCCTGGCTGCGAATCCAGCATCACGCGGCCGCCATGCAATTCGACGATCGAGCGCACGATCGAAAGGCCGAGCCCGACACCGCGATGGCTGGAGCCGAGCGAGTGGCTCTCAAAGCGGTCGAATACCTTCTCCTTGACCTCGTCGGGGATGCCGCGGCCCTGGTCGGCGACGGTGATGCTGACGATCCCGTTGGACCGTCCGGCCGAGACGGTGATCGTCTGCCCCGGCGTCGAGAACCCGATCGCGTTGGAGATCAGGTTGTAGAGGACCTGCCGCAGGCGCTTGCCGTCGGCGCGCAGCGGGCCGGTCTGCGGCGCGATGTCGACCTTGAGCGTAAGCTTGCTGTCGGTGAGCCGGTCATGCAGGCCGGCAGCGGCCTGGGCGATGGTCTCGGCGACGTCGACATCGCCGAGTTCGAGCGCCAGCGCGCCGTTGTCGATCGTCGCGAGGTCGAGAATGTCGTTGATGATCGCCAGCAGCGCGCCCGATGAACGCACGATATGGCCGGTATAGTCGCGCTGCTTCTCGTTGAGAGCGCCGATCGCCTCGGTGCCCAGGAGCTGGGCGAAGCCGATGATGTTGGTCAGCGGCGAACGCAGCTCGTAGGAGACGTGGTGCACGAAATCCTCGCGCAGCCGCGACACCTTCTCCAGCGCTTCGTTCTTGTCGGTCAGGGCGCGCTCGACATTCACCGATGCGGTGACGTCGGCAAACGAGATCAGGGTCGCGCCGTCCGGCAGCGGGGCGGCGGCGCAGTCCAGCACGCTGCCGTCGCGGCGCTCCATCCGGCAGCCATAATCCTCGCGGGCATCGCGCACGCCGGTGACGACGCTGTGCAGCTCGCTCCAGACCTCGTCATGCGGGAAGAGCGGCCGGCACAGGCGCAGAACCTCGTCGATATGCGGCGAGGCGCTCGATAGGTCGGCCTCGATCCTCCAGGCCTGCGCAAAAGCCGGGTTCGAAAGCTTCAGGCGGCCGTCCGACCCGAACACCGCGACGCCTTCGCGCAGCGAATCCAGGGTTTCGCGCTGCGTCCGCGAGAGCGCGTTGAAGCGCGATTCCAGCGTGAAGCGCTCGGTGACGTCGTCATAGAGATAGGTCACGCCGCCCTGCGGATTGGGGCTGGCGACGACATGCACGGTGCGCCCGTCGGGCAGATACCACCAGTCCTCGTTGGCGCGGGTCGAGGTATAGGCGGCCTGGACGCCGGCCTTCCAGCTGCGATAGTCGCCCAGTTCCGGCAGGCGGCGCTCGGCACGCAAGCGGTCCAGGATCTCGCTGTCGCTGGGCAGACCGTCGAGGAAGCCGGCATCCAGCGACCACAGGCCGTCGAAGCCCGAATTGCGGTAGAGCAGCCGCTGCTTGGAATCGAACACCGCAACCGCCGTCTTGAGCCGGTCGAGCGTGCGCACATGCGCATCCATCTGCCGCTGGAGATCGGCGCGGACGGCCTCGAGTTCGCTCATGTCGGTCGCCATGCCGGCAAAGCCCGCCGGCGTCGGCAGTTCAAGGATGTCGAGCGTGCGCCGCTGCCCGGCAACAACGGCCGGAGCGCGCGCGCTGAAGCTGACGCCGTCGCGGCGCGCCTTGGCCGCGGCCTCGCGCTCGCTGCGGTCGAGCAGTTCGAGCCCGTTTTTCACGGCCTCCGCGCCATCGCCCGCTTCGACAGCGCGCGCATAGGCGTCGTTGCACCAAGTCAGGCGCCCATCCTGCGCGCGCGTCCAGGCCGGCTGCGGCAGGCTCGAGAGCAGCGTGGCCAGTGCGGCATGGTCCGTGGTCAGGCCGGCAAGTTCGGAGCGCAGGGTCATGACCTGACCGCGCTCGCCGGTCACTTCCCGGAAGCGGATCACGGCCCGCCCTGCCACAGGTCGGCCCTCGATGTCGATGAAGGCGCCGGTCTTGGCGCGCAAGGTGAAGCCAAAAGCCTCGCCGCGCTCCTTCAGCGCATCGGTCGCCAGTTCGAGGCGCTTGGCATCGGCATGGGGCGCCCAGCTGCCATAGGCCAGTGCCAGCGTGGCGCCGGGCGCGCCGAGGAAACCGCTGTCGCCCTCGAAGATCGGGTCGCTGTTGCGGCCCTTCCAGCTCACCACGACCTGCGGATCGGAGGCCAACAGCGCCGCCAGCCTCTCCTGCTGGCCGCGCGCCGCCTCGAGTTCGCCTGCGAGCTCGGCCTCGCGGCGACTCCAGCGGGCGCGCTCGCGGACATAGATCAGGGAGGTCGTCGCCGCAAAGACGGTCAGGCCGCCGAGCAGCATGGAGATCGTGCCGGTGCTCAGGAATTCGGGCCGCACCGGCGCCAGCCAATCGGCCTGTGCCAGGGCGATCGAGGGCGTCTGCGCGACGGCAAGCCCCGAGAGCGCTGCGCGACTGCGCCAGCCCCCGCCGCTTTGATCCTGTCGCCTCGAACGTCTCATTCCTGCGTCCATCTTCATTGGGCGGCCGCATTGCGCGGCCTGGCCGGTCGGGGATCTGTCATGGCCTCGAGCCGGCGG
Source organism: Allobosea sp. P1_B10 (assembly GCF_056406735.1). Classification (NCBI taxonomy): domain Bacteria; kingdom Pseudomonadati; phylum Pseudomonadota; class Alphaproteobacteria; order Hyphomicrobiales; family Alloboseaceae; genus Allobosea; species Allobosea sp. P1_B10. Next base: position 44,290 of record NZ_JBFTZP010000011.1, on the reverse strand, counting down.
ATCCGCCGCCCGCTAGCCCGGTCTACGCCCGCCACCGCACCAATCACATCCGAGCATCGATCAGGCTCCAACGCACAGGCAGGGACCCGAATCAGCCCCACTCTAATCATCCGCAGACTCCGTCAGGAAGTGCTTAATCGATCGTAAATTCGCGGATTTGGGACGCATTCGATCGCGCGGCGCGCCTGAATCAACACCTAGATGCAGATACCCCTCGCGGGACTATTAGTAGTGGTTTGCGGACTGGTCCTTTCTGCATAGGCCAAAGAAAAAGGCCCGGCGCGAGCGCCGGGCCTTCTGGAAATCCGGTCGTGCCGGATGTCAGTAGCGGTAGAGCTCGGGCTTGAACGGGCCGGTCTGCGAGACGCCGATATACTTCGCCTGCGCATCGTTGAGCACGGTCAGCTTGGCGCCGACCTTGGCCAGGTGCAGCGCCGCGACCTTCTCGTCGAGATGCTTAGGCAGGGTGTAGACCTTGTTCTCGTACTTGGCGGCGTGGTTCCAGAGTTCGATCTGGGCCAGCGTCTGGTTCGAGAACGAGCAGGACATCACGAAGGACGGGTGCCCGGTCGCGTTGCCGAGGTTCACGAGGCGGCCTTCCGACAGCAGGATGATCCGCTTGCCGTCGGGGAACTCGACCTCGTCGACCTGCGGCTTGACGTTGTCCCACTTGAAGTTCTTCAGGCCCGCGACCTGAATCTCCGAGTCGAAGTGGCCGATGTTGCAGACGATGGCGCGGTGCTTCATCGCGCGCATGTGCTCGACGGTGATCACGTCGAGGTTGCCGGTGGCGGTCACGAAGATGTCGGCGCGGGGCGCGGCGTCTTCCATGGTGACAACCTCATAGCCCTCCATCGCCGCCTGCAGTGCGCAGATCGGATCGACTTCGGTGACCATGACGCGGCAGCCGGCCTGGCGCAGCGAGGCCGCCGAGCCCTTGCCGACGTCGCCATAGCCGGCGACGAGCGCGACCTTGCCCGACATCATCACGTCGGTACCGCGGCGGATGGCATCGACCAGCGATTCGCGGCAGCCATAGAGGTTGTCGAACTTCGACTTGGTGACGCTGTCGTTGACGTTGATCGCCGGGAAGGGCAGGCGGCCGGCCTTGGCCAGTTCATAGAGGCGATGCACGCCGGTGGTGGTCTCTTCAGAGACGCCCTTGATGGCGGCGCGGGTCTTGGTGAACCAGCCCGGATTGGCCTTGAGCTCGCGCTTGATCAGCTTGAAGAAGATCGTCTCTTCCTCGTTGCCGGGCTTGTCGAGGAAGGCAGCGTTGCCGGCCTCGGCCTCGGCGCCCAGGATGATCAGGCTGGTCAGGTCGCCGCCATCGTCCAGGATCATGTTGGGGGTGCCGCCGTCGCCCCAGGTCGCGGTGCGCAGCACGTATTCCCAATACTCTTCCAGCGTCTCGCCCTTGATGGCGAAGACCGGCACGCCGGTCGCGGCGATCGCGGCAGCGGCATGGTCCTGGGTCGAGAAGATGTTGCACGACGACCAGCGCACATCGGCGCCGAGCTCGGTCAGCGTCTCGATCAGCACGGCGGTCTGGATGGTCATGTGCAAGCAGCCGGCGACGCGGGCGCCCTTGAGCGGGAACTTGCCGGCATGTTCGGCGCGGATCGCCATCAGGCCCGGCATCTCGTCCTGGGCCATGTTGATTTCCTTGCGGCCGTAATCCGCGAGGCTGATGTCCTTGACGACGTAATCGGTCTTCGACACGGGGGCTGCTCCACTGGCTCGATCGCGCAAGCTGCGCGAGATGAATGACGCGGGGTCTTTAGCAGCGCGGCGCAGCGGGTGCAATCAAAGATATAAAGATGTCTTTATGTCCGATGTCGGGGCTACCGGATGGATTAGCGTTCAGCCGTAGCGGCAGCACGGCGCGACCGAGCCGACGAGGTGACAGACCACCGTCGTGCAGGGCGTAGTCAGCGTGTTGTATCAGCACAACTCAAGCGAAAAGCGGCTCGCGTCGCGGCCTCACGCCGCCTGCTTCAGCCCAACTGCAAACGGCGTCACGGCGACCGCACCCGCGCGCACCGAGACGAGGCTGTTGCAGGGCAGCGCCTGCCAGCAGTCGCGGGCGGCGTCGACGGGCTCGGAGGCGATGACGATGCTGTCGCCGCGGTCGCAGACATAGAGCGACGGCGGCTTGGTGTCGGAGGACCAGCGCACGGCGTGGAGTGTTTCGCCATCGGCGAGCGCGCCGGCAAAGCGCAGCGGCTCGCGGATGCCGGCCGCCTGCATCAGGGACAGCGCATCGCCGAGCGCTCCCGACAGCGCCTCGCCGGGCGTGGCGCCCTCGCCCATGCGGGCCAATGCGAGCAGGAAGATCGCCTCGGAATCGGTCGTGCCGGTGCGCGCGCCATAGAGCGCGTCGGGGATCAGCGCCTCGAGCTTGCGCCGGATCAGGCTGTAGCCGCCGACTTGACCGTTATGCATGAACAAGTGCCGGCCGTGGACGAAGGGATGGCAGTTGGCCCGCGTCGTCGCGGTTCCGGTGGCGGCACGGACATGGGCGAAGAACAGATGCGAGCGGACCTGCCGGGCGATGGAGAGGAGGTTCTCATCCGACCAGGCCGGCCTGATCTCGCGGTACTGGCCGGGTTCCGAGCGCTCGCCATACCAGCCGACGCCAAACCCGTCGCCATTGGTGCCGCTCTTTGCCTCCTCGGCATGGAGCGACTGGTGGATCAGCGAATGCACCGGCGCAGCGACGAAATCTTCCATGAAGATCGGCGCGCCGGCATAGGCGAGGAAACGGCACATGGTTCGTCCCGAATCAGCTGCGGTCAGGGGTGCCGCATGGAGGAGATTATTCTCCAAGCATGAATGGCGGGATAATGGCGCTCAGCGCTACGGCAGCCCGGCCGGGACGCCTTCGCGGATCTTTTTCGAGAAATCGGGATCGTCGAGGGAGATCGTGCGGGCGCGTTCGCTGATCCGTCCCTGCCGGACGAGGTCGTCGAGCGGGATGTCGGTGCGGACCGCACCGATGCGGTGCAGGTAGCCCGGCAGATAGCCCGAGAGCAGCACGCGCGGATCCAGTGGCAGCGAGAATTTCCACCCCGGCGCGACCGAGCCGACGAGGTGATAGACCACCGTCGTGCAGTTGGTGGTCAGCGTGTTGTACCAGCGCGGCTTGAGCGAGAGCCGGTTCACGTCGCGGGCATAGGCCAGCAGCATGTCGCGCGCCTGCGAAGGCGAGGCTGCCAGCCGGAACAGCCGGACATCCTCCTTGCGGGCATGGGTGCGCAAACCGACGATGTCGCGCTCGTCGGCGGCGACATAGGCCATCTCGTAGCTGCGGAAGAAGCCGGCCAGCGCCGACCATTCCTCGCCCTGCTCGCGCCGGACCTCGATCGAGAAGGACAGCGGCGGCTGGTCGGTGAAGGTGAAGGAGACCAGCAGATGCGCGATCGCCTCGCCTGACCAGTAGGACAGGAAGAGATCGGCGCCCGCGATCCTGCTCAGATCATAACTGCGGGTTTCCCAGCGCTGGTCGTAATCGGACTCGCTGCGCCAGCGGAAATCGCGGACATTGGTGACGGTGATCGCCTCGCCCTCGCGGGCGATCTGCGGCAGCCGCGCGAGCTCGGGAATCCAGACGCGGTCATGGGAAGGCGCCATGCCGTTCCACCAGCCGAGCAGGCCGAGAAACAGCACCGCATAGGACAAGGGCAGGCGCAGCGCGCCGCTCCAGATCCCGATGGCGCCGGCGAGCCCGGCAATGACGAAGCCGATCGCCGCAACGGTCGCCATCGTGCCGCTCAGACGGAACAGCAGCAGGCCGGAGCCCCACGCAGTCGAGCCCAGGATCACCAGCGTGACGAGGACGCGGAAGGCGACGATCAGGATTGCCACGCCGTATCGCCCCATCTGTTGTCGGGTTGAGCGCGGGAAACCCTCTCCCATAGGGAAAGGGTTTCCCGCGCATGCATTTGCAAGGTGTTACGCCTTACGCCGCCAGAGAGTTCGTCGGCGCCGCCGCCTTCACGGCATCGTCGACATGGCTCTCGAAGCGCTTGAAGTTCTCGCGGAACATCCCGATCAGGTTTTTGGCTGTCTCGGCGAAGGCGGCCTTATCCTGCCAGGTTTTCACCGGGTACAGGATGTGCGGCTCGACGCCGGGCACCGAAGTGGGAACGGCGAAACCGAAATAGGGATCCCGGCGGAAATCGGCGCGGTTGAGCGAACCGTCGAGGGCCGCCGTCAGCAGGCGGCGGGTGACGCGGATCGGCATGCGCCGGCCGACGCCATAGATGCCGCCGGTCCAGCCGGTGTTCACCAGCCAGCAATCGACATGGTGCTTGGCGATGAAATCGCGCAGCAGGTTGGCGTATTCCGAGGGGTGGCGCGGCAGGAAGGGCGAGCCGAAGCAGGTCGAGAATTCGGGCTCGACGCCGGTCAGGCCGCGCTCGGTGCCGGCGACCTTGGCGGTGTAGCCTGAGAGGAAGTGGTACATCGCTTCGGCCGGGGTGAGCTTGGCGATCGGCGGCATCACGCCAAAAGCGTCGGCGGTCAGCATCACGACGTTCTTGGGCACGCCGGCGCGGCCGGTGCGCGAGGCGTTGGGGATGAAGTCCAGCGGATAGGCCGAGCGGGTGTTCTCGGTCTTGGACTGGTCGTCGAAATCGACCTCGCGGGTAATCGGATCGAGCACGACGTTCTCGAGCACCGTGCCGAAGCGCTGCGAGGCGGCGAAGATCTGCGGCTCGGCCTCGGCCGAGAGCTTGATCGTCTTGGCGTAGCAGCCGCCCTCGAAGTTGAAGATGCCGTCCTTCGACCAGCCATGCTCGTCATCGCCGATCAGCGTACGGTCGGGATCGGCCGAGAGCGTGGTCTTGCCGGTACCCGAGAGGCCGAAGAAGATCGCGGAATCGTCCTTGGAGCCGACATTGGCCGAGCAGTGCATCGGCACCACGCCCTTGGTCGGCAAGACGAAGTTCAGATAGGTGAACACCGACTTCTTCATTTCGCCGGCGTAAGCCGAGCCGCCGATCAGCACGATCTTGCGGGTGAAGTCGATGGCGACCACGGTCTCGCTGCGGCAGCCATGGCGCTTGGGGTCGGCCTTGAAGCTTGGGAGATCAACGATGGTCAACTCGGGCAGATAGGAGGCGATCTCCTCGCGCGCCGGGCGGATCAGCAGGTTGCGGATGAAGAGCGAGTGCCAGGCCATCTCGGTGAAGACGCGCGCCTTGACCCGGTGCACCGGGTCGGCGCCGCCATAGAGATCCTGCGCAAACAGCTCCTTGCCCTGCGCATGGCTGATGAAGTCGGCCAGCAGCGCCTCGAAATATTCCGGAGAGATCGCGTTGTTGTTTTCCCACCAGACCGTGTTCTCGGTCAGGGCGTCGCGGACGGTGAACTTGTCCTTGGGCGAGCGACCGGTGTGGCTGCCGGTATCGGCGCAGAGCGCGCCGCCGCGGGCAAGCTCGGATTCGCCGCGCTTCAGCGAGATCTCATAGAGCTGTGGCGCCTCGAGGTTCCACGACACCGATTTGAGCTTGCTGAAGCCAAAAGCCTCGGCGCCATGCGCGGTGTTGTAGTGACCGATTGTATCCACTGGTAACCTCCCGGGGCGCGGGCCGCTTCAGCGCGGTCGCTATTGGTCTGCAGTAACGCACGGGAACAACCCGTGCGGACGAGGTGGAGGGCTCTTTAGGCCCATGATGACGCCGGCTCAAGCTGCGGGAAAGTCTGGCAAAGCAAGAATTTTCCCTAAATCGTTTGAAATCGCCGGAATGGTGAACGCTACCCCCGCCGCGCTCACGACCTACCGTTCACGACTTGGCCGCGGCTTCTCGGGCGAGCCTAACAAGGATAGTCTCCACCGCCTTTGCCGTGGTGACGCGCTCTGGAAACACCAGTCTGGCAGCGACATCACCGCAGACCATGTCGAGCCCTTCGGGATCGATGCCGGTGGCGCGCCAGCGCCCGTCGGGCAGGCCGAGCAGCCTCGTCGCATAGCGCGCCAGCGCATCTGCGTGGTCGTCGTTCATGTGCTCGACGGCAAGGGCCTCGCCCTCGATCAGGCTCTCGCAGCCGGCAAGGTCGAGCAGCACGTCGGCGGGCTCGATCTCGCCGGCACGGGCGAAGCCGCCATTGGGATGGACGCCGGCGACCGCGAGCCGAAACAGCGAGAAATCGGGGAAGTCGACATAGAGCCTGGCTTTTGGGTGGCGCGCCAGGAAGCGCTGGCGCGCGCGCGGATCGTCGCAGCGCTGCGCCCGGCCAGTCACGCTCAGCCGCTCGGAATTGGCCATCGGGTCGCCCTTGCCGAGCGTCGCGAACAGGATCGAGGCGCGCGGATCTGCATCTAGGTTGCGGGTGTGGAGCGCCAGCCGCGAGGCCAGGAACAGCGGCGTCCCGTCGAAATCCGTGGCGACGTTGATGAGGGTGGTCAGCGGAAAGCCGCTGACGGGATCGAGCGTCGCCAGCGCGCCGGTGCCGGCCCGGCGCAGGGCGCGCCGCGCCATCGCGACCGCGTCGAAACCCGCAGCCGGTGCGCCGTCAAGTTCGGTTCCGCGCGGCGTGATGGCAGGCTGCATCGGCTGTGTCATCTCATCTCTCGCTTCGCCGGTTTCGCGCCCGCGCAGCGCCCGTTCGTGGCAGAGATCCAGCGGCTGCGACGATGGCGCGGCTGAACCTGTTGGAGTATCCATGCGTTAAGCCATAGCGAAACCGCCACGGCGCCGCTAGATTAGGGCCATTCTTTAGCCGCTCTCTCACGGGAGTGGAGCGATATTGCAACGAGGCCGAGAGACCCGACGCTTATGCCAACCATTGCGCTGGTCGATGACGACCGCAACATCCTGACCTCGGTATCCATCGCGCTCGAAGCCGAAGGCTATCGCATCATGACCTATACGGATGGCGCCTCGGCGCTGGACGGGCTGAAGCAGAACCCCCCAGATCTCGCGATCTTCGACATCAAGATGCCGCGCATGGACGGCATGGAACTGCTGCGCCGCCTGCGCCAGAAGTCGGATCTGCCGGTGATCTTCCTGACGTCGAAGGACGAGGAGATCGACGAGCTGTTCGGCCTCAAGATGGGCGCCGACGATTTCATCCGCAAACCCTTCTCGCAGCGGCTGCTGGTCGAGCGCGTCAAGGCGATCCTGCGCCGCGCCGGCGCGAAGGACCCCGCCGCTGCACCGCGCAGCGAGGATGCCAAGGCCCTCGAGCGCGGCCTGCTCCGGATGGACCCCGAGCGCCACACCTGCACCTGGAAGGGCGAGCCGGTCACGCTGACCGTGACCGAGTTCCTGATCCTGCAGTCGCTGGCACAACGACCGGGCGTGGTGAAGAGCCGCAACGCGCTGATGGACGCCGCCTATGACGACGAAGTCTATGTCGACGACCGCACCATCGACAGCCACATCAAGCGCCTGCGCAAGAAGTTCAACCAGGTCGATGTCGATTTCGACATGATCGAGACCTTGTATGGCGTCGGTTATCGCTTCAAGGAAGGCTGAGGCCTGTCGTGATTGCGAGCGTAGCGAAGCAATCCAGCGTCTCGCTTGACGTCCCCTGGATCGCTTCGTCGCTGCGTTTCTCGCAATGACCCGAGAGAACGCAGTTTGTAATGGCAACGATCGACGACGAACGCAGGACCGCTGAAGGGCAGCGCGTCGGGCCGGGGCTGCGCAAGCGCCTCGTCGTGCTCGGGCGCCGCGCCGTGCGGGCGGTCTCGTCTCGCGCCGCGTCCAGCCTGACGCGCCGCATCGTCGTGCTGAACCTCGCCGGGCTGTTCGCGCTGCTGCTCGGCTTCCTCTATCTCAACCAGTTCCGCGAGGGGCTGATCGAGGCGCGGGTGCAGAGCCTGCTGACCCAGGGCGAGATCATCGCGGGCGCGATCTCGGCCTCCGCGACGGTCGAGACCGACAGCATCACAATCGACCCCGACAAGATCCTGCAGCTACAGGCCGGCGAAAGCGCGGGGATCGCCGAGGATCCGCTCGATTTCTCGATCAATCCGGAAAAGGTGGCGCCGCTGCTGCGTCGCCTCGTGACCCCGACCAAGACGCGCGCCCGGATCTACGACAAGGACGGCCTGCTGACGCTGGACTCGCGCAATCTCTATTCGCGCGGCGACATCCTGCGGCTCGACCTGCCTCCGCTTGGACAGGCCGACGAGCCACCGCTGCTGGAGCGCACCTGGAATCTGCTGCGGAACCGGCTCGGCAGCCCCGACGTGCCCGCCTATGACGATTTCGAAAACGCCAACGGCAAGGCCTATCCCGAGGTTGCGCGGGCACTCAGCGGCGTTCCGGCCAGCATCGTGCGCGTCAACACGCGCGGGCAGACGATCGTCTCAGTCGCCGTGCCGGTGCAGCGCTTCCGCGCGGTCAAGGGCGCGCTGCTGCTCTCGACGCAAGGCGGCGATATCGACGCGGTCATAGCTTCCGAGCGCTACGCCATCTTCCGGGTCTTTGCTGTCGCTGCGGGCGTGATGATCGTGCTCTCGGTGCTGCTGGCCGGCACCATCGCCGAGCCGATCCGCAAGCTTGCCGATGCCGCCCAGCGCGTGCGCAAGGGCGTGAAATCGCGCGAACAGATTCCCGATTTCGGCAATCGCCACGACGAGATCGGCCATCTCTCGGGCTCGCTGCGCGACATGACCAAGGCGCTCTACAGCCGCATCGAGGCGATCGAGAGCTTCGCGGCCGACGTTGCCCATGAGCTCAAGAACCCGCTGACCTCGCTGCGCAGCGCCGTGGAGACACTCCCGCGTGCGAAATCCGAGGAATCGCGCGGGCGCCTGCTCGCCGTCATCCAGCACGATGTGCGCCGGCTCGACCGCTTGATCTCGGATATCTCCGACGCCTCGCGGCTGGATGCGGAGCTTGCGCGCCACGATGCGGCGCCGGTCGATCTCGCCCAGGTGCTGAGCGCGGTCGTCGAGGTCCAGAACGAAACCCGCCGCGAGGACCGGCCTCATATCGACCTGACGATCGAGCGGCGCGGACAGCGCCCGGGCGGCCGTGACGACTTTCTGGTGATGGGCCATGATTCCAGGCTCGGCCAGGTCATCGTCAACCTGATCGACAATGCCCGCTCCTTCTCGACGCCCGACAAGCCGGTGCGGGTCGCGCTGACGCGCGAAGGCGGCGACATCCTGGTGTCAGTCGAGGATGAGGGGCCCGGCATCGAGCCCCATGCACTGGAGCGCGTCTTCGAGCGCTTCTACACCGACCGCCCCAATGAGGGCTTTGGCCAGAATTCCGGCCTCGGCCTGTCGATCTCGCGCCAGATCGTCGAGGCCCATCGTGGCACGATCCAGGCTGAAAACCGTCTCGGGGCCGCAGAGCCCGATGGCGAGCAACCCCGGCTCGGCGCGCGCTTCATCGTGCGGCTTCCGGCTCTGCCGCAGGCAGCCTGACCAGCATGACGACGAAAACCGAAGGCGGCGAGGCCGTCCGCATCCATGCCAGCACCGTGGCGATCGGCGAGGCCGGGGTCCTGATCCGCGGCGAATCCGGCTCCGGCAAGTCGGCTCTGGCGCTGGCTCTGATCGCGGCAACGCAACAAGCCGGGCGCTTCGCGCGGCTGGTCGCCGATGACCGGACTGAGATCAGCCCCCGTGGCGGCCGCCTGCTGGCGCGCCCCGTCGCACCGCTGGAGGGACTGATCGAGCGTCGCGGCCTGGGCCTGACCCCGGAGCCGCACTTGGCCGGGACGATCGTCCGGCTCATCGTCGATATCCGCGCCACGGAGCCTGCCCGGATGCCCGAACCCGAGGATCTCGTCGAGCAGGTGGCGGGGATCGACCTGCCGAGACTGACCATCATGGGCCGCCCGGGCGAGGAGCGGCTGGTGCTGACAGCGCTCCGGCTCTTCATGGACGCGTCATAAGACCGCAATTTTGACAAGTTTGAGACAAGCCGTCTTGCGCATATCCCGCGCCTGCCGCATAAACCGCGACCTTGTCCGGGCGCATTGCGCGCTCTCCAGGCGCCATAGTGAATGATCGGACTCGTCCTCGTGACGCATGGGCATTTGGCGACGGAATTCCGCGCCGCGCTCGAACACGTCGTTGGCCCGCAGAAGAGCCTCGCCACCATCGCCATCGCTCCCGATGACGACATGGAGAGCCGTCGCCGCGACATCATCGCGGCCGTCGACTCGGTCGAGACCGGCGATGGCGTGATCGTGCTGACCGACATGTTCGGCGGCACGCCCTCCAATCTCGCCATCTCCGTGATGGAGCCCGGCCGCGTCGACGTCGTCGCGGGCATCAACCTGCCCATGCTGATCAAGCTCTGCAGCGTTCGCGAGGAAAAGAGCCTCGACGAGGCCGTCACCAGCGCGCAGGATGCCGGCCGCAAATACATCACTGTCGCCAGCCGCGTTCTGGCCGGCAAGTAAACGGCTGAACGAGGGCGTGTTGGGCGAGGCTTACGACGAGAACTGCGACTGCCCGGAACCTGTGATCCCCGCGGGCGCGCTTCACTGCGAGCTGCCGATCATCAACAAGAAGGGCCTGCACGCCCGCGCGACCGCGAAATTCGTGCAATGCGCCGCGGGCTTCGACGCCGATGTCACCGTGACCCGTTGCGGCGAGACGGTCGGCGCGACCTCGATCATGGGCATCCTGACACTGGGAGCTGGAATCGGCTCGACGATCACGGTCGTCGCCAAGGGACGCGAGGCCCGCGAGGCCCTTCAGGCCCTGACAGCCCTCGTGGCGGACAGGTTCGGCGAGGGGGAGTAGCTGCGTTCGTCGCCGAGGCCAGGGATAGCGAGGCGCTTCATCCAGACCACCGCTGTTCCCACGCCAAGACCATGACGCTGTCCCTGAGAACGACGTCCATGATGCTCCCGAAGACACCGCGACCGCAGGTGCATCCTTCAAGACGCTGTGCACCGCGCTCCTCAGGATGAGCGCTGCGAGATAGACCGCCAGACCTCCGCGCTTGCGAATAACCGTCCCATGCGCCACATCGCGGCGTCATGCGGACCTTCGACACATCCCTGCCGATCGATGCGGTGCTTGCAGATCTCGCAGGCGCACTGCGCGCGAACCCGAACGCCGTGCTCGTCGCGCCGCCCGGCGCCGGCAAGACCACGCGGGTGCCGCTGGCCCTGCTCGACGAACCCTGGACGCAAGGCGGCAAGCTGATCGTGCTCGAACCGCGCCGGCTCGCGGCGCGCGGCGCGGCAAACCGCATGGCCCAGACATTGGGCGAGCGCGTCGGCGAGACCGTTGGCCTGCGCGTCCGGCTCGGCTCGAAAATCGGCCCAAAGACCCGCATCGAGGTCGTCACGGAGGGCGTCTTTGCCCGGATGATCCTGGACGATCCGGCGCTCGATGGTGTCGCGGCCGTGCTCTTCGACGAATTCCACGAGCGCTCCCTCGATGCCGATTTCGGTCTGGCTCTCGCACTCGACGCGCAATCGGGCCTGCGCGAGAACCTGCGGATCCTGGTGATGTCGGCGACGCTCGATGGCGCCCGCGTGGCAAGATTGCTCGGCGACGCAGCAGTCATAGAGAGCCAAGGCCGCGCTTTTCCGGTCGAGACCCGCTATCGCGGCCGCGATCCGCTGAAGCGCATCGAGGATCAGGTGACGGACGCCGTCATCCAGGCGCTGAACGAGCAGGGCGGTTCGCTGCTTGTCTTCCTGCCGGGACAGGGCGAGATCCGCCGAGTCGAGGAGCGCCTGCGCGAGCGCATTCGCGATGCCTCCGTCGAGATCGCGCCGCTCTATGGCGCGCTCGACCAGTCCGAGCAGGACCGCGCCGTGCTGCCGGCGCCGGCGGGACGGCGCAAGATCGTGCTGGCCACCGCCATCGCCGAGACCTCGCTGACCATCGAGGGTGTGCGCGTGGTGATCGATTCAGGCCTCGCCCGCGTGCCGGTCTACGAGCCCGATATCGGCGTGACCCGGCTCGAGACCCGCCGGGTCAGCCGCGCGGCGGCCGATCAGCGCCGAGGCCGCGCCGGGCGTACAGAGCCCGGCATCTGCTATCGCCTCTGGGAGGAAGCCGGCACCGGCGCGCTGGAGGCTTTTGCGCGGCCCGAAATCCTATCCGCCGATCTGAGCCCCCTACTGCTCGACTGTGCCGCCTGGGGCGTCAGCGACCCCTCCACGCTAGCCTTCCTCGATCCGCCACCGCAGCCGGCGCTGAAGGAAGCACGCAGCCTGCTGGCGAGCCTTGGTGCGCTCGATGCCGATGGCCGCATCACGGTGGATGGCAAGGCGCTGCAGGCCCTGCCGCTGCCGCCGCGGCTGGCGCGCATGGTGGTCACTGCCGCGCGTCTCGGCGAGGCCCAGGCGGCCGCCGATCTCGCCGCCATCCTGGTCGAGCGCGGGCTCGGCGGCGATACGCTCGATCTCGCCGAGCGCCTCGACCGCTTCGGCCGCGAGCGTGGCGGCCGGGCCGCCGACATGCGGCGGCTCAGCGAGGGTTGGGCGCGCTCGACCGGCAAGCCAACGGCGTCGTCCCAGGGAACGCGCCTGTCGGCCGGTTTCCTGCTGGCGCTGGCCTATCCCGATCGCGTCGCCAGGGCGCGCAATCCCGGCTCGGGCCAGTACCTGCTTGCCAATGGCCGTGGGGCGGGCCTGGAGCCCTCCCAGAGGCTGGCGCGCGAGCCCTGGCTGGTTGTGGCGGAGATGACCGGCGCTGCCCAGCAGGCGCGCATCATGGCCGCCACGGGGATCACAGAGGAGGAGGTGCTGCGCCTGGTTGCAGACGGGCTCGCCCCGCTCGGGCTCGACGAGCGCACCGAGACCAGCTTTGACCGGCCCGCCCGGGCTCTGCGCGCCCGCGCAGTCAGGCGTTATGGCGCGCTGACCCTGTCGGAGCGGCCGCTGCCTGCTGCTGCGACGGCCGAAAACGCCGAGACGCTGGCGCGGGGCGTCGCGGCGCTTGGAATCGGTTTGCTGCCCTGGACCAGGGGACAGATGCAATTGCGCGAGCGCTGCGGTTTCCTCCGGCAGGCGGTGGCGGCAACGGGCGGCGACAATCCCTGGCCCGATCTCTCCGACGAGGGGCTCGCTGCTGCGCCCGAAGACTGGCTCGCGCCGCATCTGGTCGGCCGGGCCTCGCTCGCCGCCATCGCGCCCGGCGATCTCGACGCGGCGCTGTCTGAACTCCTGCCCTGGGACCTCAAGCGCCGGCTCGACAGCGAGGCGCCGACGCATTTCTCCGCACCGACCGGCTCGAATCTGGCCGTCGACTATGCCGCCGAGGCCGGTCCGACGATTTCGGTGCGCGTGCAGGAGCTTTACGGGCTCGCGACCCATCCGTCGCTGGCTGGCGGGCGCGTCCCGCTGGTGTTGGAATTGCTCTCGCCCGGCCACAAGCCGATCCAGATCACGCGCGACCTGCCGGGTTTCTGGCGCGGCTCATGGAGCGCGGTGAAGTCGGAGATGAAGGGCCGCTATCCCCGGCATCTCTGGCCAGACGACCCCGCCGCCGCCCTGCCTACGACACGGGCCAAACCGCGCGGCACGTGAGCCGCGGCGCCTCCCGTCATTGCGAGCGCAGCGAAGCAATCCAGTTTGGTAAAGCGCTACGTCCTCCTGGATTGCTTCGTCGCTGCGCTCCTCGCAATGACGGCGTTTGCGTGCTCTCAATTCCCCATCCGGTCGCGCCATTGCCTCTCTCCGGCGAGGCATGTCGCGTTGGGGTCGCGGTTCTGCGCCTTCTGGACCAGCGCCCCCGGCTCTGCCGGAAGATCTGCGATCTCGCGCACCAGCTTGGTCTTGGTCGCCTCGACGAACTGGTGGCGCTCGCGGACCGGGATCACGAAGGCGCCGATGCCGGTGATGACACAGTCGGTGTAGTAGACGTCGAGATTGTCGATATCGAAATAGCTCGCCTGCTTCAGCATGACGGGCAGCCCATTGATGCTGATGCCCTTGTCGCGCGCCTCGTCGCGGGCGGTCGTCACCGAGCGACCGTCATTGTTGGCGCCGTCGCCGGAGATGTCGATGACCCGGCGCATCGCCGTGATGCCGGGCTGCTCTAGCAGGCTGACGCCGAGGTCGATCGCCGCCGAGATCGAGGTGCGCCGCCCGCGTCGCGTCTGCGCCTCACCGAGTTCCTCTGCGAAGGCGATTGCCGATTGCGGGCTCTCGATGATCGTCCAGGGCTTGACGATGTGCTGGAAATTGCCGCCGGCCCATTCGAAATAGGTCACGGCGATCTTGCCGAGAGCCCCTTTCGCGATCGCGTCGTGCAACTGCTTCGAGCGGAACGCCTCGATGTAGCCGTTGCGCTGCAAAGCGAGTTCGTCGAGGTCCATCGAGAAGGAGACGTCGACCGCCAGCACGAGCGCGACATCGACCTCGTCTGGAGGTGTGGAGGATTGCTGCGCGCTTGGAGACCTCACGGTCCAGACCGCCGCCGCCGTCAGACACAGGATACCGCAAAGCCAGCGCCGCATCGCCACCTCCGTCACATCTCGCAACGGTAGTGTGCGCTTGCTTTGCCCGGCCGCCAAGGGCGAATGCCGGGCAGGGGGAGCCTGTTAAAGCAGCTTAGACGCTGCCGCGCCGGGCCTCGACGATGCCGATCGCAGCCGCCAGCACCTCGTCGATGGTCAAGGCGGAGGTATCGAGCAGTACGGCATCCTCCGCCATCTTGAGCGGCGCGTCGCTGCGGCCGGAATCGCGGGCGTCGCGGCGGCGGATATCGGCCAGAATGCCTTCGAAATCGGCAGCCTCGCCGCGCCCGGCCAGTTCCTTGTGGCGTCGCGCGGCGCGCACCTCCGGCGTGGCGGTGACGAAGAGTTTTGTCCCGGCCGCCGGGCAGATCACGGTGCCGATGTCGCGCCCGTCCAGAACCGCGCCGCCGCCCCGGGCTGCAAAGCGCCGCTGGCGTTCGATCAGGCCGCTGCGCACGGCCGGCATCGCGGCGACCACGGAGGCCGCCTCGCCGATCTCGCGCCCGCGCAAGCGGTCCTCGCTGAAGCCGGCCTCGTCGAAGCCAGCGACAATCGCCTCGGCCGCCGCGGCATCGTGGATGTCGTGGCCGCCATCGAGCACGGCGCGCGCCACCATGCGGTAGAGCAGGCCGGTGTCGAGATAGGGCATGGCGTAGTGAGCCGCCAGCCGCCGGGCCAGCGTGCCCTTGCCGGACGCTGCGGGGCCGTCGACCGCGATCACGAGCCTGCTGCTTGTGGAGCCGCCGCTCATGCGATGTCGCCGCCCAGTCCGTTCATCAGGCCGACGAAGCTCGGGAAGCTGGTGGCGATCATGGCGCCATCATCGACGGTCATCGGCTTTTGCGTCGCCATGCCCATCACGAGGAAGCTCATCGCGATGCGGTGGTCGAGATGCGTGGCAACGGTGCCGCCGCCCGCGACGAGCCCGCCGGTTCCTTCGACGACCAGGTCGTCGCCCTCGATGGCGCAGGTCACGCCGGCCGCCTTGAGGCCGGCCTCGACCGCCGCAAGGCGATCCGATTCCTTGACGCGCAGCTCCTGCAGGCCGCGCATCCGCGTCGTGCCGGTGGCGAAGGAGGCCGCGACCGCCAGCACCGGATATTCGTCGATCATCGCGGGCGCCCGTTCGGGCGGCACGGTGACGCCCTTGAGAGAACCAGCCCGGATGCGCAGCGTCGCGACCGCCTCGCCGCCTTCATTGGCCTCGCTCTCGACGGTGATGTCGGCGCCCATCTCGCGCAGGGTGGTGAGCAGGCCGCTGCGCAGCGGGTTCGTCATCACGCTTTCGAGCAGGATGTCGGAACCTGGCACGATCAGCGCCGCCACCAGCGGGAAGGCGGCCGAGGAGGGGTCGGCCGGCACCACGATCGGCGCGGCGCGCAGCTCGGGCTGGCCCTTGAGCATGATGCGACGGCCATGCTCGCCCTCGGGCGTCACGCGGACGTCGGCGCCGAAATGCGTCAGCATCTTCTCGGTGTGGTCGCGTGTGGCTTCTGTCTCGATCACCGTGGTCTCGCCGGGCGCGGCGAGCCCCGCCAGCAGCACGGCCGACTTGATCTGCGCCGAGGCGACCGGAGTGCGATAGGTGATCGGCACCGCCTCCTTGGGCCCGCGCAGCGTCAGCGGCACGCGGCCGCCTTCGCCCTGGGAGACGATGGTGGCGCCCATCAGCTCGAGCGGGTCGAGGATGCGGCGCATCGGCCGCTTGCGCAGGGACGCGTCGCCGTCGAAGGTCGTGGTGATCGGGTGCACGCCGCACACGCCCATCATCAGGCGCGAGCCGGTGCCGGCATTGCCGAAATCGAGGATCTCGGCGGGCTGCCGGAGGCCGCCGATGCCGACACCCTGGATGCGCCAGGCGCCGGGACCGTCATGATGCACGATGGCGCCGAGCGCGCGCGCGGCGGCCGCAGTGCGCATCACGTCCTCGCCCTCGAGCAGGCCAGAAACCTTCGTCTCGCCGATCGCGAGCAGTCCAAAAATCATCGCGCGATGCGAGATCGACTTGTCGCCGGGCACGCGGACGCGGCCTTTCAGGGGCCCCTTGGCGCGGGCGGTGACCGGGGTAGGCTCATCGGCATGCGACACGGCGGTCTCGTTTGCTGCTCGGTGCGAAAAGGTCTTGAACGCATAAGGCGCGGCAGGCCCGGATTCAACGGCTGCGTCGCGCTGGACAGGCATCCGCCGGGCGGCCATGGCAGCGGTTGCGCGGCGGATATCGGGGCTCTAGCATGGGCTTTCGACGTGCGTCACCCGCGCGCCTGAGCAAATCAGCATTTGACAGCGCCGGCTGCCCCGACTAACGGACGCGCCTGCTTTTCAAAACATGAATGATTGAAGGTCCGACGCAGTGGCGAAACCGGAACTTGGAACTAAACGCGTTTGCCCGGTCACGGGACGCAAATTCTACGACCTGAACAAGGATCCGATTGTCTCGCCCTACACGGGACAATCCTATCCGCGTTCGATCTTCGAGCCGCAGGCCAAGGCCGCAGCGGCCGCGGCTCCGGCCAAGTCGGATGAGGACGAGGATGAGGTCGAGGCCGCCGACGGCGCCGTCGAGCTTGTCTCGCTGGATGAGGCGGATGCCGAGTCGAGCGAGAAGGAAGCCGTCGTCACCAGCGAGGACGACATCGAGGTCGAAGACGACGTCGCGCCCGATGACGACACCTTCCTGGAAGAGGACGAGGAAGGCGACGACGACGTCGCCGACCTTATCGACGGCGATATCGAGGGCGATGAAGACGTCTGACGACGCGTGAATCGGCCTGCTTCGAAATCTTTTCGAACGAATGTCGATTTCATGAAATTCACCGCTTGAGTCTTCCGGCTCAGCCGCCTATAGAGCGCTTCGTCGGCGCCGCGGTGCCGGACACGGAACGGGTTTCCCGCCAAAGCAGCGGGAAACAGCCCGATCCGGAATATCCCGATCGACCCCCAAATCGATCGGCTAGTGGGGCCATAGCTCAGTTGGGAGAGCGCTTGAATGGCATTCAAGAGGTCGGCGGTTCGATTCCGCCTGGCTCCACCAAACTACCCTTCATCGACATGCACTGACGACCGCAACCGGCCCCCAAAGGCCGGGTTTTGCGTGTCTAGGCTCCGTGAGCCTGCGCTGGCGTGCGTTGACAGCCGCGACAATTGTTGGCCCTTCTAATGGCCTAGTCGCGAGGCCAACAAAGGCGAGGCCAACAGAATGCCGCTGACAGACATCGCCATCCGAAATGCCAAGGCCGGCCAGCGGGTCGCGAAACTGTCTGACGGCGAGGGCTTGCAGCTTTGGATCATGCCTACCGGCGCAAAGCTGTGGCGGCTGGCCTTCCGATTCGACGGCAAGCAGAAGAAGCTTTCCATCGGCCCTTACCCCGACATCGATTTGAAAGGTGCTCGCGCCCATCGAGAGGCGGCCAAGCAGCAACTCCGCGCCGGTCAGGATCCAGCGGAGCAAAAGCGCATTGAGCGAATCACAAAGGCGGTAAGCCGGGCGAACACCTTTGGGCTGATAGCCGACGAGCTGATGGCTAAGAAGGAAGCGGAAGGGCGGGCGCCTGCAACTATGGAAAAGGCGCGGTGGCTCATCGGTCTCGCCCGCCCGACACTCGGCACGCGGCCCATTACGGAAATCTCGGCTGCCGAAATCCTGGCGACACTGCGCAAAGTCGAGGCGCGCGGGCGGCACGAGACCGCCAAGAGCTTGCGGACGGCCATCGGGCAGGTTTTCAGGTTCTCTATCGCCACCGCCCGCGCTGCCAATGATCCAACTTTTGCCCTTCGCGGCGCGCTCATCGCCCCTAAGGTCACGCATCGCGCGGCGATTACGTCACCCAAGGAGCTCGGCGCCCTGCTGCGCGCGATCGATGGGTTTGACGGCCAACCGACCACCTCGCCACGAATGACGACACTGCCCTGAAGCGCTCGCTCGAAAAGTTCGGCGCCTGCGTGAAGGCCATGCTCGACACCGTCCCGGCGGTTTTCGTCCAGGCCGAGGAGGTCGACCATGAGCGGTGAGGTCTATCTGGCAGAAGACGAACGCGGCTGGCTCATGATCCACAAGAGCCAGTACGGCGATAGCTCGGGCATGGAGGGGCCGTTCGCCTCCACCGTCCAGGCGCAAGCCGCGGCGAAGGACATGGCGGAGCGCTTCGGCGCCCGCCTGATCCTATTGCAAGACGGGGGCCGCTGATGGCGTCTCCTCTCACCCCTCACGACTGCGATTTGCGCGACTTTTCGTTCATGCCCCTCGACATCGTCAGGCTCTTCGGCAGCGAATTCCACGCCTCGTCCACCGACGCCGAGTGGCGTGCCGGCGTCACGCTCTGGCTCAAAAGCTTCCATCAAGTGCCGGCCGGTTCTTTGCCAGATGACGATATCGTCTTGGCTCGCCTCGCTGAGATGGGCCGGAACCTGCGCGGCTGGAAGAGGGTACGTCCCGTCGCGATGCGCGGCTGGCGTCGATGCGATGACGGCCGTCTCTATCACCCGGTCGTGGCCGAGAAAGTAAACGCGGCGTGGGATCGGAAACTGGTCGCTAGGGAGCGCGGGAAAAGAGGAAACGATGCTCGCTGGGGGCGCATCCGAGGGCGGCTAAAACCGGAAAGGTCAGAAACTACTCGAGATGACAATCCGCACCGTGAGTTTTCCACTCCCTCCATCTCCGAGGAAAAACCCAAAGGAAACAACGAAACGGGCATCCTTGGTAGATCCTCGAACGATCCCCGCTCGATCCCTGAAGGATCGCAAGGGATAGGGACAGTATATTCCGCTGCTAACGCAGCGGGCGCATGCGCCCCGCCGGTGCCTTCGGCAATCCCTGCCTCTCCCGACTGGCGGACCTCGCTCTTTCGGGATGGCGTCGCCATCGTGGTCAATCTCACTGGCAAGAGTCAGGCGGGAACCCGCGCCCTGATTGGGAAGTGGCTTAAGGCGAGCCGGGACGACTGCCGACAGGTTCTCCGCGTGATCGAGGACGCTCGCGAGACCAACCCCGCCGATCCGGTCGCATGGATTGAGGGCGCGCTTCGCGGGCCTCGCAAGCCGGCTACCAACGATATGGCATTTGTGATGGCGAGGGCCTGACGATGGATTTCCTGGAAACCGTTCGCGCCCAAGGCATCCGCCTCCGCTCCTGGCAATCGGGGAACCACAAGACGACCTGCCCGCAATGCTCTGCGGGCAGAAAGAAGAAAACCGACCCTTGCCTGTCTGTCACCATCTCGCCCGACCGCGCCCGCTGGCAGTGTCACCACTGCCAATGGACCGGCGGCGCCGGAGGTGACGATTTCCGCAGCACCCCGAAACGCGAGGTCCGCATGTTCAATCGTCCTGCCCGCGTCGAAAACCCGGTGCGCCCTGACAAGCTGCTGGCGTGGTTCGCCGGCCGCAGCATCAGCGCTGCCACGGTCGAGCGCATGGGCGTCCATCGCACGCAGCATTTCTTCCCGCAGACGGGCGCGCAAGAAAGTTGCGTGGGCTTCCCCTATGAGTGGCAGGGCGTCCTGCGGAATGTGAAGTACCGGAACAACGCCAAGCATTTCGTCCAGGAGAAGAACCCGGAGCCGGTGCTCTACAACGCCGACGCGATCGAGGCTGGCAAGGATCTGATCTTCGTCGAAGGCGAGATGGACGTGCTCGCCATGATCGAAGCGGGCTTCGACAACGTCGTCAGCTTGCCCAACGGCGCCCCGGAAATGCCGGAGCAGTCCGACAAGCGCTATGAGCCGCTGGCGACACATGCAGTCGAACTGGAGGCCGCCGGCCGCATTCTGATAGCCACCGACATGGATGGGCCCGGCGAGATGCTGGCGAACGAACTGGCGCGCCGCCTGGGCAAGGATCGGTGCTGGCGGATCCGGTTCCCGATGGAAGACGAGATCACCGCCAAGGACGCCAACGAGTGCCTGATGCACTTCGGCAAGGACGTGCTGCGGGCTCGGGTGGAGAAAGCCGAGCCGTGGCCGATCGATGGGCTCTATGGCGTTGACGAGTTCTCTGATCGGGTTTGGGAGATGTATCGGGGCGAAGGACCGCAACCGCTCTCCTGCGGCATGGGCTCGGATCTGGATAAGGCCTTCAAGGTGCTGCCGGGTCAGTTCGTCGTCGTCACCGGCATTCCCAACCACGGCAAAAGCCGCTGGCTTGATCAGGTGGCGGTCTCGATGGCTCAGCTTCACGGCTGGCGCTGGGCCATGTTCTCGCCCGAGACCGGCAGTGAGCAGCACATTGCCGACCTCTGCGAGATCAAGGCGGGCCGCCCATTCCATGAAGGTCCGACCGACCGGATGGATCAGGAGGAGCTGCACACGGCCCTGGGCTGGGTCAGAGAGCGTGTTGTGCTCATCGACGCAGGCGAACACACCCCAAGCGTCGATTGGGTGCTGGAGCGGGCTCGGGCGGCGGTCCTGCGTTACGGGATCAACGCCCTCATCATCGACCCTTACAACGAGCTTGAAGCTGGACGCTCTCCGCACCAGACCGAGACCGAGTTCGTCTCGCAGCTCATCAGCAAGTGCAAGCGCTTCGCCAAGATGCACGAGGTCACGGTGTTCATGGTGGCGCACCCGACCAAGATTGCAAACCCGACCGGCGGCAAGGAGCCGATGCCTGGGCTCTATGACATCGCGGGCTCGGCGCACTGGCGCAACAAGGCCGATGCCGGGATTGTCGTCTATCGCGATTACGAGGAGCGCTGCACCTACGTGATATCACGCAAGATCCGCCGGCAGCCGATTTGCGGCTCTCCTGGCATGGCCAAGCTCTGGTTCATGGGCGCGAGCCGGCGATTTGATCCCCAGCTCGGGAGCTACCAAACGCTGGGCGAGAAGCAGGATCCAGAAAACAGCAACAAGCGGGCGGCGTGACCGCGCTAGCATAGGACACCCGACCCATTCTTCGAGGTCGGGTGCTCTGCGGCTCAGGTCCTACCGGGCAGGAGCGCAAATTCTACCGGCGGCATTCAACAGCAGGCGACTGTCCGAAGGCTGGCCATACTCCGCTGCGCTTGGCGTCAGCATAGTATCCGTCACACATTGACACCTGACTCCCCACTGATCTGCTGACGCAGCGCTTATGGATCGCCTCGCATGCGTACACCTGCTTCTGATTGTTCGTTCTCTGCTGCGCAGCCGCCGGTGACATCAATGCAAGGGCGGTCAACGCGGCAAAAAGCAATCTGCTCATAGCGGGTCTCCATAGTTTGCTTGGCCGACGACCGCCTGACGCAGGAACATATTGGCAGCATCATCGATGGTGTGCAGATCAGGCTCGTCTAGAATGGCGTGGCCCATCATCTGGCCGATGATTGCTCCCTTGGCCTTGTTCAGGCTGTCCTCGGGGGTCAGGCCGGCTCCACGGTAAATTTGCTGGAAGTAGCTCATCTGCGAGTCGAAATGCGCGATCTGCGTCGGGGAGGCGGACCTGCCGAACACCTCCTGATAGCTGCTCAGCACGAAGCTCTCTGCCCCGAGCGCACCATAGCGGCTAGCGAAGCCTTGGGTCTCTGAAAATCCATAGCCCAGAGCTTCGTAGGGACCGAGCGACGGGTTGAGCACACCCCTCGCCGCGTACGCTTCGTATTGCATCTGCGCGAAGCCGGTGAGAGCGGCGAGATGCACCTGTGTCGGTGCTGTGCCTCCCAACAAGTTGGCGATGACGAGCGCAGGCACGGTCGAGGTCTGGGCCTCTTCGATCAAACCATCGATCATCTGCTCGAAAGTGATGGTTTCGGCGGCTAGTGCCGCTTTCAGAGCATCGATAGTCGGCGATGAAAGGCCCGGCACAACGGCTTCCAGCGCCGTTGCTACCTGTTCGGGAGTCGGCGCCGTCCACGGCACGAGGAGCGCCGCATCCAGTGTTACATCGGCAAACTTCAATCGGTCTATGTTCAGGAGAGTATCGGTGCCCTCAGGGGCTCCGGCTCGCAGATCTGTGACCGAGAGGCTGCCACTCTGGTTCCGGGCTATCGCATAGTCGTTGCGGTTGCCCAGATACTCGGCGGTGTCCGTTCCCGAGCCGCCATCAATCAGATCGTTCCCGCCATTACCGCGCAGGACATTGTTCTTACTGTCACCGGTGATGCTGTCGTTGAACGCCGTTCCGCGAACGTTCTCGACATTGCTCACCTGGTCTATAGTCCCGAAGCCGTCCCGGATCGTGCCGGTGGCGAGGTTTGCGATAATCGAGTTCTTCCCGTCGCTTGCATTGGCATCCCGCAAATAGTCGACGGTGTCGATACCGTCGCCGCCATCAATGGTATCGGCTCCTTTCATGCCTCTGAAACGGTCGTTTCCGGAACTGCCCGTGAGGATGTCGTCGGCCATCGAGCCGCGGATCGCCTCGAAGTTCGCTATGGCGTCGGTGAACGCGATACCCCCGGCATACTTCTTCTGGACCGTGCCTTGTCCCAGACTAGCGACGATCCCCAGGAGTTCGGGATCGTTGGCGTAGTGCACCTCGTCGAAGCCGCCGCCTCCGTCCAGCCTGTCGTTGCCTGCAAACGGCCGGATGATATTGTCGCTGGCCGACCCGGTGATGACATCGCTGTTCTTCGTTCCCGCGACCTCCGAGATGTCGAAGTACCGTTCGGCGTTGCCGTAGCTGTCCGTTCCCTGTCCGGTCGCAAGATTCACCGTGACGCCACTCGGGCCGGTCTCGGTGTCATACCAGACGGCATTTGCGTAGAGAGTAAGATTATCCGTCTGGCCGGGCGAATGGCCGTAATAGGTGTCGCTGCCCTTGCCGCCGCGAAAAACGTCGATGGAACCACCGAGTCCCTCGAAGGTGTCGTCTCCATCCGTGCCAAATAGAGTGTCGTCGTTGTCTGTACCTCTGATGGTTACCATTTCGATCCCTTCCCTAAAATGGGGCCGCTCGCGGCAAGTCAAAAAGGGTCGCGCTCGCTGTCCTTGGCTGTGTTCTTCCAAAGCTCAACTTATCAGGCGCTCGCTGGCAAGAAGACCTCGCAAACGGGGCGGATCAGAGGAGCGCAATGGGTAATACCTTTGGTCAACCGCGCGCCAGTCATCAACGTGATGGGGCCAGCGCGCATTAACGATAGGGAGGTCGGGAAGGGCTGTTCGGGGCGAGAACCGCGCCCTGGCGTCCAATCTGCCTCTGCACCATCGTAAGGAGGTTCAGATGCCCGGCGACGAATTTCGCAGCACCTATGATGCGTGGCGATGCCAGGCGTCTGTGACATCTCGGGCTCGGCCCATTTACGCAACCAGGCCGACGCCGGCATTGTCGCCGATCGAGACTACGAGGCTCGTAAGACCATCGTATCTGCCCAGAAGACTTGGCGTCAGCCTATGTGCGGAGCGCCCGGCTAGGTCGATTCTGGTTCATGGGTCATGAGCGGCAGCTATCGGGCGCTTGGTCCTGCTGAGCGGGCGGATTTTTCGACTCCATTTTCGGCCCTCCTCGGTGCGCTCGGAGTGGATCATGGCGGCCACTTTTGAACTAGTGTTCGAAATGCATTCGTCTGCGTCGTCAGACTGGTTCGTCCGGGCGAGGCGGTCTTTGCTGCTGGCGAGCCCGAGCAAGCCGCGCCTCCTTCGCCAGCTTGTTCAAGTCGTTCGCCTTTGATGGGAAGCTGCCTTGCGGGATGGGCAACCGATTTTCAGCACGCCGCAGTTCGTTCACGAATGTCACGAAGGCTCCCGTGCTTTCGAGTGCAAACTCACGCTTCAGCTCATCCGGCCAAGGTGCGGCGCGCAGGCCTGAATAGGACGGAGCGTCGAGCCGCGACCGGGTTGCCGGAGCCTCGGGCGGCGGCTGCTCCCTCAGTAGCGATGGTTTGAAGGTCCGACGCAAATAGGGGAGCAGAGCCGGAGCGGGTTTTGCCACCTCCTCAAGCATTTTAGGCGGCGGAGGGTCGGTCTGTGCCAGCTCAGCTTTTGGCGTGATCGGAAACAGGCTGACGACCTTCCCAGTGCCCGCGCCCCGTGCCGGTTTCCATATGCCGTAAGCGTCGGCGGTCGATAGAAACTGCAGCCTCCGATCCACCTCGCCGGCGGTCAGTTTCACAGTCCCACCGCCTCGAGCGCGTAGGCGTCGCACCAAGCTTTCGCTGGCATAGCCTCGACGTGGAGATGTTGGACTATCGCAAGCTGCCCAGAATTCTTCGGCGCTCCAGCCCGCCTCTGCCTCGAAACCGCCGATGCTCTTGGCGATATCTTTTTTGTGCTCGTCGAGCGCATCGACAATATCCAATCCAATGATCGGACCCTTTTTGCCCTGGCGGAGCATAACAATGTAGCTTGCGAGCGTGACCTCAAATCGCTGCGCCAATCGCTGTACTGTGAGCCAGAAAACGGCGTTGACCAACTCGCAGGAGGCCTCAAAGAGTTGGCGTTCGATAGAATCGCCGTGGCGGTAGTGTCGGTATTCGGTGGCTGGTCCGACAACTAGTTGATCGATGTCGTGAATGAAGAGCACTTCGTCATCCGGTCGCTCCATGACGACCGCAAGGCCGTAGTAGGGGAGTTCGCGCCATTCTGGCGCCGGAATCCATTGCCCTCGATCGTCGAGCATGTTCATCGCGAGGCGAACGCTGAGGTTGTCCTTGGTAGTGATGGTCGCGTCCACGACAACCCGATGGTGTCCATGTCGCCCCCTGCGACACTGCTCAAGCGCGTCGAAATTCGTGTAGCTTAGGTAGTTATCCAAATAGCGATCGATTGGTCGCCGATCGCCTCGCAATGCAGCTTCGCAGTCGCGGAATACCGACTTTGGGAAGTCGCGAAAGCTGTCCCGCACCGCGTCTCTGCGAGCGTCGTCCGCTGCATTGAAGCCGCTATCCTCCTGGGCCTGCTCGCCAGCCGCACTGTGCGCTTCGTCGAGGGCGAGCAACTGGCGGGCGCGCTGGTGCGGCGCTGCATTCTTCGCCCAATGGTCGTCAGGCAGATCATCGAACGCCGCAAGCCGAGGCGTTCGGCCTGGCTGATCACGTCGTGCCGGGACTTCCGGGTGTGAATCGTGATGCGGCGGCATTTGTGCTGCCCGAAGACGTACTTGCGGACATGCTTGAGCATGGTGCGCGCAACCGGACCGTCCCAGGCGACGGACGCTTCGACATTCGCGCCCGTGAAGTTGTTGAAGATGATGCCGCCGGTAAGCTCGCCCTTGGCGTTCTCCCAGCCAAGCGCGGTATAGGGCGGGATGAAGCCTTCGACATCGACCTTCGCCGCAACCCACTGCCCGACGCGCTCGGGCTGATCGTAGACAAGCCGATTAGGAGCGAGAGTTTCGCGAGGCCCCACGGCGACATCGCTCATCGTGCGCTGGCCTGACTAGGCAGCGACAGAACCGCAAGCTGATCGCGCAACATGGTACGGACAATGCTCGATAGGGGAACGTGACGGCGCTCGGCCTCGGCGTCGATGCTGGCACGCAGCTGTGGCTCCACGGCGAGTGTGAGACGTTCCGTCTTCGTTGCTCTGCGCTTGCGCATGGTGAACCTCCAATGTGAGGCTGAGTATCGTTCAAATGCGACATTTACGCAATTAAATCAATGAGTTGTGCAACGAAGTGCGCTGGCATGCGCTGTCGTGCGCTGGCATTCGCAGGCTTGGCTGCCGTTCATATTAGAAGGATTACAATCTTTGATGTGAATGCGTATTCCAATCACCGAATGAGGCGTGCAATGGCCGAAGGCACCGAGAGTTGGCCCCATCATGTTGAGCTGCGCCTCGCTGGAGAAGACTTCCACGCGAAGCTGCGCGACATCGAGGAATGGCTCCAAGCTTGGGAAATTCCATATCAGGTCTGCGCGGCGCTGAGCGAGACGGGCTCGCTACGGATCTGTTTCGCAGAAGAGAAGTTCGCCCGCGCGTTCATCTTCCACAAAGGCGGGACGCTCGCTCCTGGCGACGAGGCTGAGACTGCCATGCTTGAGGACAAGGCCGACGAGGTCGAATTTCAGCGGCTTGCAAATGACCGTATAGAGTAGCCCCGGAAAGCGCGCCACGGTGGCGCGCTAGGTCGCCTTCCGGCGCGCCTTGGGCTCCGGCCTATGTTCCTTGCCGGGCTCCCGCACGCGGACGCCGATGCCGCCGCCATTCTCGGGGATTAAATCCGCGCCGAGCCGCGTCAAAGCGTCTGCCAGCGCCGCAAGCGTGGCCGGGTGAGGCTCGCGCTCTCCCCGCTCGAAGTCGGTAAGCGTGCGCTCAGAGACATTCGCAGCCTTTGCCAGATCGGACTGTTCGAGTCCGAGCAGGATGCGCGCCGCCTTGCACTGAATTGGCTTGATCATGTGAAATGTCCATCCTTACATTTTGCCTGTTGACATGCAACAGGTATGCATCCTATTTGTAGACATCGGCAAATCAGATGCAAGCCCCGAGGCGACGATGCAACAGACTGCTCCCCTTTCTTCGCTCAGCGCCGGCCGCGCCTCCTACAATCTCTCGGCCATCATGCGCCGCGCCCATCATGAAGGTCGCTTCGCTCTCAGCATGTGCCGCACGCTGGCTCAGCGCCGCGCCCAGCTCTCCCGCTGGCTCACGCTGGCATGGGTCGAGGCTAAGCGCGAAGCCGCCGCCCTGACTGCCCAGGCTGAGCAGGCCGCTCAAATCCGCACCACCCTTGCCGAGCGCGCCCGTCAAAGCGTTGCACTGGTCGCCAGCTACGGCGGGGCCGAGGGCGTGCGGCAGGCAATCGCCTCCGAGCAGATGCGCGACCGGATGGACTTCGCCGCCCTCGCCAAGCTCGAAACCGCTCTCTCCGCTGTGTCGGGAGCGCACTGATGACACCGACCTATCGCTTCAGCCGCTCCATGAGCCTCGCTCAGGATTCGCGACCGAGGGGTTTCACCCGAACTTCTTCTCCGATGACGACGGCGTGTCTCTCGGGCTTCTCAAACAGAATTGCAGGTGGTGACCAATGCAGGCACCCAAGGCACCCGATCCATACGCGACGGCGCAAGCCCAGGCGCAGATGTCGAAAGAAACCGCGATCAGCCAGCAGGGACTGAACGCCATGGACCAGCACACCCCCGATGGCTCGCTTGAATACAGTCAGAGCGGCGAAACCTGGGCTGACGGCACACCGAAATTCAGCGTCACGCAGACGCTCTCGCCGGGCAACCAGAAGCTCTACGACCTCAACAATCAGACGCAGCAGAACCTGGGCCAGATCGGCGTGAGCCAGTCGAAGCGGATCGATGAGCTGCTCTCGACCCCGCTTAACCTGAACGTCGGCCAGATGCCTACGGCGCCCGATGGCTCGACCAACCGGTATGGGCTGCCCGGCGCTACGACGGTCAGCTCCCGCTACGCACCCGACGCCATCATGGTCGACCGCGCAAACATCGAGTCAAACGCCGACCTCGAAAAGCAGCTTATTGACCTGGGCAACCAGCGCCTCACCCCCCAGCTCCAGCGCCAGCGTGCAGACATTGACGCCTCGCTTGCAGACAAGGGCATCAAAGCCAATTCCGACGCCTATTCGCGGGCGATGACGGATCTTGGCCAGACGGAAAACGATGCCCGTAACCAGCTCATACTGAACGGGCAGAACCAGGCATTCCAGCAGGCTCTAGCGCGCTCGCAGAACGCCTTCACCCAAGACCTGTCCCGCACAGGCCAGTTCTGGAACCAGGGTACTCAGAAGGCACAGCAGGACTTCACGCAGGACCTGTCGGGGCGCCAGCAGTATTTCACCGAGGCGCAGTCCAACGCCGCCAACGAGCAGCAGCAGGATCAATCGCTCTTCGATCGCGCCTGGCAGACCTACACAGGCCAGATGCAGGGCCGGCAGCAGACGATCGACGAGATACTTCAGCAGCGCAACCAGCCGATCAACGAGATCAGTGCGCTTATGTCCGGGTCGCAAATCTCGAAGCCGACCTGGACCAGCACGCCGCAGGCCTCGATAGCGGCGCCGGACCTCATGGGCATGGTCCAGTCGAACTACGCGGCCAAATCCCAGCAGTACGGGGGGATGCTTTCCGGCCTCGGCTCGATCGCCAGCAACCTGTTCAAGATGGCTCCGGGCGTACCAAAATGATGGATGTGAACGCCTTCCCTCCCGGAACGCCGCTGGACCAGCTGCCGGCATTCAATGTCAGCGAATGCGAGAGCATGCCCGGCGGCCTGATCTTCTCGGTCGGGTTCAACATCGCGGCGCTTCAGCTCCTCGCGCCGAACTCGCCCCGCGCGTTGGTGTGGCCCTGCCCGCTTTTTGCCTTCACCAATGGCGAGGCGACCATCGCGGCCGTGGTGCAGAACCACAATAGCGGCGTTGCCGAACTCGTGATGATTCCAAACGGCCTGGAGGTCACGCGGGCAATGATCCGCAAGACCTATCAGACGTGCCTGGAGCTTCACCTCGGCGGCGTTTTCGAGCTGCTGGTCTACGCCCCCCAGGGGGATGCTCGGATGCGCAGGCGCCTTCGTCGCTTCGGCTTTGTCCGGGTCACGGAAGGCGAGGCCGAGGACGCGGCCGTTTATCGCGTCTTCACCTCCGAATTTCTCTCGCCATCGGCCAGGCGCCGGCTGCGCATGAAACTCTCTTAAGGGACTCACCGCATGGCATGGTTCAATCCATCCGACCCGAACTCCGGCACGCACATCGTCTCGGAAGAGGCGATTGCGAACCGCCGCAAGGTGGCGGAGGCGATGGCACGTCGGGCAGCCAAGGCGCGAGCGATGACCAGCCCTTGGCAGGCCGTTGCGCAAGGCTTCGAAGGCTTCGCAGCCGGCATGGAGGCCCGCAAGGTCGATCAGATGGAGCGGTCGAGCAACAATACCTTGGCGGACAAGATGGCAGCGGCTTTTGGTGCCGGCAGTTCTGCTACGCCAGAGGCTGCGGCGGTTGCGACGAGCGCGGCCGACACTGGCCCCGCCGGCTCCGCAGCGATTGCGGGCGCCGGCCCTCTCAACGTCTCGCCAGAGATCAAGGAGGGTCTCGCACAGACCGCCGCCGCATTGAAAGTTGACCCGGTCGATCTGGCCACGCTCGTTTCTTATGAGACCGGCGGCACCTTCGACCCAACTAAGCGCGGCCCAACAACGAAATGGGGGCAGCATCGCGGCCTGATCCAGTTCGGGGAGCCCCAGGCGAAAGAACACGGGGTCGATTGGGCAAATCCGGTAGGGTCACAGCTTGGTCCGAATGGCGCCATCTTCAAATACTTCCAGAAGAACGGCGCGCAGCCCGGCATGGGGCTTCTGGACCTCTATTCGATTGTCAACGCGGGCGGCCCCGGCCGTTACAACGCCTCTGACGCCGCGGCTGGCGGTGCACCCGGCACGGTCCGGGATAAAGTCGAAAAGCAGATGCACGGCCACCGCGCCAAAGCTCAGGCGCTTTTCACCGCCAATGCCGATCTGCCGGCGCCTGGAGCGTCTACCGTCGACATGGAAACCGGCGCTGACGGCTTTGTCATCCCCGGCGTCGAAAACCACCCGACGCCCACTGTCGTCGACCCACTCCAGAACCCAGTCGACAACGGCGCAAGCTTGCCGCCGCAGGATGCAATTCAGCCGCTTGCTCAAGCAGGCGGCGTACCACCGTCCATCGGATCAGCACCGGCAGGCACCCAGCCATGGGAGATGGTTCAAGGTGGCGCTGGACCGAGCGCTCAGCCCGTTGAGCAGCCAGAAACGAACATGCCCTTGCCTCCGGTCTTCCAATCGGAGGGCATCAGCCAGCCTTGGATGAACACGGCTCTGCCGGCGGATCGCGCGACCCAGGCTCTGCTCTCTACGCAGCAACCGCCGGCCCGGCCCGCCAACCTGGCCATGCCAACACCTCAGGCCGATCTGCCGGCGCCCGGGGCGGTACCGGCGGTCGGACAGTTGCCTTCAGCGCTCCCTCAGACGGCGCCGCGCACACCGGACCTGACAAATACGGAATCCGGCGGCGCGCGCGAGTTCGCAGTTGCCGAAGGGCAGCGTCGGCTTGGGCTGCCGTCAGGCGATGCTGTCACGAGTGTCACGCAGGCGCTCCAAGCACGAGGCATCCAGCCGAGGGGCCTCGCGCCTCCTCCTGAGTCCGTCGCGAAGGTTGTCGCCGCATTGCCTCGTGACGCGGGCACTGGCGAAGCTGTCCCGGCTCAGCCGGCAACCGCCGCTCTCGCCAATGCTCAAGCGCTCGGCAGCAATATGCCGGCGCAGGCCAAGCTCGGAATCGACATGATCCGCGCCGGTCGCAGGACGGAGGGTCTGGCCATCGTCATGGAGGCGATGAAGCCCAAACAGTACGGCTTCCAGGTCGTTGGCGATCAGATGTATCGAACCGACCCGAGGACGGGGCAGGTTTCACCGGTCGGCGTCGAAAAGCCGGTTCAGCCCATGGCGGTCGCTGCTGGCACCAACCTCGTAGATCCTCGCTCGGGCAAGGTCGTTTATCAGGGCGGGCAGGGCTTTAAGTCTCTAACCGATCCCGCCGAGCGAGCAGCGGCTGGCATACCGGCCGACGACCGGAGGCCCTATCAGGTAGGGCCGGATGGCAAGCTTTCCAGCGCTGGCGGGGGAACGACGGTCAACGTCGATACGAAGGGGCCGAGCAAGTTCACCGAAAAGGCCAACGAGTTGCAGGCAAAGCGCTACGGCGAGATGGCAGAAGCGTCCGATTCCGCCCGTCAGATGCAGGGCGACCTCGACATGCTCGAAGGGATGTCGAAGGGCATCGCCACGGGGCGCGGCGCAGAGACCCGACTGGCCATGGCGCAGTTTGCCAAAGCCTGGGGCTGGGACGACATCGCCAGCGGCCTGACGGGCGGCAAGCTGCCAGAGATGGAGGCCTTCACCGCTCTGATCGACAAGCTCACTCCTCAGATGAGGCAGGGTATGCCAGGCGCCGCGTCGGACCGGGACGTGACGATATTCCGCAACGCGCTGCCCTCCATGCTCAGGACGCCCGAGGGCAACCAGATCGTCCTGGGCACGCTGCGCTCAATGAACGACTACAAGATGCGCCAGGGCGATATCGCGACACAGGCGTTGCGAGGGGAGATCAGCCAGGCGGAAGCGGACAACGCAGTCCGGGCGCTCGAAAGCCCGTTCGCCAAGTTCAAGGAGTATCGCGCCGCGCAGGACAATCCAGCGGGTGGAGCTGCCGCCGGCACACAGGCCGCGCCGCAGCAGCCGGCCCAGAGCGAGCCCCGCAAGTCGGTCGGCGGCAAATCGTACGTCAAACGCGGCAATGAATGGTTCCAGGAGTGACGGGAATGGCGAACAAGGTCACAGACCCAGAACTCCTGCGGCTTCTTGAAGCCGACACGCTGAGCGTTCGGGCACCGTCTGGCGTCACGAAGGTCACAGACCCGGCCCTCCTGGCGCAGCTCGAAGCGCCAGAGGCCTCTGTGGCGACGGTCCCCACGTTCGACGCCATGGGCACCCCGACTGGTGGCTTGGAGCCCGCCGCGCCAGGCTCAACGATGTCCTACGGCGATCAGATGCGGAAGGTCGGCGGGTTGGTGGATGACGGGGTTCGCCTCGCCGCAAACGGCATGACCTTTGGTATGGCCGATCGTATCGCTGGGACTGGCGACGCTCTCACAGGGCAGGCACCGTCCTACAGTGCGGGCGTTGACGCTCAGCACGCCAGGACGCAGGCGCTTCGTGAGGCCGCTCCCGTTGTCTCTGACATCGCAGAGGCGGCAGGCGGGCTCGCCACGGGCGTCGGCTTGATCAGGAATGGCATGACACTCGCCGGACGCGTTGGCTCTGGCATCGTGCCTCGGGTTCTCGGCTTTGGAGCGGAGGGTGCGGCGTACGGCGCGGCGAGCGGCGCCGGCAATACCTACACCGATAACCCTTGGGACTACGCTAGGAATGCCTTCGAAGCCGGCAAGGTGGGCCTGGGCATCGGCGCGAGCATGCCGGTCCTCGGCTCCATGGTTGGAGCTTTGTGGCGGGGCGGGAGCGCCGTTGCGGGGCGGAACGTTGACGGGGTCGGTCGCGCAGGATCAAGCGTCATGCGGATGGCCGCTCAGGCAGACGAAACCGGCTTGCGCGCTCTGCCCTCCATGGGACCGGAGGCCATGCTGCCAGATGCCGGCTCCTCGATGCTTGGGCTGGCTCAGGGCGCAGCCACGGGCAACGGTCCAGGCAAGTCCGCTCTCGTCAACGCGCTGCGCGAGCGCGACGCGGGGACTGGGCACCGCCTAGCGAACGTGGTCGAGCGCTCGATCGGGCCGGCGCCAATCCCCTCGCAGGTTGAAGCGGGCCTGGCTGCTAATCGCAACGTGATTGCCGAAGGCTACGGCCCTGTCATGCAGGGCGCTCGCGCTGTCGAAACGGCACCGGTCGCAGAGGCGCTGGAGACCGCTGCCATTCGGTTACGCGGGCCGGAGCAGCGCGCAGTCCGCGATGTCAGGCGCATGCTCGATATCGATGGCGTTCCTGGGCAGCTCGACCGCGACCCGCAGACGCTTATGGCAACTCGCCAGGCAATCGATGGGTTGATGCAGGGCGAGGCCAACGGCCGCGTCATCCAGCAGTTGACCATCGCGCGGCAGCAGATCGACGACGCTCTCGCTCGCGCAGCCCCAGGCGTGAAAGCCGTTGATGGTCGCTTCGCAGAGGTGGCGCGGCAATCCGAAGGGTTGCAGCGGGGAAGTCAGATCTTCGACGGCGGCAAGACGGCGATCCGTCCAGTCGAGTTGGCTGCTGAGATCAGGGCAGGCGCGCTGCCGCAAGGAGTGATGGTTGGGCCATCTGCTGTGCCTTACCGGGTAAAGCAGGGCGCTCGCGCCGAGATCGACCGCATCGTGGGAACCCAGGTCAACGACCTCAACGCGATGCAGCGGACGCTCGGCACGCCGCAGGATTGGAATGCTCAGAAGGCGGCGACCGTCTTCGGCCAGGACAATGTCGATAGCATCGTGCAGGCGATCCAGACGAACCGCACCTTCCGCAATTCACTCCAGCGGATCGCTCAGGGATCAGACACAGCAGCGCGCACCGAGGGCTCGAAGCTGCTGGAGGCCGGCGAAGGGTTCAAGCCTGAGGCGAGCGCCACGGGCATCGCAGTCACCGCGTTCCAGAAGGTCGCGAAGGCGCTGATGGGGGCGAACTCGCAGGCGACCAAGGATCAGGTGGCGGCGACGATGGCGAGCCCAAGGGTCAGGGAAATCACTGAGATGCTTTTGCGGCAGGCAGAGACCGCTGGAGCCGGCGCCCGCAGTATCAGTCGCGCCGTGGCGAACCCGGCATATCTCGGAGGCGCCTCCGCTTCTGACGGCGGTCGTAGATGAAGCCATATGCGAGACAGAGGCTTACCCAAAAGACGATGGCGACATTCGAGCTGTCGAACAGCCCCATCCAGTGGCGCAGAAGCCATGCGGCGACGAGGCCTAGAACAGTGACGGCGACGAACTGGAGAAACGTGCTCATGCCGCGCCACCGTGCCGCGCCGGTCGCTAGTCGTCAATCAGGATGCGTATGATGGGTTTGCCTGCAAATACAGCGACAGTGCAGCGCGGGGCACCGTTTCGGCCCGGTCAGTCCGGCAATCCCGCTGGAAAGCCGAAAGGCGCTCGCCACAAGGTGACGCTTGCCATGGAGGCCCTGCTCGATGGGCAACATGAGGCCCTGACGCAAAAGGCGATCGACCTCGCTCTGGCCGGCGACATGCAGGCTCTCCGCCTTTGCATGGATCGCCTGTCGCCTCCCCGGAAGGACCGGCCGGTTGCGTTTGATATGCCGGCCATTGAGACGCTGGAGGATCTGCCGAAGGCGACCCAGGCGCTTATGCACGCCGTCGCGGCGGGGGAACTCACGCCATCGGAAGCGGCCGAACTCGGCAAGCTGGTGGATGCCCATGCGAAGGCGATCGAGGTCACGGACCTGCATCGCCGCCTGGAAGCGCTGGAGGGAGGGCCGGGCCGATGAGGGACTTCCACTCGAGGTTGGCGAGGCTGGAAGCTCGGAAGCGTCCGTCCTTCGTCATCGAGATTAAAGCCAGCCGCGACGCTCGCGTTGCCGAATTGGGGCGTTTTGGGCCGTTGCCGAACGAGCCGAACCGGCGAGCCGCCATCGAGGCGGGGATGAGGGCCGACACGTGAACGGCTCCATGCGAACGAGACTGACGAAGCTCGAAAGAGCGCGGCGAGCGCATGCTCAACATGTGCTGTTTGCCTCAAGCCCGGCCGATGCCGACCGCCAGCAGTTTCACCTCGTGCAATCCGGCCACGCGCAGGAGCGTGACGAATTCATTCGGTTCATTACCAACTACGAGGAGCGGCTATGAGCACGGCAGCAATAGCAAAGCGCATCGCGCAGCTCGAAGCGAAGACGCGCAATTCCGATGATTCGTTGCTGCCTTGTCATTATGTGATAGGCAGCTCGCATGAAGAGTTGGCAGCGGAGCACGCTGTCCTGATTGCCTCGGGCGAGGCTAACGTGCGAGATCGGTTTATCAACATACGAATAATGGCGCCTATCGGCCGCCAGCGGCTAGGATGACAATCCACCTCAGGCTCGTCGCCGAAGTCGACCATGCGATCCAGCCTGAAGTACGTGAGGTATACTTCGGAGACATCATGGCGACGCGGAGCCAATAGACGGCCACACGTGGTTCACAGTGACGAGCGCCCTCCCGGCCGATCCGTTGTTGCAATGATCGGCGGGGCAAGGTGCCACATTCTGCTCGAGCGCCTAATGAGAAAGCCCAGCCCCCCATTCGGAGTACCGGGCTTGAATGACAGTTGTCGCGCCGGCCTGAACGCTTTTACTTCTTGGTTTCGCGGCCCGGCTGGAGAGCGCTGGGCGAACTTGATTGCTTCAGATTTCCTTTGACACCTTGGCCGACGATTTGCCCGCAGCGTCATTGGTGTGATCTGTGGACGGGGTACCGGAACCTGGCCTAGGTCGGCTATCGCTAGCGCGACGCACTTGGCTGGCTGTCTTCTCGCCTTTTTCAGCCATATCGTTTCTCCCGACTTGCAGTAGGGCGGGGGCTATGCCCCCGCTATTGATCCTCATCGGCTGCCGAAGATTGAGCCGAGGTCCATCTCCTCGTCGCGATGCCTGCCACCCAGTTGAGCAGCCATCCACGCAGCCGCTGCACCCAGCAGCAAAACGGCTGCGGTGAGGAAGGCTGTGATGACAGCAATCTTACGGGCGCGCTCGGCGGCCTGCTTGGCTGTTTCCTTGGCCTGATTGAGCTTTGTGAACGTATCGTCGACGCGCTTCTGCGCTTCGGGCTGGGGAATGTTCATCCGCGTCGCGACTCGGGAAGCGATGTAGTCTCGATCTCCAGGCTCAAGCTTTCCTGACGACAGGCCGGCGATGAAGATGCGCGATGCTTCCTGCCGTTCCTCTGCGGTAGGAGGGGTGGATCCATTGGTACGCATCACCGAGTCCAATGCCGAGTTGAGCGGATCGGCTTGCTGAGCGACTAGAGCTGCAGCTCCGCTAGATGCGGCCCCCGCACCTGTTGCTGCTGTTTTCGCCGCCCCAATCAAGGATGAGCTAGCGAGCGCTGTAACGATCAGCGCACCGGCGGCCCAGACAACTAGACCATGCGCACCGTCACGGACATGACGTTCATGGTCGCTAGCGTCAGCTGCGGGACGACGCATTCGTCCTGCCAAATATCCGCCAGCGCCGCAGGCCGACACCGTAATCCAGATGGCCCATAGACCAGCAGCAATGGCCAGTGCCGTCATTCCGGTTGATCGAGACGTATCTGCCGAAACTAGGCTCAGGCCAATCGCTGAGCCGAACGTGGCCATAACGGTCGTGATGGCGGCAGAAAGCACCGCACCGCCAAAGATGGCGCTCCATTCAAGGTAGGAGCCATCCGCAGCTTTTGCGGCTGAGGGAGGGGACACGACGACGAGATCGGGTGAATTGAGGGTCATGATGCGGTCCTCACCGCAATCCGAGGAACGACAAGATGGCTAGAACGACCACGATGAGGCCGATGATATAAATGATGCCGTTCATGAATTCCTCCGGCGCAACGCCACATATGTGGCGAGGGCCTAACTAGGAGGTTCGCTTTATGGTTCCAACCAACGGCAAGAGACGGAACCGTCGCGGTCTTCGCGTGTTCAGCACTGGCAAAACAGGAGGCTAATATGGGTCGCGGAATATTGCTTTGGATGCTTGGGATACCTCTGCCGATCATCCTCTTATTGGCGTTCTTCCGCTGATGCGTGTTGGTGGCCGTGGCTTGATATCGACGCTCGTTTTGAAGGCCGAATTCCATCGTCGAGGCGCGGCGGTCCTTCTCAGCGATCGAACGCAACACCGATCGAGCGCTCGTTCCTCCAAATGATCCGGACAGGCCATCGATGCCGATCGCCCTAGCTGCCGAATAGACCTCGCTTACGCTTTAAAAAATCCAGCGGCCGCGGGGCTTGGCC
This sequence comes from Allobosea sp. P1_B10, assembly GCF_056406735.1. Lineage (NCBI taxonomy): Bacteria > Pseudomonadati > Pseudomonadota > Alphaproteobacteria > Hyphomicrobiales > Alloboseaceae > Allobosea > Allobosea sp. P1_B10. Next base: position 7,573 of record NZ_JBFTZP010000011.1, on the reverse strand, counting down.
CCCGCCTACCGTCATCACCCATTGGCGCTGTCCTCCTTCACGCCGCGCGATATCGCCCACCTCTTCCCAAGGCTCGTGCGATTAAATCGTCACGAGCCCGCACTTGCTCGCCTTTGTATGGTGCAATCCAAAGGCTTGTTCCAACTGGCGCGAGAATATGGCACCGAGGGCGGCAGGATGAACAGACGGTTGTTTCTCTCAACGCTTTTTTGCGCATCCTCGGCCGCAACCCTCGGCACAACTACATTCTCCGGAACCGCTTCCGCGAACGATCCACAAACTGTCTCCAACGTGGTCGCAAAGGCGTTGGACGCGGCAGAGATCGAATTCAGCCAACGGCCGCAACTTCATTACAACAGACAACCCCAACACCGTCGCCCAACTCGACGCCGTTGGCATCGCCGGCGTCGGTGATTGTGCAGCCCGGTGAGACGAGAGCTGCGGCTTGAGCCGAGAGCTAAGCCGCCGCCTGTCCCGACTTGAAGGTCATGAGCCAGGCGGGAAGAATCAAATACACGGTGAGTGAACGCACGCTGTCTCGATGGTAATTGGCTCGCCAGCTAGAACGGAGACTGGGCGGATGGCCCGAAGAACTGCGCCCGAACCTTACCGAGGCGCAATGGGTGGCCCGTAATCGCGACCCCGGATCCGAAGGGGCGCCTCAGGGCTAATTCCCTCTCTGAAACTGTCCTTGCGCTTTAGGCGCGTTGGCGAGCAGCTAAAGCCCGGTCCCCTTGCGGAGTACCGAGCTTGACGTACCGTCGATGCAGAACATGGAGCGTAGCTACTTCTTCGTTGCGCGCCCAGGCTGGAGAGCGCTAGGCGAGCTCGACGGCTTCGGATCGCCCGTTGTCACCTTTGCTGACGATTTGCCAGTGTTTGATCCGGTGTGATCTGTGGACGGAGTACCTGAGCCGGGCCTTGGGCGACTGTCGCTCGCGCGACGCGCCTGACCAGCAGTTTTCTCACCTTTTTCGGCCATGACCAATCTCCCAAGCGCCGGGTTTTTAGGCTCGCCTGCTTCCACGTGGCTCCGGCGAAGCCTCGGGTGAGGAAAGAGGTCTTGAGGCAGGCTTACCTCGTAAAAAGCTTCGGAGGCCCTGGAAGCGAGCTAATACAATGGCAGCGCTAAGTGCGCCCGCCGCTCCAGCCCCAATTGCCACTATTCGCTGTTGCGAATAGGGCGCGCGATGGGGCGGATGACTGAACGGCGAGGACTGGATCGCGACCTTCGCCGAGCGAACCGGACGCTTTCCGATGATTGACGCAGCAACCCCCGCAAAAACTGACAAAACGATCAAGCCGCCTGCAACAATCAAACTGGCGGAAGTGGGCCCTAAGCGAAACGCGAGCATCACGTAACCGGCATTCAGTACGTAACCTCCGGCGAAAATCATAAGCAATCCGGCTACAGCCATGAGGCCGTAGACGGTGGCTTTGCGCTTGATTGCTGTCGTCGCTTCAGCAACGAAATATGCGAACAACCCGCCCACGACTTACTTCGCTGCCCAGAAACCGAAGATGACGCCAGCTGCCGCCGCCCATCCTAGAGCGCGAAGCGGACGGGCTTTGACCTCATCCAAGATTAGTCGTTGAAGTTCGGATACCTGTTCTCCAGCCGCTTCAGTCATCTGGTCGGTGTCAACACCGTACGCCTTCAGGCTGGCCGCGACGCCGGTATTGCCCTCATTGTTTTGCTGGTCGCCGCGTTCGCCTGTCTCGGCGTTTTGCGACATCGCTTTGAAGCCGGTCGCAGTTGATGTACCGCTGCCGTTTTCCATGACACTTCCTCCGAATCTGGATTCGGCCGTCGCGCTTCGCGACGCTCGTGTCGCTGCAACCGCCCCGCTCCATTCCTGTTCCACACGTCGCTACGAAGGTTAGAGTTCACCCGTGCTTTATCCGCTGCGTTGGCGCGGCGCGTGCCGATAGGGATGGCTGGACCTGCGAACTTGGCGCCACTCGGCCTGCGGCTAATAGGCCGTTGCTTCAACCGTTTTTGCTCGTGCGGTGGAGGCAAAGAAGCTGCGGCCACTTTGGGCTGCGGTCTTCAGTTGATATTTCCAGTTCTTCGACCCGGCCTTGCCACCGCTGAGTTCGGCAAAGTCGTTCCGGTGGATGTCATCGCTGTCGCGCCCGCGGTAAACCAACACGCCGCTTCCCGTAACCACGATATCCCCACGCCGCAGGGTTGGATCCCGGAGATACCATCCGGGATCGGTGACGGGATCGAGCTTCACGATCGGCGCGGGACGAGACGATATCTCGATAGACCGCGTTGGTCGGCGGCGTGCTTTCCTAACCGTCATTTCTAACGGGTCGTACTCCACTATATGTCTTGAGGCCGGAGCCGCCAGGAAGGCCCGTGCGAAATCATCAAGAAATCCCGCTTGCGCATGGCCGCCCGTTCCCAGCAATCCTGCCGTGACCAAAACCGTGAAAGTTCGCGTCGCCATCTCTGCCGCTCCATTGACCCCGCTCTCTAACGAGCGAATCTGGGGAGAAGTTCATTTGGGGCTACGTCGGCGCAAGGCGACACATTGGGTAAGGTCCGGCTCAGAAATGAACAAGCCAACAACTAGTGCGTGATTTGAGGCCTTGCCCGGCGGATCCCCCTGACGGCTTCGGGAGTTAAATCGAGCCATCACGAGAGTTCGATCGGATGCAACATCAGCAAAAGAAGGCGTCGGGTGGATCTAGGGTTGCCGACTGGACGCTGCCATCCTCAGCAACCCTTGGTTCTTCGGTGAGGGCCACCGGTATTGAGCGTGAACTCCGGCGCCGCATGCCAGCGGCCGCTAAAAAAGCGGTCTCAGTTGCCAATGGGAGTGTCGAATTGCGTATGTCGGAGAGCGCAGCTGGCGAATTCCAAGCGGCCTCCGCAAGAATCAATGAGATACTGGAGGGAGTTGGACAGCTGCCCGTGCTCCCTCGCGAGGTGGAGGACATACTGTCGATCTCATCCCGCGAGCGTCACAAGTGGATGAAAGCTGGTCGACTACGCAGCGCTGGGACGCGGACGGTAAAGATGCGCGGCCGGTCGAAAGCCGTCACGTTCCATATCTTCGATCCCCGGCATATCGAGGATGTTCTCGACGGCGACCTACCGGCGCTCTGGAGAGATGAAGATGCGCAGGCAGCTGCCGAAAGTCGGCGTCGAGCGGCAGGCAAAGCGGCATTGAAAAGAGCAGAAAAAGCCCGGTCGATGAGCGTTGATTCTGAGAATGAAGAGGATGCTGCGCGGACGCCGTTGGAGGGATGGGACGCTTTCGCGGCAGAAGGGCTTCTACGCTAGCCGGCGAAGTGTGACGCTTGAAAGCCTCATTCCCGTCAGCAGCAGGAATACCGAAAGTCCGCCGGTTGGTGCCCGCCCGATGGAGCCCGTCTTGACGCATGGTCCTCCATTGAGCGGAGTGTCTCGCCGGCAGCTAGCCGTTCCCCCTAGGTCGACCTGCGGGGGGCGCTGGCGCGAGGGTCGGCAGGCAGGGGGAGGATGTTGCGAAGGCAGCGCCGTCAGCGGCGTACCGCGTTCGCTGGGTGTGCAATGGGAGCCCGTAATCACTGACGAACGAAACACCGATTGAGTGCTCTGCCCGCCAGATGATCCGAACTGGGCCATCGATGCCGACTGCCTTGGCGATTAGATTGAACTCGCCGTGCTTTGGAAAATCCAGCGGCACGCGGAGCCTGGCCCCCCCTGGCGAAATGTCCCTGATGATGCAGTGATACAGCCTCGGCTCGTCACGCGCGCGCAGTTCGGCAAGCTCAATCGTCGCTCGGCGGACGTGGCGTCGAATGCTGGGAGGTTGGGCTGGCATGGTAGCTGGCTATGAGACATAGCCGTTGCGATACCAGTACGACCTCAGCTCAAATTCTAACTATTCTCGAATGGCCATTCATCGGTCGACGAAGGCCTCACACCTGCCGAAAGCGCGGCCTCGTCGATCGAGCGCCGCCCGGCCCCTTGCAGGTAGACGTTGGCGCCCGTGCGATCAGTTAGCTCAGAGACGAACAAGCTGGCCGCTACCGGCCTTGTTCTCTATTTAGCTAGGCTGCATTGGCCTTTCCGACTCCAGAGCCTTCGCGAACTCAACTGCCTCCTGCCCCGACAGGTCGGCAGGGATTGCCGTCGTTCTCAGAACTCCGCCCATCGCCCAGGCTGCGAAATCGCGCTGTTCGACTGTCCGCGATTGAATGACGACAGCGTCTCGGTGCAGAAGGTCGTTCTCGATTCGGGAGAACGTGCTCACGACTTCGGTGCGGGGCCCTTCCAATATCTGAAGGAAAGTGTCGCCATCGAAGACAAGGTAGCCGGTGATGCCAAGCTTGGCGTTATTTCGGCTGGAGGATTTGACGATTTCGCGGAGCGCTTGCAGCATATTATCAATTCGCCCCGACCGATAAATGGAACGATAGACGAGCTGGTAGATTTCGCCGGGCATTTCAATCTCCGAAGGAATGTCAGGCCAAGGTTGCCGGCCTAAAGGTTGCATTTCCGTCTCGAAGCCGCCGCGACTTCGCCCTCCTCGGGCCAGACGCTGGACTTCAGGGCGTATGTTGCTCAGGTTGAGCGGCCAACGATGAACGGTAACGCTCAGGGAGGTGTCGCAATGAAAGCGCCTTCATACGGCTACCGATTCCAAGTTCACCTGGACATTGAGCTCGGGAGCCATGAACAAGCGCTGGTGGCCATGACCGAGTGGCTCAGTGAATGGGAGATGTGCTGCCAACTCACTGCCTTTGAGGACAGAGGTCGCTTCCGAGTTCGCGCCGCATTCGACGAAGAGCGGTTCGCTCGCGCGTTCGAGGTGAATTACGGTGGAAGGCGCCTCAGTGGTGACGAACTATCCAAAGCCATGAAAGAAGACACCGAGCACGAGGTGCTTTTCGACGAGATGGCGACCAGAACGCCGCCGTAGGCACCGAGGCCGGGGGTGAGCAGGAAAACTACCGCACCCGTCTACGCTATAGTCAAGATCGGCCAAGTCCCCGGCTAATGTCCCGGGGCACTGGGAGCCACAATGAATATTCCGACGATTGATAGTTTTGAAGCTTATCAGGCTGCTATGGCCCGCTTGGAAAGCTTGTCAGGTGTCCCCGTAGGTTCACCCGCCGCGCGAGAAATACGAGCGTTAGCAATGGCGGCCCACGCATGGGGCATCAGCAACAGCCCACAACGAGGCCAGCTTAGAAATTTTACCTCAACCGTGCGCTCAGTGAGAAAGACGTCGAAGCTGGGACTGGTTGATCAGATATCGCTCAAACATCGTCGAGGAAAATCAATATGAATACTGCCAATCTTCAGATGGAAGGCCTTCTTCTTGTCCTGGCGGCGCTCTGCGCAGAGCTCAAATCTCAGGGCGCTCTCAGCGAAGCATCGATCGCTGGAATGTTGAGCCGGGCTGAAGAAGGGGCGTCGGTGCGCGAAACCCGGCTTAGCGACGCGAACGCCGAGGCGGTGATGTTTCCGATCCGCTTCGTGCGCATGGCGCTCCGAAACGATGCTCAGGCCCTGGACTACCAGGCCCTGGCAGCTGAAGTTGGCCGTCAAAAGGATCGGCCCGCTATTGCTAGCGGGGGGGTAGCGTGACCTTTGGTCCGCTCCGCCTAGTAGTTGCTCGCCAATTCGGCCTGTTTCGTTGCATCGCCTACTGGTTCGCGTGTTCTCAGGCCCAATCCGCCTCGCTCAAAGCCAGGTCCCGAAAGGAAGCTCATGATGTCGGTGAGCATACCGGGTACGCCGCATCATCTCATCGTTATCGGGGCAGGGTTCGGCGGACTGGAGGTCGTGCACCGCCTTGCCCGCTCACCGTTGCGGATCACGCTCGTCGACAGGCGCAACCATCATTTGTTCCAGCCCTTGCTCTATCAAGTTGCGACGGCTTCGTTGGCCACATCCGAAATCGCTTGGCCGATCCGCCATTTGCTTCGTAGGCGTCCTGAGGTCACGACGCTGCTTGCCACCGTGATGGGGATTGACCGCGATATGCGTAGCGTGCGGCTCGAAGATGGGTCGACGGTGAATTATGACACCTTGGTAATCGCGACCGGGGCGCGTCACGCCTATTTCGGCCATGATGACTGGGAGCCGTTCGCACCGGGGCTCAAGACGCTCGAAGATGCAACAACGGTGAGACGCCGCATCCTCCTTGCCTTCGAGCAGGCTGAGCGCGAGCGGGACGAACAGCGTCGCTCAGCTCTACTGACCTTCGTCATCATTGGTGCTGGGCCGACCGGTGTGGAACTCGCTGGGACCATAGCTGAGTTGGCCCGCGCGACACTACCGGGCGATTTCCGCAACATCGACACGCGTCAGGCCCGCGTTGTCTTGATCGAGGGCGGCCCTCGTGTACTCGCCGGCTTCGCTGACGACCTGTCTACCTATGCGCAACGTTCTTTGGAATCGATTGGCGTTGAGGTTGTGCTTGGCCGTCCCGTCACCGCATGCTCGGCAGAAGGTGTTGTCTTCGGAGGCAACCTACTGCCTGCCGCAACCGTCATCTGGGCAGCCGGGGTCCAGGCCTCTCCGGCAGCACAATGGCTTGGCATTTCGGCCGACCGTGCCGGCCGCGTAATCGTTGAACCAGATCTTACGGTTCCCGACCACCCGGAGATATTCGTGATCGGTGACACGGCAGCGGTCTTCGATCAAGAGGGTTCCCCTGTGCCTGGCATAGCTCCTGCCGCAAAGCAGCAGGGAAGACATGTCGCAGCGACGATCCGCGCCCGACTGAGCCAGCAGAATGGCGTCAGGCGCTTCCGGTATAAACCTGACGGCAGCCTCGCTACCATGGGTAAGCGGCTGGCGATTGTCGATTTTGGTTGGATCAAGCTGCGTGGCGCGCTTGCCTGGTGGATCTGGGGCTTGGCCCACATCTATTTCTTGATCGGCGTACGTAATCGCCTCAGCGTCGCCTTAAGTTGGCTATGGATCCATGCGCGCGACCAGCGCAGCGCACGTCTCATCACTCAGGGCGAGGCAGGCCTGAAGCGATAAAAGACCGCCCCTGCCGATATACGTGGTGGAGGAATGTAGGTGTCCTCGATGCCATTGACGTTGAAGCTTGCTGCTCTCACGTGCCGCGCAGCCCCTTAAGCCGACCCGCCCATGTCGCAACAGTCGTACTCAAAGTCTTGAGATGGTCTGCTGGAGAAAGGCCTGTCAGCGCCTTGCGAGGCCTAAGATCATGGTCGCCATCCTCAAGCTATAGAAAATCGATGGCAGGTGACAGATCGTAGGTAGCGACCTCTTCCCGCGACCCGAAGGCATCACGCGTGCCCTGAACGATGAGGGTGGGAGTTGTCAGGCCAGCCAGATGGATAGAGAGCTGGCTCGGTTTGTCTGAACAGTTTGCGGGCTGTGGTTAGGTGGATTTCGGCCCTTGTTATGCTGCAACCGGGATTGGCTGCAGCGGGTTGAAGTAGACCTGATCGGGCGTCTGCCGTGCCAGGCTCTGATGAGGTCTCCTGCCGTTGTAGAAGGCGAGATACCGGCCGATCGAGGCGCGCGCGTCGGACACGCTGGCGTAGGCTCGCAGGTAGACCTCCTCGTATTTGACGGATTTCCAGATGC